>CP178758.1:0-530000 GCA_047651235.1 Candidatus Electrothrix yaqonensis
ATGTTGTGGGACACCGTCAAACATTCCTTATCCTGTTCACTTCCTGAGAGTGAGTACACGCTGTGGATCAAGCCTCTCCTCTGCATCAGGGAAAATAGCAGGACGCTGGAACTTGCCTGTCCTGACCGTTTTTTTTGTGCCTGGGTGAAAGACCGTTATCTGGACCGTATTCAGGCCAATCTGGCCGAATTGAGTGGTATGCCTCCGTCGGTCTCGCTCACTGTTTCCGGACAACAGCCTGCACCTCAGCAGGAAAACAACGGTTCCGGCCAGCTCCGCCTGCCCGGCATGAACAGGTTCAAATCCGCCATCAGGTCGCTGCATCCGGCCTATACTTTTGACCAGTTCATGGTCGGCGAATCAAACATCCTGGCCCGTTCGGCCTGCAACGCCATTGCCTCAGCCGATGCTACCTTCGGCAACAACCTGTTTATGAGTTCCGCCACAGGCCTCGGTAAAAGCCATCTGACCCAGGCTGTTGTCCATCAGGTTATGCAAAGCGCCCCCGGCACCCGCATGCATTATCTGACTGCTCAGCAGTTTTCTGCTGAAATGGTCAAAAGCATCCGCAGTAACAGTATGGACCAGTTTTCCAATCGCTTTATTCATGACTGCGACCTGCTGCTGCTCGAGGATGTGCATATTCTGACCGGAAAAACAAAAACCCAGCAGGAGCTGAATACTGTTCTGGATTACCTGATCAAATCCGGAAAACGGGTCATTCTGACTTCAGCAGTGGCGGCACGGAAAATCAAGGGGATTGATGAGGATTTCCGTTCCCGGATGACCTCCGGCCTGATCACGGATATCGAAGCACCTGAATTCAGGACCAGGGCTTCCATTATCCGGCACAAGGCTGCCTGCAGCAATCTGCAGCTTTCCGAGGAGCAGATTTATTTTCTGGCGGACAAACTGCAGGGCGACATCCGCCGGATTGAGAGCGCGGTTATCGGTGTCAGAGCACAGGCATCCATGTATAATGCCCCGCCGGATATGGATATGCTGCATTCCGTGCTGCAAGGAATTATCGGAAACAATCCGTCAATGCCGCTCAGCGGTAAAGTTATCCGGGATATGATCTGCAGCCAGTACAAACTTTCTGTTGAGGAGATGATCTCCCGCTCCCGCAAACGGGCCATCTCCTTTCCCCGCCAGATTGCCATGTATCTGACCAGAAAGTACACGGAAGAATCGCTGGCCGATATCGGCAGACTCTACAACCGGGATCATTCCACTGTGCTGTATGCCATTAAGGTGATCAATCGGGATATTGTGCAGAAAAACACCGTCCGCCATCAGGTGGAGCTGCTCACGGATAAGCTGAAAAAATAAACAGCGCGACCGGCAGCGACCGGCAGGTCCGATCTCCCTGAACAGGAAAAAATTCGAGGCCCGGCACAACTTCAGCGTAAAATTCTCCTTTCTCTCTTGTCTGTCCCTTTCCCTGTTCTTCGGTGCTTTCCGGTAGTTCGGTATTATTCGGTATTATTCGGTATTGTTCGGTATTGTTTCCTGTTCCGTTGTCGGGTATTATTTCCAAAAATTTTCTATTTTCCGGAAGCTGCGGAGCTGCTCAGATTCCCACAGCCCGGATGTACCGGTTCTTATTTTTCTATGTACGGAATACGTACGGTATCGCTATGGAACAAAACGTTATTCAACACAATCAACATAAAGAACCTGATAATTCTTCGCAGCATGTTGTGCAGGCAAGGTATTTTACCGCAGTTTTTCTGCTTTCCGTCCTGCTGCTCGGCTTTGTGCTCTGGCCGTTCTGGCAGCTACTGATCCTTGCCTTTCTCCTGGCCGGAATTTTTCGGCCGGTCTATACCTGGCTGCGAAAGTGGGTGTCCCCGTGGATGGCCTCCTGCCTGACCTGCGCACTGATCGCTCTGATTATCTTTATTCCTCTGACCTTCTGCATCGGTGCCCTGTCATCCGAGGCCCTGAATGTCTATCAGCTAGGCAAAAGCTCCAATCTGCTGCTGAAACTGCAGCAGACCATTCAGGACAGCCCCCGGATCGCCCATGCCAGAGAGGCCCTGTCAGGATTTGGTATCGACTTTCAGCCCTCTAATCTTACGGAAATATTTTCAGGTCTCAGTAAGGATGCCGGGTTGTTTCTGTACAACAAAGCATCTGCTTGGGCAGCAAATATTATGAGCTTTGTGCTCCAGTTCTGTTTTCTGATCCTGATGATCTATTTCCTGCTTATCGAGATAGACCGTCTGGTCCGCTTTCTCACCCGGCTATCCCCGCTGCCGGAAGAACAGGACAAGCTGCTGCTGCATAAATTTCTCGAAATATCAGGCGCTATCCTGGTGGGTAACGGGATCAGCGGGGTATTCCAGGGCGTTATGGGAGGAATCCTGTTTGCACTGCTGGGCATCAGCTCACCGATTCTCTGGGGAGGCGTTATGGGTATTCTGGCTTTTCTGCCGATTTTCGGTATCGGGCTGGTTCTGATTCCCGCCTCTGCCATCCTGTTGTTCAGCGGTGCGTCAGGACAGGCTATGATTACCTTTATTTTCTATATCGTGCTGTCCTTTACTGTGGAATATCTGCTCAAACCGAAATTTGTCGGAGACCAGGTGAAGATGCATACCCTGCTGGTTTTTCTGGCTATTCTCGGAGGAATGTCTGTATTCGGTGTACTCGGGATCATTTACGGCCCCTTGGTTGTTACTGCGTTTCAGACCCTGTCGGATATTTATCTGAAAGAGTATGTACCGAAATTTGAAGAAAAACCAGAAACAGTACCTCTCGCCTGATGAAAAACTATGGACACCTTTCTTCTGGATGAACAGCTCCGCAGTTTCCTGCGGGAAGACCTGGAGCACGGCGACATCACCACGGACGCTATCTTTTCTGATCAGGAAACCGCCCTGGTCACGCTCAGGGCCAGAGAATCCCTGATTGCTGCGGGGATAGATCGAGTTGCAGCCCGGGTTTTCCACCTGCTCGATAACCGGCTGCACTTTGATCAGATTATCCCGGACGGAGAAAAAGCAGGTTTCGGCCAAGTGCTGATGACCATCAGCGGCCCGGTACGCAGTCTGCTGCGGGGCGAGCGGGTGGCTCTGAATCTGGTGCAGCGGCTCTGCGGCATTGCCACGCTGACCCGGCAATACGTGGACGCTGTCCAGGGGCTTGCCGTCGATATTGCGGATACCCGCAAAACTACGCCGGGTCTGCGGCTGCTGGAAAAGTATGCGGTCCGGGTGGGCGGCGGCAGAAATCACCGCTACAGCCTCAGCGACGGAGTGCTGATCAAGGATAATCATATTGCCGCCTGCGGTTCCATTACCGAGGCAGTCCGGAAGGCACGGGCAGCCGTGCCGCACACCATTGCCGTGGAGGTGGAGACCGAAACTCTGACGCAGGTGGAGGAATGTCTCGGCTGCAGGGTGCAGATTATTATGCTGGACAATATGGATACAGACACCATGCGCCGGGCCGTTGAGATGATTCAGGGCAGGGCCCTGGTGGAGGCCTCCGGCAGGGTGAATCTGAACACAGTACGAACCATTGCCGAAACCGGGGTGGATATCATTTCAGTCGGTGCCCTGACCCACTCGGCTCCGGCCTGTGACATCGGGCTGGACTGGGAATAAGAAGAAGAGGATAATCCAAGTTTTGACTGATGAGGAGATAGTAAAAAAAATCAGAAGGTTACACTCAGAATCTTTTCAAATTGAGCTTTTATCAACCCGGCAATACAATATCGCCCCCTCTCTCTTTCCTGCCTGATCCTGCGGATAGTTTTTGACTCACTGTCAGGAACCGACTATCATATTTCTGTATTCTGCATATTCGATCCCGGTGCAGTTTGTCCGGTTATATTCTGTTCCGTGCTGTCTCTGGCGGAATCCTTATAAAACAAACATCAAGTTACTGTAAATACACTGCAAATTAACAACTGTATTTAATATTAATGTGCCCTGTCAGTTCATCGCCGCCTTCAGAGGAAGATGTGTTATCTTCCGGCATTCCGGCTCTTTCCGTGACGGACGTCAGCAAAGTCTATAAATTATATTCCCGTCCGATCCATCGGGTTATCGAAGCCCTGCTGCCGGGTTCAGGCCGCAGATACCATCACATGTTTCATGCTCTTTCCGATGTTTCATTCACGGTGGCGCGGGGAGAAACTGTGGGGATTATCGGCCGGAACGGGAGCGGCAAGTCAACTCTGCTGCAGATTATCTGCGGGATTCTGCAGCCCACGGTCGGGCAGGTAACGGTGAACGGACGGATTGCCGCCCTGCTGGAGCTCGGAGCAGGATTTAATCCGGAATTCACCGGTCGGGAGAATGTCTATCTCAACGGCTCCATTCTGGGGGTAGATCGAAAAGAAATGGATGCCTGTTTTGCCGATATTGTCCGCTTTGCTGATATCGGCGACTATATTGAGCAGCCGGTCAGGACCTATTCAAGCGGTATGTATGTCCGTCTGGCCTTTGCTGTGGCCATTCATGTCCGACCGGATATCCTGATTGTGGATGAAGCCCTCTCTGTCGGCGACACAGCCTTTCAGGCCAAATGTTTTGCCAAATTCAAAGAATTTCAGCAACGCGGCGTCACCATTTTGTTTGTCACCCATTCCATGGATCTGGTGACCCGTTACTGCAGTGCGGCATTATTATTGGAACAGGGACGGGTTATTACGTCAGGTCCGGCCAAGGATGTGGTTGACGAATACAACCGCAGAATTGTCAACTGTGCGGAATGCGAATCTGATCCGGCTTCCTCCGACGGGGAGCAGGAATCTGAGGCCGTCCCTGAAATGCAGAAGACGCAGATCGGGTCCGGCGCTCCGGATCAACCGGATCAACCGGAGAAAAATACTGCTGACGAGACTGCTGCTGACCGGGTCTCCGCCCATATGCGGGAAAGTGAGCTGGCCTACCAGCTGAATCCCGATGAAAACCGGTACGGCAACGGAAAAGCCGAGATCATTGAGATAGGCATAGATTCGCTCAGCGACAAGGTCAAATATTCTTTTGTGCATGGAGAATGGTACCGTTTCCGCTTTACAACCCTTTTTCATGAAGCGCTGGACGACCCGATTACCGCCTATACGATTAAAGACGTGAAAGGATTTGATCTTACCGGCACGAATACCCTGTTTAAAGAAGCCAAAATAGGCAGGGTGGAAAAAGGAGAGATTGTGCTGACAGAGTTTGAGCAGCGCATGATGCTCAACCCCGGAGGCTATCTCCTTTCCTTCGGCTGCGCCGGTTTTGAAGACGGTGAATATGTTGTCTATGACCGCCGCTATGATGTCATCACCTTTGAAGTGATTGCAGACCGTCCCAGTGTAGGATTTTTTGATCTGGATTCCGCAGTCAGAATCAGCCGCGTGAAGAGGTAACTGAGGAAATCTTATGCCCTTGTCAAAATATACAAAATCTTCTGCCGGGGTATGGACGCGGGCGGAAAATTCTGCTTTCAACTACTGCGATGGTGTTGAAATTGAGGAGCGCCTGCTGCAGCAGATACAGGAAGCTGCTGATGTTTCGGTGGCCTCTGATGAGCTGCAGCGCCTGATGGTGGACTGGCCCAGTGAATACCATTTCTCTCCGTTGCGGGCAAATCTGCTCTCTTCTTTTCAGCTGCATCAGTTTCCGGATATCCTCGAAGTCGGATCCGGCTGCGGCGCCATTACCAGGGCGCTTGGTGAACAATGCCCGGATTCTGGCATTATCGCCCTTGAAGGGAGCAGGCGCCGGGCGGAAATCACCAAGGCCCGCTGCCGTGACCTTGCCAACGTGGAAGTTTATCAGGATGCCTTTGCAGACTTTGCCCCCAGTTATGCCTTTGACCTGATCACTATGATCGGGGTTCTGGAGTACAGTCCGTCCTTTTTTGCAGGTGACGACCCCATCGTGGATGCCCTGCAGCACGCCCGGAATTTATTAAGCGATAATGGCGTACTGGTTATTGCCATTGAAAATCAGCTCGGCCTGAAATACTTCAACGGTTGCGGGGAGGATCATAACGGCCAGCCTTTTTTCGGACTTAATGATTGGTACCGCCCAGGAACCTCCCGTACTTTCGGGAGAAGGGAGCTGCAGCAGCTGTTCAGCCGTGCCGGTTTTGACCGGCTGGAATTCGTCTATCCGTTCCCTGATTATAAATTGCCGCAGCTTCTGGTGCGTGAAGAAGCGATACAGGGCAATGAATTGGACTGTTCCCGCTTAGTGGCACAATATCCCTCCAGAGATTACAGCCGCAATGTGGACAAAATGTTCATAGAAGCCAGAATCTGGAAGACACTGTCCTGCAACGGATTGCTTCGGGATTTGGCCAATTCTTTTCTGGTATTTGCCTTTCCCGATGAGAAAGCCCTGGCTGACATCACCGATCCTTGGCTGGTCAAGGCATTCAGCTGCAGACGAAAAAAAAGGCATCTTGTCGAGACGGTTTTCCGGAAAGAAGAGAATGAGATCATTGTTGAAAAAAGGCTTTCTTATTCTTCAACCTCTGATCAGACTGAGGCACCGGAGGGCATACGTCATCATGTCGGCCAGACTGAGTATATTGACGGCATCCCCTATGTGTTCGGTTTTTTGGGTCAGGCTGTGCTCAAGGACACTCTGGCATATTTTGTCAGCTATCTGACGCCTTGGGTGGATTGGCTGCGTAAACATGTCTGCTCTCAGACAACAACAGCACAAGGGGAAATTCTCCTGGTTCCCGGTTCGCTCTATGACGGTATTCCTGCCAACTTTCTGATCAACAGAGAAAAGCAACTCTGCCTGATTGATCAGGAATGGGAGTACAGGGAACCGTTGGAACTCGGTTTTGTCCTCTTCAGGGGAGTATACCGTGAACTGAGTACCAATCTGGATTTTCTCGAACAAACTGATCTTATTGCTGATGGAACTTTTTTTGATGTGCTGGTCAGGATATATGATGCCTTTGGCCTGCTGTTTGACCGGGATGTTTTTGCTGCTTATATCGAACGTGAAGTTGATTTTCAACTGGAACTTTGCTCCTATAGTGCAGACAGAGACAGTCTGGTTCAATATCTGAACGATTTTTTCACAAAAACAAGGCTGCAGAAATCGGGGATTGCCGGACTGCTTGTCTCCGGCGGAACCGCCGGTTATGCCCTGCTGAAAGAGCGGGAGAAAACGCTTCGTCAGACAGTGGCTGAACGTGATGAGCAGATAGATGTGTTGAACCAACAGGTGCGGCAACGTGATGAAAAATTATCCGAAATTTTCCGGAGCCAATCATGGCGTCTGATGGCACCGTTACGTTTTGCTGGCTATCTTATACGGGGTGATTTTGCAAAGGCTTCTGCAGCGGTAAAAAAGATGAAGCTGTGGATAAGCACTGAAAAAAATGATCTGCAGGAATAATGCGTCATCGTTTTCGTCAGCTGCTCAACAGAATTCGGGTATACCTGATTGAACGGAAGATCAGGCGGCTCAATACAGACATCGGATTTTCATTCCCGTATTTTTCTGTTGTGCTGCCGATTTATGACCGGACAGCAAAACTGCGCGAAGCGATTGATTCCATCCTGCAGCAATCATTTGTGAATTTTGAACTGTTGCTGATCTGTGACGGTTCTCCGCTGGCAACCAGAGCAGTCGTGGAGTCATATCTTGATCATCCGAAAGTACGGACCTTTTTTTTTCAGGACAACAGCGGCAATCCTTGCCGGGGCAGAAATAAAGGGATAGAAATGGCTAAGGGGCGCTTTGTCGCCTTTCTTGACAGCGATGATATCGCCATGCCGGACCGGCTGAAGAGAACGCTCTATCATATCCTCGCCAGAAAAGCTGATGTGATCGGCGGGGCGATTGAATATATGACCGAAGGCGAGCACGGCAGAGGAATCCGGAACGGTCAGATCGGTTTTACTTCGGAAGACTGTACCTATGATCTGCTGCTGCAGGGCAACCGGCTGTCGATCTGCACGGTGGCAGTCCGCAAAGAATGCCTGCAGCGTTTCGGAGTCTTTCGGGAAGAAATGCGCTACCGGGAGGATCATGAGTTGTGGCTCCGGCTGGCCTATCATGGCTGCTCCTTTTATAACTCTCCTGAAGTTTTTGCCCGCTACAGAGTACATGAGCGCAATGCTGAGCTTTCGTATTTGGGTGATGATAAGAAATGGCTGGAAAAGACGCTGGAACTGTACCGGCAGCCTTTCTTCTGAGACCCTTGTAAAAGGAAAAACAGCGGATAGGATGAACCCGCTGGTGATTTTCCGCCGGTCAGCTGCTGAGTTTGAAAAAACCTATACAAGGAACCGGCCAGGAAACGGTAATTCAGCCGGGAAAGCAGAAAAATCAAAAAAGATGTTTTTTCTACCTGCACATGCTATATAGGAGACAAAAAAAAAGGACAAAAACAGGATAGGCGACAAAGATCAGATTGCATCCGGGGCATAAATGGAGCGGGAATCACAGAAAAAAAAACGTCAGCTCGGTGTGCTTATCGGCGGTTCCGGCCTTATCGGTGGTACCCTTGTTCATTATTTCAAAACCAAAACGCCTGAAGAGTTTGATATCCGGGCGCCGAGCTCCAAGAAACTTTCTATCAGAAACGCCCAGGACATTATTGTCTATCTGCAGCGGATCCGGCCTGACTTTGTCATCAATGCGGCTATGGCTGCTCTGGATTCGGATGCCCAGCTGGCCTTTGAGACCAACTATCTCGGCAGTGTCAATCTTGCCAGGGCCTGCTGTGCTCTGGGCATCACCTATATTCATATGAGCTCCGCAGCCACCCTGCCTGCCGGGGAAGGACTGACTGAGGAAGATCGGCTGCCCCTGACAGCGAGGATGAATAACTATGCCAAGTCCAAGCTTATGGCCGAACTCACTCTGGAGCATATGGGAAAGACGCAGGGGCTTGATTATACTATTGTCCGGGTGGCTATCGTCTACGGAGAACATGACCATAAAACCCAGGGCTTCCATCGTCTGCTGTATTCCATTGCCGATGAATCCATGCCCTTTCTGTTCACCCGAAAAAAGGTCAGGCACTCCTACACCAGTGCCAATAAACTGCCGTATTTTGTTCACCATGTTCTGAAGCACCGGGAGGAGTTCTCCCAAGAGGTCTATCATTTTGCCGACAGGGAACCGGTCGAACTGGACGATCTTATTCTGACAGTCAGAGCCTATCTTGAGCTGAAAACACCGAGGGAGATTTATATCCCATACCCGATAGTCAGAATCGGAAGATTTTTTCTGGAGTATCTGGTCGGATTCCTCAACTGGTTCGGCATTACAGCCCGTGTGCCGCCGGAATTTATGTTCCTGAAAGATATTTACCTGCCGCAGGTGCTGTCCACGGAAAAACTGCAGAAGTCAAGTTTTATTGATCCGGCTCCGGATGAAACCGTGTATACCCGGCTGCCCAGCCTGATAGTCTACTATCTGACCCGCTGGGGGCATCTGAATATGATTACCCGGTTTAATAATCAGTTTTTCGGCAGTTCCCGCAAATCCCTGGAAGAGGACTTTCTTCATCATCCTGAAGAGCTGCTCAACAGCGTTCACGCCGACTCCACTGCGCCCTTTGCGGAATTGCGGAACTGTGGAAACAGCTGTTGTATGGAGAATGAAAAAATGAACGCAGGATGAATGATTTATAATAACCTGATATACTTTCTGGCGGTCATTTTTGTCCTCTCCACTTCTGCCGTGCCGGACCAGCCCCTGCCTGCTCCCTGGTTCGGCCTGCCTCTGTTCTTTCTGCTCCTGTACTCCTTTTATCGTCTTGCAGGCCAAGTATTCAACCGTCCTCCTCCGCTGACCTCTGGTGCATACTTTGCCAAAGAAAAAAAACTCTCCATTCTGGCAACCATTCTCTTTATCTCCTCATTTCTTGCGCTTGATCTGAAGTATTATCTGCACCCGCTCTCGTTCGGCGGCACTGTTCCGGTTCTGGAAAATTCGTTCGGGGTGCTGCTGTTTTTTGCTTTTCTTGCTCTGATCTGGCTGCAGGCTCTGCCGAGTTACCGGCGCATTTTCAGGAGCTCTGCTTCCCCGGGCGGGTTTGTGGTGACCAATATCAGAATCAACCTGACCATTATCCTGCCCTGGTTTCTTCTCTCCCTGTTGTTCGATCTGCTCAACCTTGTCCCGATCTCCGGCCTGGACCGCCTGCTGGAATCTTTCTTGGGAGAAACTTTTCTTTTTCTTCTCTTTATCCTGGTGGTTACCCTGATTTTCCCTCCGGCAGTCCGCAGGCTCTGGGGCTGTGTGCCTATGGAACCGGGACCGCAGCGCAGAGCGATAGAGGAATTCTGCCGGAGCCGGAATTTTTCCGCAGAGATACTTTACTGGCCTCTTTTTGAAGGAAAGATGATAACAGCAGGAATCATGGGGTTTGTGCCCGGATTCCGGTATCTGCTACTGACCCCGGCTTTGCTGACAACCATGGGTAAGGAGGAGCTGGAAGCTGTACTGGCTCATGAGATCGGCCATGTCAAAAGGTATCATCTGGTCCTGTATATTGTGCTTTTTTTCGGATTCAGTCTGGTTATCGATGCGTTATACGGACATCTGCCTCTTTTGCTGCTCAACAGCAACTGGTTTTACTGGGTTCTTCTCCGGTCGCATGTTGCCGGAGACCAGCTGCTTTCCTTTATAGCGGCAGCAGCAGGTTTTCTTTTTATGCTCCTTTATTTCCGTTTTTTATTCGGGTATTTTATAAGAAACTTTGAACGGCAGGCGGATCTTTATGCCTTCAGAGTGCAGAACAGCAGTTTTCCTCTGATCCGTTCTTTTGAAAAAATTGCTGCCCTGAGCGGCAATATTCGTGATAAGAAAAACTGGCATCATTTCGGTATAGGTGAACGGATTGCCTGTTTGGAAAAATGCGAAAAAGAACGACGGTATGTTACACTGCATGATTACAAGGTATACCTGAGCCTTGCTGTATATTTTCTTCTGGTTGCCCTGAGCTGCGGGTTTCTGTATCAGCTGGATACGGACAGCCTGCGCAGCAGTTCAGAAGCACGGTATTTCAGGGCCGTACTCAGGAAAAAGCTCAAAGAAGAGCCGGACAACAGAGAGTTGCTCAGACTGTTCGGTGATGTACTGTTTAAAGGCGGCGAGGAGGCGGAAGCATTGCAGGTATATGAAAAAGCAAGCAAAGAGGAGCCTGTTCAGGTGGAACTGGCCAATAATCTTGCCTGGCTCTTACTGACAGCGGAAGACAGAAGTCTGCAGGATTCTGTCAGGGCACTGGAGCTTGCCCAGTCAGCTACCCGGTTTTCCGAAAAAGGATATGTTCTGGATACCCTGGCCACTGCGCAGTGGGCCAACGGCGCTATCCGGGAAGCTGTCAGCACGGAACTGCAGGCAATCAGGATTGATCCGGAAAACCGTGCATATTATCAGGAGCAGATCGACAGATTCCGCCGGGAATCCTGGGACCAGCAGGAGTTAAAGGAGTAACTTTTTCAGGTTCAGGCAGCAGGTCATTGTTCATTTTCAACTCATTGTATTACTTCAGTTACTTTTCGGTCAGTTATGTTGCAGATAATTCAGTGGAATATTCAGCGAAAGAATGTTCGGGGTGCAGCAGCATTGTGTCTCATCCTGGTGCTCCTGTTCTGCGGTGCAGGAGCTGTCCGGTCACAGCCCGATGCATCGGATCGATCAGAACTGGTGATCGGCAGCGGCCCGTATTATTCTACAGATGCAATGCAGAAAGGATTTGCGCCTCTTGTCGAGTATCTTTCCGGAAAATTAAACAGAAAAGTCACCTTTGTCGTTACGGAAACCTACGGAGAACTGGCGGAAAAGGTGGAGAGCGGAGCCATTGATATCGGTTTCTTCGGCGCAGTCCTGTATGTGCAGATAAAACAGAAAAATCCGCACCTGAAATACCTGGTGACCTCCCAATCCTTTCTTGGCGGCAAGAAGACATCATACTGTTACAGCTGGTTATTGTCGAAGAAAGATTCCGGTATCATCAAGGTGAAGCATCTGCGGGGGAAGAGCTTTGCCTTTACCGACAGCCATTCAACTTCCGGATATATTTATCCCTTGGGATACTTGAAAAAACGCCGCCTCCGACCGCAGGATTTTTTCGCTCAGGTTATCTTTGCCGGGAGCCATGCAAAAGTAACTGATATGATTGCGCAGGAAGAGGTTGAGAGCGGGGTAAGCTCTGAGGTCAATCTGCAGACTGCGGAAGAAAAATACGGAAGGATATTCAGGCGGATACGGAAAGTCGGCCCTATGCTCAATCCCAGCTTTGCAGCTGGTGCACAGGTTGACCTGACTGTCTGTGAACAGATTATTTCCGCCCTGGAAAATCTGCCGCGTCGTGTTCTGAACAACGATTTCCCCTACATGGGCTTTCAGCGGCTTTCGGAAACAAATTTCGCCCCGGTTGCCGAGCTGCTGAAAACGCTTGAGGGGGCAGCCGTTTCAGCAGACGGGCAAGCCGTAAACAGGGAAGCCCTGTAAACGGCACCTGCACAGAAACCGGAAATACGGTATGAAGGAAACAGAACACAGCGCCCCGAAACAGCGAATCTCTGTAGGGCTTGGCCGGACACTTTTTCTGACCTTTCTCCTGCTGGCTCTGGGGCCGTTGTCGGTTGTCAGTTATATCAGCTATCAGAACGCAACGGAAAGTCTGCGCAGAAAGACGATGGATTCCCTGGTTGCGGCTATGGCATATAAAAAGGATTTTATTGAAAGGTATTTTACAGAGATAAAAGCAGATATCGAAATACAGGCAGAGCTTTCCGGCAATGTGTCTATGCTGAAAAAGCTGATCACCGCGTTTGACCGGAGCGGCCTGTCCGTCAAGGAGTTTGTCACCTCGATTGATTGGGAGCTCATTAATACGGAAGACGGGAATGCGCTGCGCGCCTATCAGCATGCCTATCAATATCGGGATATTTACCTTGTTGATATTAATCAAAATATTCTATACAGCGCTTCTGAAAGGAATGTAGGGGAAAATATACAGAGTGAAGAATATGAAAGCTGCAGGTTGGGCCAGGCCTACCGGGATGCTGTGGGCACTGGCAGGGCTGTTCTTTCGGATTACGGCTATTACGAAGCAGGCAAAGAATCGGACACGGACAATACGACGCTGTCTCTTTTTCTGGCCAAGGCTGTTGAAGATGATGAAACCGGCAGAAAAATCGGCGCCTTGATTTTTGAAATTCCGTATACCCAGCTTGATCCCTTTATGCGGACCAACTTCGGACTCGGAAAGTCCGGTGAAACCTATCTGGTGGGTGCAGATCTGCTGATCCGTTCAACCCTGCGTTTTATCGAGGACTCGAAAATCCTCGGTACCAGAGTGGATACAGAGCTGGTCAGAAAATGGCAGCAGGAACATGCCCAGTGGCATCAGCTGCAGGAACAGGCACCCGACGTATCCCTGCCTGCTCCGTATTCCACAGAGGAAATGATCTATGCGGATTATCGGGGAGTTTCTGTCCTTGGGATGTACAGTTCCTTGGACTTTGTCGGGCAACTTGGGCAATGGGGCATTCACTGGGTCCTTGTCGCTGAGGTGGATGAAGAGGAAGCTTTTGCCTCGACAACCACACTGAAATATGTCGTTGTCGCCCTGCTGCTGGCCACGGCCGTGGTTGTCCTGCTGCTCTCATGGCTGATCACGGCCCGTCTTGTTGCTCCTGTGCGCAGCCTGACCCTCTGGGCCAGACAGGTTGCCGAGGGTGACCTCAGTATGCTCGATATTTCCGCCCCAGCCAATGAGATCGGCGAGCTGAACAGAAGTTTCCAGGAAACAGTCAGGTCGCTGCGCAAAGCAGAGGAGGAGAATGAACGGTATACTTGGCTGCAGACCGGTCAGCTGGAACTTGATGATCAGCTGCGGGGAAATCCTCCGCTGAACGAGCTGTGTAAAAAGCTCCTGACCTATCTTGCCGGGTATCTCGGAGCGCAAGTCGGGACATTATATGTCAATGAACAGGACGTGCTCTGTCTGCAGGCCAGTTATGCCTACAAGGTCAGAAAGCATCTTGCCGACCGGTTCTGCATCGGGGAAGGCATGGTCGGTCAGGCCGCACTTGAGCAGCAGACCATTATCCTTACTCAAGTACCGGACGATTATATCCGGGTGACCTCCGGTCTGGGGGAAAAGCCCCCGAACACGCTGCTCCTGGTCCCGTTTGTCTATAATGACACGGTCCAGGCGGTCTTGGAACTCGGTTCTTTTCTGCCCTTTACTGAACAGGAGATGGCTTTTCTCGAAGGCATCAGCTCCAAACTTGCTGTGGCCATCAACGGTGCGCTGGCCCGGAAGAAATTACAGGAAACCCTGGCCGTAACCACGGAGCAGGCCAATGTTCTTCAGTCGCAGCAGGAGGAACTCAAGGCAGCCAATCAGGAGCTGGAAGAGCAGACCCAGCGTCTGCGGGCCTCGGAGGAAGAACTGCAGGCCAATCAGGACCAGCTGATGGCCACCAATGAACAACTTGCGGAAAAAAACAGATCGCTCCGGCGGCGCAAGGAGGAGATCGAACAGACCAACAAAGAGCTGCAGCTCTCCAGAAAGGAGCTTGAACGCAAGGCCGAGGAGGTAGCCAGGGCCAGTCAGTATAAATCTGAATTTCTCGCCAATATGTCGCACGAGCTGCGCACCCCGCTGAACAGTCTGCTTCTGCTTGCCCGAACCCTGGAAGAAAACAAAGCAGGCAATCTGACAGAAGACGATATCGAATCTGTCGGGGTCATCCGCAACAGCGGCAATGAACTGCTGGTTCTGATCAATGATATTCTGGATCTTTCCAAAATTGAGGCCGGGCAGATGGTTCTGGTCCGGGAGCGGGTTTATTTTGCTGATGTTCTCAAGGATCTGGAGGCGATGTTCAGGCATCTGGCCGAGGAAAAGGGCCTGGAACTCCGTTTTGTTCTTGCCGAAAACACGCCGGAATACATTGACTCGGATAGAAACCGGCTGGAGCAGATCCTGAAAAATCTGCTCTCCAATGCCCTGAAATTTACTGAGCATGGGACGGTAGCCGTGTCCGTGTCTCCGGTTGTTTCGGCTGCCTCCCAGGCTGCAGACATCATTGACACCGTTGACACCATTTCCCTGGCAGTTCAGGACACTGGTGTGGGCATTCCACCTGACAAGCAGGAGATCATTTTCGAGGCATTTCAGCAGGCCAGCGGCGGTACAGCGCGCAAATACGGGGGAACGGGATTGGGGCTGTCCATTTCCAGAAAGCTGGTCAAGCTGCTCGGAGGCGAAATCCGGCTGCAGAGCAGGGAGGGTGAAGGAACGACGTTTACGGTATATTTACCCGTTTCCTCATCCTCTTCGGCATTTTCTCCTGCAAGGGGGAACCGGCCTGATACGCAGGAAAACGGAGATGCACCGCAGCAGCCTGTTCAATCTGTTTTCGATGTTGCTCCGGCTGCAGAGACCAATACCACCTCGCTTGAGGATGACCGCCATGATCTGCAGGAAAATGACCGGATTGTTCTGGTGATCGAGGATGATTCCCGTTTTGCTGCCCTGCTTGTCCGGCAGTGCCGCGAAAAGGGCCTGAAAGCTCTTACTGCTGCTTCCGGTGAGGAAGGACTGCGGCTGGCCGAGTCCTATCAGCCTACAGCGGTTATTCTTGACCTGAAACTGCCCGGCATGTCCGGCTGGGAAGTCCTTGCAGCGCTGAAGGCACAGATCGAAACCCGCCATATCCCCGTGCATATTATCTCGGCGGACGAGGTCGGTGCACTGGATGCCCGGCGCAGAGGCGCCGTGGAAGCCCTGCAGAAGCCGGTGAACAAAGAGCAGCTGGAGGCCGCTCTCTGCAACATAGAAGAAACTGCCCAGCAGAATATCAGGGCACTCCTTGTCGCTGACCGGAATGCGGAACAGCGGAAGACGGTTATCCGGCTGATCGGCAACGGTGATGTGCAGAGTACCGAAGCCGGATCAGGCCGGGAGATCCTCGACAGCCTGCAGACCGGCCATTATGACTGTCTGATCATGGGACTTGATTTTCCGGATATGAGCGGCCTGTCTCTGCTGCAGCAGCTGAAAGCTGACAGGAAGGAGAGTCTGCCGATTATTATCTATACGGCCAGAGAACTCTCGCGGGCCGAAAATGCCGAACTCAGGCAGTATGCCGGTTCAGTCATCATTAAAGGTGTCATGTCGGAGGAACGTCTGCTGGATGAATCTGCATTTTTTCTCCATCGGATGATCTCCGGTCTGCCGGAGCGTCAGCAGCGGATGATCAGAAATCTCCATGAAGATGATGCGGTGTTTCAGGGAAAACGTATCCTGCTGGTTGATGACGATATGCGGAACATCTTCGCCCTGGCCAAGGTCCTGCAGGAGAAGGGCATGGGAACGGTCAAGGCCGAGGACGGCGCCAGAGCCCTGGCCGTGCTTGAAGAAGACGATGAGTTTGACCTCGTGCTGATGGACATCATGATGCCGGTTATGGACGGCTATGAAACCATCCGGAAAATCCGGGAGCAGCCGCGCTGGAAAACCCTGCCCATCATTGCCCTGACCGCCAAGGCCATGAAGGACGACCGGAGCCGCTGCATCACTGCAGGAGCAAATGATTATCTGGCAAAACCGGTTGATACGGAGCGGCTGCTGGCGCTGCTGCGGCTCTGGCTGTACTCCTGACCCATGCTGACCAATGCATGAGCGGGATATTGAGCAGATAGAGATCAATCTGCTGCTGGAGGCTGTGCAGCAGCGCTACGGCTATGATTTCCGGAATTACGCGCGGGCCTCGATTGAACGACGGGTCCGCAGTCTCTGGAAAAGGACGGGCTGCCGTTATCTTTCCGACATGCTGCCGCAGCTGCTCCGTGATCCCTCGTTTCTGGAAAAGGTCATCAGGGAATTTTCCATCACAGTCACGGATATGTTCCGTGATCCCTTTGTCTACCGCCGCATCCGGGAGCAGGTTGTGCCGATGCTGCGCACCTATCCGTACATCAAGGTCTGGGTTGCTGGCTGCGCCACCGGCAAGGAAGCCTACTCCATTGCCATTCTGCTCATGGAAGAGGGCTTATATGAGCGCGCCATTATCTACGGGACCGATTTCAACGATATCGCCCTGGAAGAGGCGGAACGAGGCGTGTATCCTGCAGACAAAATGGAGGAATTCAGCGAAAACTACGAAGAGGCTGGCGGGTGCGGGCTGCTGAGCGATTATTTTAATCTGTCCGGGAAAAGCTGCGCTGTAAAAGAGCAAGTGCGGGAGAATATCACCTTTGCCAATCATAATCTGGTGACCGATAATGTGTTCGGAGAAATGCATCTGATTCTCTGCCGCAATGTGCTGATCTACTTTGACAGGACATTACAGAACCGGGTGCTGCAGCTTTTTCTGGACAGCTTGATTTTCGGCGGTTTTTTCTGCCTCGGCAGCAAGGAGAGTCTCCGTTTTTCCGATATGGAAAAGGAGATGAAGGTGATCAATGAAAAGGCAAGGATCTATCGGAAAAAAACGTTCTGAGCCGATGTTGCCTGTTTGCGTTGTCCGGTTCTTCTGATCAGTGTTCGGACTCTGCACCGCTGTCAGCAACCTCATTACGGTCAATGCGCCGCCCTCTGGGAGATGATCCGTTGCTGCCGGAGCGGATAAGAAAGAATCAGGCGGTCAACCGCTGCTGCGCCTCTTCGTAACGGGCCACTGTTTTCTCCACGATTTCCGCAGGCAGTTGTGGTGGAGGCGGTTGCTTGTTCCAGTCCAAGGAGGACAGGTAATCCCGCAGGAACTGCTTGTCAAAGCTGGGCTGCCCCTGGCCCGGTTTGTACTCATCCATAGGCCAGAAACGGGAGGAATCCGGGGTCAAAACTTCATCGATCAGGATCAGTTCGCCGTCCGCCATGCCCAACTCGAACTTGGTGTCAGCAATGATGATTCCCTTGCTGCGGGCGTACTCAGCAGCCTTTTCATACAGCCGGACGCTGATCTCGGCCATCCTGTCAGCTGTCTCCTTGCCGATGATTTCCTCCATCTTCGCGACAGAGATGTTCTCGTCGTGCAGGCCCTGTTCCGCCTTGGTGGACGGGGTAAAGAGGGGCTGCGGGAATTGATCGGATTCCCGCATGCCTTCGGGCAGAGCAAAACCGCAGACCGTGGTGTCTTTCTGATAGGCTGACCAGAAGGAACCGGACAGGTAGCCCCGGACAATACACTCGATAGGCATCACTTTGGTGCGGCGCACCAGCATGGAGCGGCCTTCCAGCTGATCCCGGTACTGATGGCAGATTGCCGGATATTGCTCAACGTCGGCTGCAATCTGGTGATTGGGCACAATATCGGCCAGCAGATCAAACCAGAACAGGGAAATCTGCGTCAGCACCCTGCCCTTGCCGACAATGGGGTCATCCATCACTACATCATAGGCGGAAATCCGGTCCGTGGCGATCATGAGCAATTTGTCCTCATGGCCCGGAATTTCGTACATATCACGCACCTTGCCTCGATGGAGCAGGTTCAGTTCCGGTAGATCAGTCCGAATAACAGGAGTCGTCATTGGTATATACTCGGTGGTGGTTACAGGGGCAAGCCTGTGTGTTTGTCCGAAAATTTTGCAGGATGCCGTGCATGTCTTACAGACTCAGCTCTTTTTTCACCGCATCAATTACCGCATCGCTGCTGGTGGCTTCAACGCTAAGCAGCAGACCCTCTTTCTCGTAAAAGCCGATCAGGGGCGCGGTCTTCTCGTTGTAGGTGGCCAGCCGGTGGCTGATAGCCTCTTCGGTCTCATCTTCGCGCTGCACAACCTTGGCACCGCATTTATCGCAGATGCCTTCCTGTTTGGGCGGATTGGACTTCACGTTGTAGATGGCCTGGCAGTCGCTGTTTTCGCAGGTGCGGCGGGTGCAGAGGCGATCCAGAATAATGTCCTTGGGTACGTCGATGTTCACGGCCTTGTCCAGGGTGATATCCAGTTTGACAAGCAGCTCTTTCAGGGCCTCGGCCTGGGGAATGGTGCGGGGAAAACCGTCCAGCAGAAAACCGTTGGCGCAGTCGTCCTCCTGCAGGCGTTTCTCCATGATCCCCATGATTAGGGAGTCAGGCACCAGATCACCGCGTTTCATATAGCCTTCAGCTTCTTTACCGAGCTCGGTTCCGGCCTGCACAGCCCCGCGCAGGATGTCACCGGTGGAAATCTGAACAGAACCGTCAATGGCGGTCAGCAGCTTGGCGACCGTGCCTTTGCCCGCACCGGGCGCACCGAGAAGGATGAGTTTCATTGTACTTACTCCTTATGCAATATTTTTTAATGAGGTATAAAATCGAACGGCATTACACGGGAAAAAACGGATAACATACACCATATTTGTATTTGATGGTAGGGCAAAAAGGACGGGCAGGATGAAAAACACCGTTCACTGCTCGACCGTCCGTGAGGTGGAAGCCGATGACGGTGTGCTGATATTCGACGACACTGTTCAGGAAAAGCCGTGGAAGGACGAAAATGATCTGATTACGGCATTACGACCATTGCAGAGGACACATCACATCGAATGGTCCGAGCAGGGAACCATCACCGGGTGGCTGAACGGACTGAAGTTTCCTGTTCGCCTCGTCACAGAAGCAGAGACAGTTATGCACCGGATATACTGCCCATCGGAACAAAATGAGTCTTTTCTCCCGGCGTTAAAACGCCGGAACCCGAAGCCGGAAAACCTGATTTATTCCAGTGGCAAGTATAGCTAAGAAAACCGCACTTTTAACGCACCTGATTCAGATAGAGCACATTGAAGCATCACATTTTTTCGATTCAGCTGCGTCAGCTGTCTTCGGTAAAACCACGTCACATATCTTCTGATGGTGCACAGAATAGACAATAGCTACAAAAAAACCTTTTTCTTTTTTGGGCAGCAGATGAATCTGCATGTCTTCCTTTATCCGGCCCTCAGCATCGATATCCGCTTCTGCAAGCTGTTCAGCTCCTGCCTGAAATGCCTTTTCCGGGGTAGTGCCGTATACCTTGAGGCACATATTTCCGGCATACACTGAACTTACAGAGAGAACCGGGAGAGAGAGGAGTATTGTGAAGATGAATTTCCGCATGAGTGTGATCCTCCTGTAGGATAATTGCAAAGTTGGAACTATATTTTTTATATCGATGATAGACAGCAATAAGCGCTCCGATGTGATTGAATATCAATACCCCTGATACTCTCAATAAAAATCATTGTTGAGCTATTGTCAATTTTTTTTTGCTTTTTTGACCGGATGACCTGTATTTTTTTTGTATAAAATTTATCCATATTAAGATGTTGCAATTATTTTTCCGGCATTTTCGATCTGACCGAAAAGGATATCTGTGGTATACGGATTAGCAGCCTCTGACTTACCTGTTTACGTTTTTGAATAATCGGACAGCAGTCTCCTGTCCGATTATTTCTTGCTTCACCGGCCTTTTTTCTTTTATACTGAAAGCTGTTTTTTCAGGCTCATCCGACAACAGCGTTATTCTCTTTCATCTCCACGAAATCTACAAAGTACTATTTATCCTCTATGAAACTTCCTGCCCAACTCGCCCGAAAACTGGCCGATGCATCTGCTCTCCGGGAGATAGCGGACAAGCTCGGTAAAAAATATTCTCTTAAGGAACAGCTCTCGAAAACTGAGGCTGTCTCGTTTTTTGACAGCTTTGACTGGCGTCTGTATGCAGGCGGTCTCCTCTGTTTTCTCCGCAACGATATGCTGCATCTGACAGATTATGCCGACCGGGAGGTCACCGCGCCGATCCCCATGCAGGGACAACCGCCGGGCTTCCCGCACCAGCTGCCGGAGTCCGAGCTGAGACAGAAACTGACCGGTCTTCTGGAGATGCGCACCCTGCTCCGGCAGGGCGGTTTTTCCAGAACAGTGACCGAGCTGCGTGTGCTGAACAAGGACGAAAAGACCGTTGCTGTGCTTGTTCTGACTGAATTTTCTCCGGAAAACGGTGAATCGGTCTTTTCCGTACAGCTGTACGAGGTTCGCGGCTATCAGAAGTGGTTTCTCAAGCTCAGTCGTGATCTGGAAAAATTCGGCACGCCGCAGCCCTGCACAAACAGGCACCTCCTGAAAATCGTACTGGCGGCTACTGGCCGCGTCCCGCAGGATTACAGCTCCAAATTTTCCGTTCCCTTGGAACCGGATATGGACGGCCGGACAGCAGCAAAAATTATTTACCGGCACCTACTGCAGACCATGCAGCAGAATGAACAGGGGATCATTGATGATCTGGACAGCGAATTTCTTCACGATTTCCGCGTGGCGATCCGCCGGACCCGGTCCGGGCTGGATATGATTCAAAATGTGCTGGAACCGGAGATCAGCAGACGGTTTAAAAAAGAATTCCGCTATCTCGGTCAGATCACCGGACCGGTGCGTGACCTGGACGTCTATCTGCTCATGGAGGAGGATTACAGGGCCAGACTGCCAGAGCATCTGCAGAAGGGGCTTGGCTATTTTTTCTCGCAACTGGCCGAACAACGGAGCAAAGAGCAAAAAAAATTGGTCCGGGCCCTGTCCTCCTCACGCTACCGGACCATTCTGCGCGACTGGCAGGATTATCTGAAACAGAAGGACACGGCAAAAAACGGAAAACAGAAAAACGGCTCAACGCTGCCTGCCATCGGCACTATCGCAGACAGGATTATCCGGAAGCGTTTTGAGCGGGTACTGAGTGATGGTCGGGCAATCGGGCCTGATTCACCGGATGCAAAACTGCATAAGTTGAGAATTCAGGGAAAGAAGCTCCGTTACGGCCTGGAGTTCTTCAGCTCGCTGTATCCGAAAAAGGAGATGAAGCAGCTGATCAGACAGCTCAAAACCCTGCAGAATAATTTGGGCCTGTTCAACGATCTGTCTGTCCAGCAGGACATGCTCAACAGCTACCTTGCCGGGCTTAAGCCGGGTTCAGGCAAGGCAAAAGAAATGAGCGCTGCCATCGGCGGCCTGCTCACCAATCTCCATCATGAGCAGCAGCAGGTGCGCGCCGAATTCGAGGCCGTTTTCAGGGAATTTTCCGCACAGGAGAATATCTCGCTGTATCGGCAGCTTTTTTATTCCGGAAAATAGAAAATCACCGGCAATCTCCCCTTTCTCCAGCCTCCGAGGAATTTTCATGGCCATTATTGCAGTCTATAATATAAAGGGCGGCGTCGGCAAAACCGCCACTTCTGTTAATCTCTCCTATATGTCGGCAGCAACCGGCAATAGTACCCTGTTATGCGACCTTGATCCCCAAGGGTCGGCAAGCTATTATTTTCGGGTAAAACCGAAGAAAAAGTTTACTGCTGACCGCCTTCTGCACGGGAAAGATGTTCTGGAACGCAGCATCCGGGGAACGGATTACGAACAGCTGGATATCCTACCAGCCGACTTCTCCTACCGTCATCTGGATATCACCCTCAACCGGATGAAAAAATCAACAAAGCGGCTGGACAAGGTGCTTGCGCCGATGACCGCTGAGTACAGGCACGTGTTTCTTGACTGCCCGCCCAATATCACCCTGCTTTCAGAAAATATTTTTTATGCTGCCGATGTCATCCTGATTCCCTTTATCCCCACCACCCTTTCTCAACTTTCTTTTTCCAAGCTGCTGGATTTTTTCAAGGAAAGCGGTATTGACCGGAAAAAGCTGCTTGTGGTGTTTTCTATGGTGGAAAAGAAGAAAAACATTCATCAGGACATACTCTCCCGTTTCAGCGGGAAAAAGGGCATCCTGAAGACGTATATTCCGTATGTCACGGATATCGAACAGATGGGCCTGTTCCGCCAGCCGGTGCCTGTTTATGATGCAAAGGCCGGGCAGGTCTATGCCAAGCTGTGGCGCGAAGTTGAGCAGCATCTGTAACCTGTACTGAACTGGAAGAGATATGGAGCTTCTGCTGCATTGCGCTTCTCTGGATACTCCTGTCGGCGCTCTCCAGCTCTTTGCCGATGGTCAGGCCTTGTACCGTATCAGTTTCCCGCACAGCAGCAACCGGACAGCCCTCCCTTGCGCCGTTCCTGCAGAGAAAAATCATCCGCTGCTCAACAGGGCACAAGCACAGCTCACCGAATACTTCGCAGGCAGCAGAAAGCAGTTTGATCTGCCGTTCTGCCCGCAGGGCACGATCTTTCAACAGGCGGTGTGGAAATATATGCGGACAATTCCTTATGGGAAAACCAAGACCTACGGCCAAGTCGCTGCTGCCCTCGGTAACCGCAACAAGGCAAGGGCGGTGGGCGGGGCTGCCAACAAAAATCCCCTGCCCCTCGTGATTCCCTGTCACCGGGTGATCGGCAGTTCCGGCAGGCTGACCGGCTTTGCGGGCGGTCTGGAAATTAAGCGGTTTCTGCTGGAGTTGGAAAGATGCAGGACAGCAGAACATTCATCCTCATCCGGATGCGTCTGAATAGCCGGAAAAATTATGCAGCTTTTCTGATTCGTTTTCTGACCCGCCCGGCCAGCAGGCGGACCTGGTGTAGGGCTTTGTCAAGATCAAAACTGCGTATGCTGCGGTCCTGCATGACCAGTTTTCCGTCAATCAGCACCGTCTGCACGTCTGCCCCCTGAGCAGCATACACCAGCAGGTCAAGGCCGTGCATGGGTCGGAGACGGGGGGAGTCAAGATCGATCAGGATGATATCCGCCTTTTTTCCTGCCTCCAGCACCCCTGTGTCCCGCTCCGAGCCGAGTACTGCGGCACCGCCGGATGTTGCCATTCTGAGGATATCAGAGGCCGGGACAGCCACCGGATCAAGGCTGTGCAGCTTCTGCAGCTTGGCGCAGATATCCATTTCCCGGAACAGGTCCAGGCTGTTGTTGCTGGCCGCACCGTCCGTACCGATTCCCACCCTGATATTTCTGTCCAGCATGGCGCGCAGTGGTGCAGTACCTGAAGCCAGCTTGAGATTGCTTTGCGGGCAGACAACAACCGCTGCACCGGTCTCGGCCAGGATATCCAGATCTTCTTCATCAGCCCAGACAGAATGAACACACACGGTTGAGGCATCAAGGAGTTCCAGGGCACGGAGATGGCGGATCGGCGAGCCCCCCTGCATGTCCGGAATCATTCCGGCTTCCTGCCGGGTTTCTGCTGTATGGATGAACAGAAGAACATCTTCAGCGCGTGCAAGTTCCTTTGCCGCCAGCAGGGTATCCGGGCAGCAGGTGTACGGGGAATGAGCAAAAACTGCCGGACTGATCAGGGGATGCTGTTTCCAGCGGTCAAGGAAGGTTGCGGCAGTATCATCTATCTTCTTGGAGGGATCAGGCACGCCCGGTGCGGGAAAGTCGATAATTCCCTGGGCTGGTGCTGCCCGCATTCCAGCATCGGCAAAGGCACGGGCCGCTTCGTTCTCGTGAAAATAGCCGTCCGCAACCGTGGTTGTGCCGGAGAGGATCATTTCCGCAGCAGCCAGTTTGGTGCACCAGTAGACCATCTCCGGGGCAACGTATTTCGCTTCGGCAGGAAAAATATGGTTGTTGAGCCAGTTATCCAGCCGGAGGTCGTCAGCCAGCCCCCTGAACAGGGTCATGGCCCCATGACAATGGCAGTTGATCAGACCGGATATGGCCAGCTGCCCGTGCCCGTTTATGACCGTTTTCGCCTCTTTTGTCTCAATTCCGCTGAATTCGGCTGCCGGGCCGATCCGGGAAATCAGATTGCCCTGCACGGCAATACAGCAGTCTCTGCTGAGCGGCTGGTCTTTGGAGGTGCCGGGCAGACAGATATCGGTAATCAGGATATCCGGTTTCATGGAAAACGCAGGTGTCTCAAGTACTGTCTCCGTCAGAAGCCTTTGCGAATCGTGATTTTCACCCGGCGATTGAGGCGCCGCCCGGCAGCGGTCTTGTTGGAGGCAACCGGATGGGCATAGCCGTACCAGTAAAGGAGGATGCGTTCTCTGGAGATTCTCGGAAATCTTTTCAGCAGGTAGCGTTGCGCGCTTTCCGCCCGGCGCCTGGAAAGCCCTATATTATAGTGTTCCGTGCCGATACTGTCGCAGAAACCGGAGAGCACGGCATAATGATCAGGATGCTCAAGCAGGTAGTTGCCCAGTCTGTCCAGAATTCCCCGATACTTCCTCCTGACAGCAGATTTATCAAAGGCGAACAGGACATTGTCAAAAAGTCCGTCCGGCGTCATGTACAGCTTGCCGAACAGATGTTCCGGATGAGCTGCGACTGTATCAAAATCAACAACCTGGGAGCAGTCATTCACCATTGCAATATCATGGAGCACCTGTTCCGCCTCTTTGGTGGCGGCACTGCTGATAATGGTGAAACAGACATCGTATTTCTCCGCCAGCATCCGGGCCTGGGCTACCGGTTCAGGCTCATCGACTCCCGGAAAACGGGCATCTTCACCGTTGGAAAAAAGAAAGATTTCTGTGCGACCGGGCAGGCCCAGCATATGCTCCATTTTCATCAGGGACATCTGCAGCATGGGTGGACCTGAGCTGATCACGGGCAGCTCGGCAAGCGCTTTAGCGAATTTTCCCTGATCATAGTTCTGCAGCGCATAATAGGGATGAAAGCTCCCATGTGAACCGGGCAGCCACATCACGTTTTTCCAGTGCGGATACAGGCCGGTCTGCCATTTCAGATCAGGCAGGGTGGCATTGCTTTTCAGCAGAATCTGCTTTGACATCTCCAGCCTGGTCATACCGGTGTCTTTATACGGAACCGTCATGGCAGTGGACGGATCGTAAAAGACAAAAAAGTTGTCTGCCATCCGGATATATTTCGGCGGGGCTTCCGCAGATTGTGTCTTCCGGGGAAGCGGAGTCAGGCGCGGTTTGCCGGGTTTCTTTTTACCTCCGGCGGTTGCCGCAGCAGGAAGAAACGACAGTGTGACCAGAAGAAGCAGGAGAGCAGGCAGGTACGGAGTTCTGGAGATCATGAATGTATTCTTCAGTTGTTGCGGATTATTATGCTTTTTTATACGGCAGAAGACAGCAGTGCCGAAGAAAAAAACGGATTCAGAAACTCACCCGGTCACCGGCAACCGGCAGCAGGGTGCCCGGCCTTTCCTGCACCATTTGTTTGATTGTATTGATTTCGTTTTTCCGCACACTGTGTTCAATATGGACTAGGGCCACCTGGCCCACCTCTGTCTCATCCGCCAGGTTCAGGGTGCTGGTAATGGAGCCGTGATAGGGATAGGTATCGACCATATTGAATGATTCATGGATGACAAAATCGCACCCCTGAATCAGCTTTTTTACCTGGGTATTGGCCCGCCCGTCCCCGCTGTAGTACAGCCGTTTCGGACCGTCTTCAAGCAGCAGACCGAGGTTGTACTGGGTATGCTGGGTCAGGGCGGTGGACCATTGCATCCCGGCGATGGAAGCGGTCTCACGCGGAGAAATGACATGAAATTCAATAGGGAAGTTAATTTTTCTGCTGAACGTCGGATAGGCCATTTCCAGCAGTTCCATGGTTCTTTTTTCTATCCCTTTCTGGCTGATGATCGGCAGAGGACGGGTACGGCCCATCTGCCAGAGACGAAGGAAAAGCAGGGGAAGGCCGAAGTAATGATCACCGTGATAATGCGAAATCCAGACATAGTCCAGCAGATGCGGATCCTCGATTGTCCGGAAGAAATGATGCGGCACAGTGAAGCCGCAGTCGAGCAATATTCTGGTGCCGTTGCTTGTTGTCAGCAGAGAAGAACTGTTTCCGTTGGCGGGATCGCAGGTCTCACCGACACCGAGAAAGAAAATTTCCACAGTTGTTACTCCGTTAGATTATCGAGTATTACGTACTGTTTCCAAAGCATATTGTAAGCATGGTTATGATCATGGAATCGACGGAGCTGCCGAGTGTGTCGCAGGACCATGGAATCGTGCTGACGCATTGCGGACGTCTTGTGTAATGCGTTTGTAATGCTACTCTCTTCAATATACGTATTTTTTATTTCCGAGGCAAGGCGGTTGCGGAATAAATTTTTCCTGTCCCGTCAACCGGTAAAATCCGAACGTTTCGGAACGTCCGGAAACTCTGGGAAATCCGGGAAAAAGCTGTCTGCGGCATACCGGTCAACCTGTCTTTCCACTTCTTCCGGTGGAAAATCGAGAAAAGAAAACAGAGTTTTTTCCAGCTGTCCGCATCTGCTGAAGTTGTTCCGGATCTGCCTGTGGAGCTGTTCATCGTTTTTTCCGTACTTTTCCAGGATATATTCCAGCCGCTCCTCAAGAGGGACAATGGCATCGTGCCGCACCCTTTTGTCTGCGTAATAGACGATTTCCTGAGCCTGAAAAATACCCTGCGCATATCTGTCCGGCGCAAAATCCCGGAGCATCACATGCCTCCCTACAATTTCGGCTATTTCCGGATAACCGTGGCGCAGACAGATTGCAGCCCCGGCCTCGTCATGTCTGCAGCCTTTTTCCAGACAGGGGGTCTTGGCAATATCGTGGAGCAGGGCGCCGCTGACGCAGAGCTGCAAGTCAGGTGCAGAGGAAACGACAGAGCTGTGCTGCAGGCCGACAGCCAGCACTTCGGCAATGCGGGCAACCAGTAGAGAATGCCGCCGGATATTGGGCAGCATCGCATACTGGTCCATCAGGGCTGCGCAGGCAGCAGGGGCCGGAATCTTCATGCCGATTATGATCCCCTCTTCTTCCCTCTTATCTGCCGCTGAAACGATGAACCGCGTCAACCGCAATTTTTGCCTGATCCGGATCAGTCTGCGGCAGAATGCCGTGCCCAAGATTGAAGATATGACCCTTGGCGTTCCGGGCATCATCAAGAAGAGTTTTGATGCGTTGTTCCAGCTCTTCCTTGGGCAGAAACAGGGCAATCGGGTCCAGATTGCCCTGCACCGCATGGTCGCCGACCATCTCGACCGCATCGCCGATATTGATCCGCCAATCCAGCCCTAACACGTCGGCTCCGGCATTTTTCGTATGCCGGATTAATGTGGAACCGTTATTGGCAAAATAAATAATGGGGATATCGGTCATTTTTCGCAGATCAGCGATAATGGACTGGACATAGGGCAGAGCAAACCGTTCGTAATCGCAGGGTGCCCAGATACCGGCCCAGGAATCAAAAATCTGCAGGGCCTGAGCACCGGCGCGGGCCTGGGCCTGGAGGTAGATGCTGGTGCATTCGGTAATTTTCTGCAGCAGGGCATGATACATTGCCGGTTCCTGAAAGGCCATCCTCTTGGTTTCCAGAAAGACCTTGGAGGAACCGCCCTCAATCAGGTAGGTGGCCAAAGTGAACGGCGCACCGGAAAAACCGATCAGCGGCACCTTGAGTTCCTGTCGAAGCAGCCGGATGGTTTCCAGGACAAAAGGCATGGTTTCTTCCGGATCAGGAATACGCAGGCGGTCCACCGCAGCCTGCTCACGCACCGGATCAGGAAAAATCGGCCCCCTGCCCTCATGGAACTCCAGGGTCAGGCCCATTGCCTCCATAGGAATCAGGATATCGGAGAACAGAATGGCAGCGTCAAAGCCGAAGATATCAATGGGCTGCAGCGTGACCTCGGTGCAGAGTTCCGGGTTTTTGCACAGTTCCAGAAAAGTGCGTTTGCTGCGCACGGCCTGATACTCAGGCAGGTAGCGTCCGGCCTGCCGCATGAACCAGACCGGGGTATAGTCGGTCTGTTCGCCGCGACAGGCTTTGAGAAAGGTATCGTTCATTTAATTAACTATATATCTTCAAAAGAAATCAGGAGCCAAGGAGCTCGGCAGCTTTTCCGGCAATTGTTGAAGCAAGCGGATGATCAAGAAATTTGCGGAGGAGAGTCTTTGCTTCTTCCTTTTCCTGCGGGGTTGCATCGGCAGATTCGATAGCCTTGACTAACTCAGGAAGAGTTAATGTGTTATTGCTGCCAATAATGTTATTGACATTTGTCGAGTCGCTAATAGTTACCGTGTTGTTATTATGCTGCACAAATTTCACCTTTATATCAGGAGTTGCTACGCCTTCGACGACATCTATGCCATAGGCGTTAATTTTCCCTAATCCGAAACTAATTTCTCCGAGTGAATCGTAATCAGTAAATTTAGATGCCGTCCACTTAAGAAGGTTATATTCACCTAACTGATCACACACTTGGAGTATGTCTTGTTCGTCAACTTCAACATCAAGATCAGCAGGTTTTGGCGCAGGCAGAGAACTTTTGCGCCGTCGATCGTAATAGTACTGAAGAATAAGGCCTCTTAGTTCTGTATCGTTCATAGGTTTTTAGCTCCTTGGCTGATAGGAACAAAAGGGTTCTTGGGCAAGATAATCACCGTTCATGGCATAGGCCCTGGCCCGGCAGCCGCCGCAGACATTAACGTATTCACAACGTCCGCAGTTATCTTTATACCCTTTGAAATCGCGAAGCTCCAGAAAAAGTTCGGAGTTTTCCCAGATATCCTGAAAAGACTGCTCCCGTATGTTGCCTCCGGCCTTGGGAAAATAGCTGCACGGCAGCACGTTGCCGTCCACATCGATCAGGCAGATCAGCTGCCCGGCCAGGCAGCCCTTGGACCCGCCGGTGGAAAACTTCAGGCTTCTCCGTTTGAACTTTTCCCCCTCAGCCTTGGAGCGCTGGAGCACGATGCGGTAATACTGCGGCGCGCAGGTGGGGCGGACCAGCATATCCTGCTCCTCTTTTTCCATATCATAATGCCAGTTGAGCATGTCCTCGTATTCCGCCTCCGGGATCAGCTCCTCCATGATCTCCTTGCCGCGTCCGGTCGGCACAATCATGAACAGGTACCAGGCGGTGGCGCCCAGCTCCTTGACCAAGGTATAAATCTTCGGTGCTTCTTCTTTATTGCGCTTGGTAAAGGAAGAATTGATCAGGAACGGGATGCCGTGTTCATTGAACAGGCGGATGGCGTTCATGGTGCCTGCAAAGGCGCCCGGCTGATTGCGGAAATTATCGTGTACCTCGGCTGTGGAACCGTCCAGGCTCAGCGACACCATCTTGATGCCTGCCTCTTTGATCCTGCGGCAAATATCTTCGGTCACCAGGGTACCGTTGGTGGCCAGACACATGCGCAGCCCCAATTCGGTACCGTAGGAGGCGATATCAAACACATCAGACCGCAGCAGTGGTTCCCCGCCGGAGAGCACCACCACCGGATCGGCATAGGATTTGATATCGTCCAGAACGCGCTTGGCTTCGTCAAAAGAAAAATCAGGATGGCCTGCCGCTTCAAGCTCAGAGGAAGAACGGCAGTGGACACAGTTCAGATTGCAGCGCCGGGTGATTTCCCAGGCGATCCATTTCGGTTCAAAATCCATGTATTTTTTTGGGATGAAAAATGTTTGCGGAAACGATATAAAACCCCAACTATATTCTTCCTGCAGAAAGGGGTCAACTGCTTTATTGGGGCAGCAGCTTCCCTATGTGTATCAGCGCGAGCGTACAGAGTATCCGGGGGGGGGGCAGTCAGGCGGGATCAGCTGTTTTTGCAAAAAAATGGGGGTGACACGGATTCAAATACTGTTGCCATGCATCAAAAAAACCGGGTAACGCGCTAAGCACGTACCCGGTAGACTGGCCATAAAAAGAAAGAAGGGAAAGAAGGGCGCCAGGTATAAGCTGGCGGTCCTTTTTAATCAGCAAGCCAACATCTAATTACCAATAATTTTACAGCAAGTAGTGTAAAGCCATAGCTCCCCATACTCATCATTGTCTGAAGAGCACCCGTTATTGTCTTGCTGGACATCTAAATCATCGTTTGTTGTCTCAATGTCACCGTCATTCCGCTGACTGCATCCGGTATTTATCCAACCATCGTTACAGAACAATCCCCACGGATGATCATCGGCTCCCGGATTATCATATGTGGTAAAGACTTCAAAGGGATCACTTATCGAAATATTCATCTGGTTCGTAATCTCAGGAGCATTCATAGAACCACCAATAAACATTCCTGTAACGCAGGCCAGTTGAGGCTCCGGTATACGAAGATCATCTAACCGCTTTTTAAGAGCTTCAATCTCATCTTTGTTCTGCGCGATATCGTCTTTGTTTGCCTTGATATCACCTTCATGTCTGGCGGCTGTCTCCTCTAAAGCCTCAACACGCTTCTTAAGACCTGGAAGGTCCCCAATCTGGGCTTTGATATCCGCAATATCAGCTATATTCTGGTCTACATCCTGTCTTACTCCAGATAACGCGTTGGAGCCCGAAAGAATTAATACAGAGATGCCGATCAAGCCGCCTATAAAAAAATTTGCCTTTTTCATTTGCACCATCCTTTCTATGATAGCATTAATATTGAAGGGTTACTGACCATTTTTAAGCAAAAAATAGGCCGGAATATAAAAAACAATACATATTGCGTTATCTTCCTGTTTTGCTGGAGAACAGGAGTGTTCTTATCTTGTTGATAACAATAATCTTTCCTTGTAGCACAAATAGTGTGTATTTTTTTAACAACCCAACAGCCAAACTGTGAAAAAAGTAATCACGCCAGTATCATATACTGGGGGGGGAGGATATTCGAATCCAACGAGATGACAACAAAGCAACCAGATGGAACTATTAGAATAATTCTCGCTGCCATCAGCATCTGCTGCGCCCTCCTCATCCTTTCCATTGCAGTCTTTCAGCGCCCGTATAATATGAATTTTATCGATCAGCTGACGGATTCCCTGCTTACAGCACCGGATGAACAACAGCTGGATCGGCTTTTATCCTATCGACGGTACCATTCTGTTGATGCGGCCTTCTCCCTGCATTACCACGCCTGCCTCTGGGCGGTGTATACGAAATACCCCGAGTTTTTTCTCCGATATACAAAGGGGCGATATGAAAATATCGTTCACGAAGTAATCACGCAGGGCGAGGAAATGTTTGCGGATTTTTATCCGGACGGCAGAGAGAGCAGGCAAAGGACAAAAAATATCGAGGCACAACGGCAGGAAAATGATACTCTATCTAATAGGAAAAACAGATAAAATTTAATCGAAAGGAACCCGCAAACAACAGGTTGCATTATATGCTCATTGGAATTCCTCGGGAAATCAAGAAGGACGAGTACAGGGTGGCAATGCTGCCGGTCGGGGTGGAACTGCTGAAAAAGGACGGCTGCAGCATTCTGTTCCAGAAAGGGGCCGGTCTGGGCAGCGGCTATGCGGATGATGCCTATGCTGCTGCCGGTGCGGAATTAGTGGACAGCGCCGATGAAATCTATGCTCAGGCAGAGATGGTCGTCAAGGTGAAGGAGCCGCAGCCGGAGGAAATTGCCCGATTCCGGCCTGGCCTGCTTGTGTTCTGCTATTTTCATTTTGCCGGATCCCGTGACTTAACTGAAGCCTGCCTGAAAAAGCAGATCGCAGCTGTGGCGTATGAGACGCTGGCAGACAGGCAGGGACATCTTCCTCTCCTGACCCCGATGAGCGAGATCGCCGGTAAGATGTCGATCCAGGAAGGAGCCAAATGTCTGGAAAAGCCGATGATGGGCAGAGGCATCCTGCTGGGCGGCGTACCCGGAGTAGCACCGGCCAATGTCCTGATCATCGGCGGCGGGATCGTGGGTGCCAGTGCCGCGCGGGTGGCTGCCGGTCTTGGTGCAAATGTGGTGCTTATGGATATCAGTCTGGATCGGCTCCGCTATCTGGACAGTATCATGCCCCCGAATGTCACGACAGTCTTTTGCGATCCCTATACAATTCGGCAATGCGTGGCTCCTGCTGATCTGGTTGTCGGGGCAGCGCTTGTGCCGGGCGGCAAGACACCGGTGCTGATCGACCGTCAAACTCTGCGGACCATGAAAAAAGGCGCTGTGTTAGTGGATGTATCCATTGATCAGGGCGGATGTTTTGCAACAAGCCGTCCGACCACCCATAGCGATCCGGTCTTTATTGAAGAGGGCGTTGTGCATTATTGCGTAACAAACATGCCCGGTGCTGTCGGGCGGACCAGCACCAAAGCCCTCTGCAATGCCACGCTGCCCTACTGCCGGGAACTTGCGCAGGCAGGATTGGACGTCTTTGTCAAACGGACTACGGGGCGTGCTGCTGCGCTTAATATGCGCGAAGGAAAACTGCTGCATCCTGCGGTAGCCAGGGCGTTTCCTGATCTGGTGCATGGATAGGAAAATAGGACAGCCGGGCCGGACGCTGGCTCAAGTACCGTTGCCATACACCAAAAAACCGGGTAACGACAGGTATGCCACCCGGCAAACACCCGATACAGAAAATACAGAAAGGCCGCGAGCAGGAGCTGGCGGCCATTTTATTACGATTTTTCAAGTTGTTTTAATGTTTCCTTTAAATTCTCTACATACATTGAATTTCTTACATAAAGACCCCTGTTTATCTTTTCATAATAATCACGTGATTTTTCAGCGTAATAAATCTTGTTTTTTAATTCAGCAACAAGGCATTTCTTTGTTTCCTTATTATTCATAACAACCCTCCCAATTGTTATACTGTACGATATTGTTTATCTTTTACATTACATCTGTATTACTAATAGACACACTTGTAGTTTCCTCCTTTATAGTCCAATACTTTAGAATTTATTACATATAATTCCTGTTCTGGTACTCCGAATTTTTTTTCCACATAATCTGCACTTAACTTCTCGGTATTTTGAGCGTATACAAATTTCATAAGCCCTTTTTGGTAAGTACAGTATATCCTGATCTCTTTATCTGTTGGCTCTATAACTTTTTGTTCAGGGACGGACTGTTTGCCAACCTTTTTCTTTGTCGTTTTTGCAATCTTCTCCTCTTTCTTCTCGGTATTCAGATTGCATGTTAACGACTTTCTGCTCGTTTCAACAAAATCAGCAACTTTTCTTCTGCCGGGTATCCACTCTATACAGCTCGGTTTTTCAGGCCACCAATCCGGCCTTTCTTCTGATGCGTTAAACACACCATTTTGATCTTGCCAGAGATACATCTCCCCATACGCATAATCGTTTACAGTTACAAAACTTAATAACACGAAAAAACCAAGAATTATATTACATCGAGAATATTTATACATGAACCTCCTCCTTATCAATTATTTCAATTATTTTGATTGACTCCTGCGGGATATCTTGTTTTTATGGATTTCTATTGCTCGACGATATTCTCTGACAAGTTCAAGTCGATATGAAACTTTCAGCTGAAAATAAATCGGACTGAGCATCAATATACGAATTACATCATGGAGACTCATCTGTTTATCACTTTCAGTGATAGGAACAGGAGATGGAAATTTATTATCAGATGCTGAATTGTTATGACGGGGCAGGGTATTTCGGATGGTTAAACGAGTTCTGTTCGGTTCAGCCTTTTGTTCGGCTGTTGCATATCGGTAGTCGGTAAGTTCCGGATGATGGACGCGATGCTGCTTATGAGCAGTAGGGACTGAGACAGGACGGCGTAAAGCAGATTTGCTTATAAGGATAGCGGGATTATCCCGGCAGAATATTTTTTCCGTGGATATCATAACACACTTCCCGGCGATTTATAAAAAAGCAGGTAACCCGGCGGTCTCCTTCTCTTCCGGGAGATCCGTGGCTTTCCGACACCGCCTCGCGACGGCTGTGGCTTTATCAGCTTTCCGGTATCGACCAGAAAGCGAAGTATATATTAAAATCCATGCAAGTATTGTTCCTTTTTTAGTGTGTATTGTCAATATTGATTAGAAATGAATTCAACTACATTGAATTCTTCAGCTGAGATAGATGCTTTTTGTTTTTGCATTTTTTTTACCCGATTTCAATAAAAGATATTTTTTTACCTGACACCTATTATCAGAGGTCAAAAATGTGTTGCTGTTGCTGATCTGGTCGTCGGGGCAGCGCTTGTTCCGGGCGGCAAGACACCGATATTGATCGGTCGTCAAATGCCGGGAATTCGCCCAGGCAGGATTAGATGTCTTTGTCAAACAGACTGCCGGACGTGCTGCTACGCTTAATATGCGCGAAGGGAAGCTGCTGCATCCTGTGGTAGCCAAGGCGTTTCCTGATCTGGCGGCGGCTGGCAGGGATATGACCCGACACACGGCCTGGTCGTGACCGAGGAGCACATTCCCCTTGCAGCGAGCTTTACCTCTGCAGGGGCTGCTCCTGTAACCGGGAATTATCGCGGGACAGGTGCTTGGGCGGAGATGAAATTTTCTATCACGATAAGAAACTGTTTACAAAAAACTGCTGATCCAGTCGTCTGACGAGAATACTGATCATGGAAATCTGAATCATCGCTTCACTGTTTTCCGTGAGCAGCTCATAATCATTTGAGTTTCTGCGGAAATTAAATATCCATACGAATAAGATCTGACGGATATACCTGCTCCTTCCGGGCTTCCATTTTTTGCCTCCTGTCTCTATGATTCGTCGGATTGAGATTAGAGGGTTATGCTGAACCGGGAGTTTTTTTTAAAACAGCTTGTCAGGTCGGAAGTCGCTAACGAACACTCAATCACCCCGTCCTCCGAGGTCACGAGATAAATATCCACCTGCAGGCCGGAGCACTGCTCCGCATACTCCCGGGCCCGCAGGCAAACCGCCCGGATCAGATCGGCCCTGCCTTGGGCCTGTAAAATCTGCAGAATCTCTCTGGCTGTGTTGGCTGCGGCCATGCGGGCGACGCTTTCCTGCTCCAGTCTCAGTTCACCGAGCAGACGGGCAGCCTGCTTCATCTCCAAGGCTCCGTTGCGCACATGGGTCTGGGGAATACACAAGGCGCACTTGAGGACTTTGGCCCACATACCGGCCAGGTGGATGCGGCGGAAGCCGTGCCGCTGCGCTGCAGTGAGGGCATAGGCCAGATAATCGCCCATCATCACCTGGGCCTCTTCCGGCAGATGCAGGATTTTCTGCACGGCCGCCTCCGAGGTGCGCCCCGTGGACAGGATGACCTGATCCAGTCCGGCAGCGCGGGCCACCTTCATGGAGGCGTCAACGGTATCGGTCCAGGCCTTGGCCGAGACCGGGCGGACAATGCCGGTGGTGCCGAGAATAGAAAGCCCGCCGAGAATGCCCAGCCGTTTGTTCAGCGTCTGTTCTGCCAGCTGCTCACCGTTGCGCACACTGACTGTGACAGCCAGCCGTACCGGCCTGTTCTGCCGCTCTGTCACTTCGGCCACGGCCTCCCGGATCATCCGCCGGGGACCGGGGTTGATGGCCGGTTCTCCCACGGCAACCGGCAGACCGGGCTTGGTCACGGTTCCCACCCCGGCACCGGCCCTGAGTACAACCGTTTCTTCGCCTTCCTCCAGTTCCAGCTCTCTGACAGAAGCAAGGATCTCGGCCCCGTTGGTCACATCCGGATCATCTCCGGCATCCTTGATGACGGACGCCATCGCGTTGCCTTCCTGCAGTTTGCAGGTATGCAGAAGAAAACTGTGCCGTTCCCCGTTGGGAAAAAGGATGTCTACCTGCTCAGGATGCTGCCCTGCAAGGAGCAGCAGGGTTGCCGCTTTCGCTGCAGCCGCTGCGCAGGCCCCGGTAGTAAAGCCGGATCGGAGGGTACTCATGTCAGGTCATTGCCAGTCATTGATCTGGTCATTGAAAAAAAGGAAAACAGTCTGGCCAGCATCCTGTTCAGCGAGACGTGCTGCTTGTCCATTCTCCGGGACTGTGTTATTCTGAGTTATTCTGACTGCCGGATACATCTCCGGCACATACTTTCTTCTTATTATGCTCTACTTCTGCCACATTATTTCATAGATTTTCATATGAAGATATATAACACGTTGACCGGAAAAAAGGAAACCTTCGTCCCTATTGAGGAGGGCCGCATCCGCCTCTATGTCTGCGGCATCACCTCGTACGACTACTGCCATATCGGCCATGCCCGCTCGGCTCTGGTCTTTGACATGGTGGTGCGCTACCTGCGCTATCGGGGCTACGACGTCACCTTTGTCCGCAACTTTACCGATATTGACGACAAAATCATTGTCCGGGCTGCTGAACAGGGCATTGATGCGGCCGAGCTTGCCGAACGGTTTATCGGCGAGTTCTACACCGATATGGATGCCTTGGGTGTGCTGCGGGCAGACCTTGAACCCAAGGCCACCGAGCATATTCAGGAGATGATCGAACTTGTCCAGGAACTTATCGACCAGGGGTTGGCCTATCCGTCCGGCGGGGATGTCTATTACCGGGTACGGAAGTTCCCGGATTACGGCATGCTTTCCGGCCGTAATCTGGAAGATATGCAGGCTGGTGCCCGTATTGATGTCAATGAGCAGAAAGAAGACCCGATGGATTTTGTCCTCTGGAAGGGAGCCAAACCGGGCGAGCCGCACTGGCCTAGCCCCTGGGGAGAAGGGCGACCGGGCTGGCACATTGAGTGCTCGGCCATGAGCCGCAAATACTTGGGCGCCAATTTTGATATCCACGGCGGGGGCAAGGATCTGATTTTTCCCCATCATGAAAACGAATTGGCCCAGTCTGTGGGAGCGAACAACTGCCCCTTTGCCAACCTCTGGATGCACCACGGCTTTGTCACCATCAAAGAGGAAAAGATGTCCAAGTCTCTGGGCAACTTCCTCACCATCCGGGACGTTCTCCGGCAGTATCCAGCCGAGACCCTGCGCCTGTTCCTCTTTTCCACCCAGTACCGTAATCCTCTGGATTTCAGCGAGACTGCCCTGCAGGATGCCCAGACCGGTCTGGATCGGATGTATGACTGTCTGGCCGGAATCAACAGGACGGTCCGTTCTGTTGACAGTGCCGGGGAGGAGTCGCTGATCAGCCCTAAGTACCGCAAGAAGATTCTCTCCCTGCAGCAGCGCTTTGAGACGGCAATGGACAATGACTTCAACACGGCTCAGGCCATCGGCCATCTTTTTGATGGCGTCAAGGTGCTGAACAAAATATGCAGAATGCTGACTGCACAGGAAGGAGCGGCTGAGGACGTGGTTCTGCTGCACCAGGGCGGAGCAATTCTGCGCGAGCTGGCCGGGCTGCTCGGTGTGCTGCAGCAGAATCCGGAGCAGTACATGCAGGGTAAAAAAGAGGCTCTGCTGGCCAGGATCACTCTGTCCGAGGAGGAGATCACTGCCCTGATCGCCAAAAGAAATGCAGCACGGGCAGCAAAGGACTGGGCTGCCGGCGATGCGGTCCGCGACGAGCTGCTTAGCCATAATATTGAACTGCACGACGGCCCGGACGGCACGACCTGGGATGTGAAAGCATGAAGAAGGCCTGAGCAGATTCCCTGCTTCCTGCGGAAAAATAGGCGGAACAGATTTATGGATATTCGCTACGTCGGGATCATTACCCGCCGGAATTCCCCTGATGTCCGCCAGGTGGGCCGGGGACTGGCTACCTGGTTTGCCCAGCGTTCCATAAAGGCGGAACTGGACCGGATTGATCCGGCAATGGACATGCTGACCATTTTGGGCGGTGACGGCACCCTGCTCCATGTTGCAGATCAGGCCTCCCGTTACGGTATCCCGGTGGTGGGCATCAATCTGGGCAATCTGGGCTTTCTCACCGAGGTGGCTGCCGGAGAGATGTACCAGGCCCTTGAGCAGATCCTGCACAGCGGGGTTACCATTGAAGAACGGATGATGCTCCGGGCCAAGCTGCTGGATGAAAACGGTGAACCGGCCGGGCCGTCCATGTTCGCCCTCAACGAGGTGGTGATCGTCAAGAGCAGCACGGAACCCATGATGCGCCTCCGCTGCTGGGCTGACCGGGAATACATCACCACCTACAAGGCGGACGGCCTGATCATCTCCACGCCCACCGGTTCCACAGCCTATAATCTCTCCGCAGGCGGCCCCATTGCCCATGCGGAACTCCGAACCCTGCTGGTCACCCCGATCTGCCCTTTTATGCTGGAATCCCGGCCGGTACTGCTTTCCCCCCGCACCCGGGTGACTGCCCAGCTGGCCCCGCCTTCAACCAATGTAAAAATCATGGTGGACGGCCGCCTGGGCTGGACCATGCACGCCAATGATTTTCTCACTGTTGAGGCTGCTGCCCGACCGCTGCGCCTGATCAGCTCGCCGCATAAGGGTTATTTCGCCATCCTGCGCAACAAACTGAACTGGGGCGGACGTGATCCCGGTTACCCGCTGCCGGAGGTCATCATGGCATAGCACCCAGAGCACTTTCTTTCATCCTTTTCCGCTGATCCTTTGCTGCTGCACAGCAGTACCCGTCTCAATTTTATCCTCAAACTTTATCTTCAAATTCTTCAAGGAGGAACACGATGACACGACCGACTCTTTCCGCAATTCGGGCAATGGAGATTCTTGACTCACGCGGTTTTCCCACTGTGCGGGTCTTTGTTGAACTGACCGACGGAACAAGAGCATCGGCTTCGGTTCCGTCCGGCGCCAGCACCGGAGAAAACGAAGCTGTGGAACTGCGGGATAAGGATGCCTCCCGCTATGGCGGCAAAGGTGTGCTTCAGGCAGTGGCTAATGTCCAGGAAATTATAGCGCCTGCACTGCTCGGTATGGATTCTGCTGAACAGGCCCTGATTGACCGGCAGATGATTGCCCTGGACGGCACCAAAAACAAGTCAAAACTGGGGGCCAATGCCATCCTCGGCGTCTCTATGGCTGTTGCCCAAGCAGCAGCTCAATCTGCCCGGCTACCTCTGTACCGATACCTTGGCGGAGCCGGAGCACGGCGGCTGCCGGTGCCCTGCATGAACATCGTTAACGGTGGTGAACATGCTGACAACAGCGTGGATTTTCAGGAGTTCATGGCCGTCCCTGTCGGTGCGCCCAATTTTCGCGAGGGACTGCGCTATGTAGCGGAAACCTTCCATGTGCTCAAGGGCATCCTGAACAAACGCGGGTTGTCCACAGGGATTGGGGACGAAGGCGGTTTTGCTCCGAATTTCTCCAGTAACGAAGATGCCATAGAAACGATCCTGCAGGCCGTTGAACAGACGGGATACAGGCCCGGAGAGGACATTGCCGTCGCCTTGGACAGTGCAGCAAGCTCTTTTGCTTTGGAGCAAAACGGAGAGTACGATCTGCACCGTTCCGGGACCGGCAAAATGGACCGCAGCAGGCTCATTGAGCTGGCCGGTACGTGGATCGGGAAATACCCGATTATCTCCTGGGAAGACCCCCTGGCAGAGAATGACTGGGAGGGCTTCCGGCAGTTTACCGCCAAATACGGCGACAGGATTGAAGTAGTCGGCGATGATATTTTTGTCACCAATACTGAGTACATCACCAAAGGTATCAAAGAAGGCGCAGCCAATTCCGTTCTGATCAAGCTCAATCAGATCGGTACGGTGACCGAGACCATTGAGGCGGTCCGGATGTGCCGGGAAGCCGGATGGCGGTATTTTCTTTCCCACCGTTCCGGCGAGACCGAAGATACCTTTCTGGCGGATTTTTCCGTGGCGATGGACGGCGGACATCTGAAGAGCGGCTCTGCCAGCCGCAGCGAGCGCATGGCCAAGTACAACCGCCTGCTGGAGATCGAGCAGGAGCTTGGCGAAACCACGCTGTATTATTGGTGAGGCAGTCCCGGAAAAACGCGATAAAACCTGTCTGCCGCGCTTTTCAGTTTTAGAAGCGGTGTTTTTAAACCGGCAGGCAGACTCCCGCCTGTACTTTCACTTTCTGCTGCACAAATATTTCCAACCGGGAAGTCACAAGCTGTAACGTGCTAAATAGAGGTAATATATGAAAAGAAAGGCTATTGCGGTACTGACAGCCCTGTTGCTGCTGGCAGCATCTGCCAACTCAGCAGAACCTGAGCCGGTCTACTTCCTGCACATCACCGACAACACCCTGAAGATGGGCTGCGTCAGGGAGGTCAGGGAAGAAGGGAATGCAGCTCCCCGGTATAGCTATACCTGTCCGGATGAGCAGGGAAAGGTGCAGCCTGTTCAGCCCGATGAAGAATGGCGGCTGATGGAGACGAAAAAAGTCTGTTTTCTGGACAGAGTGCGGGACAGCATCCGCGTTTGTACGGAAATCGGCGACCCGCAGGAACCGTCGCGGATCAGCTATGCCTGCACTGTCGGCGACGGGCCTCCCAAACTGTTCGAGCCGACCAGGAAATGGGAAAAACTCCGTGAGGACGACAGCCGCTGCACTCCCCGTCCGCAGTCTTTTATTGTACCCGACGGTACTGTTATTCCGACTATCCCTGATGTAAGAGGAGAGAATGGAACAGGAAAATAATGCGTTTCCTTTGGACCGCTTTATGGATATCGGCGCGGTGACAAGCATCGCCGTAGGGTTGGTGTATACTGCGGGATGGTATTACACCTCCAATTATTTCGGCCGGTTTCACCTGAATGTGGAGGATATGGGGTTTCAGTATGATACGTTTCTCCGCTATGGTCTGGTCTCTCTGAAAGACAATCTGTATGCTGCCGGTGCCGGTGCCGGCTCGGTTGTCTACTATTTTTTCATCCGGTATCTCTGGCAGCGGACAGGGCAGGGCAACAGTGCGGGCACCAGGAGAAAATGGCGGACCATCTGCAGGCTGGTCATTCTTACCAGCATCCCGCTCTTTCTTTTTTTTCTGTTTGTTACTGTTCAGCGGCGGGCCACCTGGACTGCCTGGTCGAATTTCGAGAAACAGATCAGCAATGATTTCCCCGCGTACCCCCGCGTGCGGGTCTATCTGAACGGGGACCCCACCCTGCAGACTGAGGAATGGGCCGGAGGCTGCTACCGCCTGCTGCTGCGCAATCAGGAGTATCTCTATATCTTTCCGGCAGACGGATTCAGCGAGAAAATCCCGACAGAGGTTATTCCCAACAGCAGGGTGGATGCGCTGCGGGTGCTGCCGCTGTATCAGAGTTCGGAGGAGTGTCAGTAGGCAGGGAGGAGATGCAGGAACCTAATCCGGAAAGCCTTTGAGCAAAAATCATAAAAGAGGGGAAATCGTGTGGGTGACGGGAACAGAGGTGAGTTGCCGCAGCAGAAAAGTTGTTGGCGGGCTAATGCTGCAAATAACCGGTGCAAATGGAGCGCAGCGGAATTTGCATCCGAGTTAATTTGCCTTGTTAGCGCTTACATTGTTTCTATTATGCCTCTGAGTTCATCCAGTTTATAATCTGAAATTTCACCATTTTGGTGCTTCACGATAATATTTAGCGGCTTTAAATCTTTTCTTTTTGGTTTTTCGATTCCCAAAAATGATTCGAAGTCATTCTCAAAAGCATAGATTGTTTTGGTAAAAGCTGTTCTCTTTTGTTCAATAAAAGAATTGATTATTCCGTGTATACCTGCATCTTCATCCGAATCAAGCATGACAGAATGTTGTATGCCTAAGGCAGTCATCAATGTGATGCATCGATGTATATTGAATTTTCCTAATGTATCAAACAGATACATATGTTTTTCTCTGAGGTCAGGCCAATATTCATCAAGCAAGTAGTCTATAAATACTTTTTCTGATGTGCCCTCGCAAATAATAACCTTCTTAGCAAAGAACATTGCGGCTCTTTCAGAATCTAACCACAAAAAATACTTAACAGCCTCTTCCTCTAATTTCGATGAATGACATGGATCATCTTCGCCGAGCTTGTCCTTTCGTATTCTTTTTTTTATGCCCTCGTCAATGTCATCCGAATTCAAACAATCACAAAATTTATTATAAAGGCCAAGGTTTGCATCAATCACCTTTGAAAAAATTTTATCTGTTATTTGAAAAGTTTCTGTTTTTCCGTTGTTTTTAGAAAGTCGTATTATTCCCGACAATTGAGATGCTTGCTTGCTTACAAAATGGGGAGAGTGACTTGAAATTAAGACTTGCTCAGGGCCTTTAGATGCAAGGGACCTTAGGCTTAGGTGAAGAGAGTTCTGTTGAGCAGGATGGAGAAATGCCTCAGGTTCTTCGAATAATATTAGTGTGAAATCGGGGTCGAAGTCTTTTTTCTTACCTGCTGTTGTTGCAGCATACTTAGCAGATAATTTAATCAGAGTGAAAATTAAATGTCGCTGAAGGCCTTGACCAAATGAAGCAAGATTAATTTGTTTCCCACCAAGCCCAACATCCTCGATATAATGCGACAGAAGGTTTTTAACAATATCCTCAGGCTTTATCGTATTGACTGATACGCCAAACTTAATGTTCCATAAATTTATTTCTGAATTAATGTCGTCAATAAGTGAATCAATAGAAAAGCCATCTTTGGATGATTCGGTTTTAAAATCAGTATTAAATGTGTCAAAAGCCGTCTTCAATCCGCCGAATGTAGGGCTCTCAAGGACGGCCCGTTTCATAACGAAATTGACCATTTCTCGAAATGGTGATGGCCCGGAGAGCTTTAGTGTTTCATCTGTTTTGCTAACAGCTGGAATGAATATAACCTTCCCCAACTTTGCTTGAGACACATTTTTTGCACCATAAAACAGATTAATTGACAAAACACCAGATTCATAAGCGTATATATTGCTCTGGGAAGATTTAACCAGTTCTTTGTTTGATGATTGAAAATATTTTCTAACCCTTAAGATTTTGTCAGAGGATTTATACTCATCTTTTAAGCTATCTTGTTCATCTTCTGTTGTTTCAAAGGCTAATTCAATCCAACTTTCTTCATCATCAACCTCAAACTTTGGGAAATCAGTGTCTTGCTTATACTTAAGTCCTCCATCTTCATAAAAGAGCCTAAGTGCGGTAATGATATTTGTCTTTCCAGCATTGTTTTCACCTACCAACATTGAATAGTCAGATAGCTGGCACTCCACATCTTTGATAGATCGAATGTTATGAATGACTAGTTTTTTAAGTTTCATCACAGTTCCCTATCAGGCGCTAACGACTGAACTCACTGGTTTTTATGGAGCGCAGCGGAATAAAAATCCAGTGCAGTGATTTGTTATGTGTTCTTTTTTTATTCAGCAGTATTCGAATCAATACTAAACTGCTAATGCATTAACCAATTTATCGAAATAAGATACCAAAACACTCTTTATTTCATTTACGCAATTAAGATACCTTTTCAAAGTTTCTTCATCCTGTCCATCCGGCCATGGATTTGTAACGTCTCCACTAAGCCCAAAAAACTCTTTGAATAAATAAACTCTCTCGTTTCTTTGAGGAAATTTCAACTCAAGCATTTTGAGAACATCTTGCGACATTACTATAATCAAATCTGCGTTTTCAAATATATCCTTTGTGATTTGTCTACACTTATGATTAGACAATAAATCTTTACCATATACTGACTTGATGGCATATTTAGCTCCATATGAAACTTTCAAATCAGAACTGTCACTCACTGCCATAGCTTTAATTTCTAATTTAAGGTTAAGCCCTTTTTTATTAAGAAGTTGTTCTGTAATTACCTTAGCAATTGGATCTCTACAAGTTCCACCAGTGCTTAGGTAAACAAGAACTTTTGATTTTTTAATTTTTCTTATTAATCTCGATATACCACCCCATAACAAAAGAAAACATGTTGGAATCAAAAGCAGACTAATCTTTGTCAACCAATTAATGTTTTGGAATTTAGGAGACAGCTCAAGATATAAGATTCCTAATACCCAAATCAAAGCAGCAGCTATAAGTTTGCTAAATACTGGATCTTTCCAAATTTTCTTTATCACATTGTTCTCTCTTACACATAACGACCAAGCTGTGCGGCGCAAACGAAGCGCAGCGTAGTTTGCGTCCGAACGAGCGCCTTGTTAGCTCTTTTCTGAATCTTCTTCATCTGAAATATATGAAACCAGCATTCTACCAAGTGTAGTAAGGCTAGTTGTTTTACCCCGTTCCTCTGTCAAGCCGAGCCTTAAAAGCGTTGCTTTATAACTATCTTGCAATGCGGCCCTTTCATGCTGCTCTTGAGGTGCCCCCATTGTTCTGCTTATAGGATTAAGTATTTCCGGGTGTTTCTCTACCCATTCAGAATGAGGCCCCTTACCAAGTACTGGGTTTAATGAATAGTAAATCAGCCAAACAATCTCTGGATCGGTGAGTTCTCTATACAAGTTGATTAGCTTCCGAGCCTCTTCATATTTCATCTCTTTTGCTGATAATGATTTTGCTACCAATCTAGCCAACCGCTCTTTTCTTTCCTTAGAAACAGATCTCGATGCTTGAACTATTCCTTCCTCAAATATGTCGAGTCCCTCTTCAGCTTTGAGATGTTCTTTAAAGGAGGAAAATCGCTCATCTAAGTGAGCCACATTATTCTCAAGAGTCTTTAGGAAACTGACAACTCGCTCGAACCGCAGATTTGGCACTACTGCATCTAGCGTTTCCCCCACTAACGTTCCAATAAATGGGAGCGCGCCTGCCGCCGCTTTCGCAACACTAACCAATCTGTCCCTAGAGTTTGTTTCAAGCTGCTTCATCCGAACCCCTTTTTAGAGCTAACGCATCACATCACCGGCAGCAAAAGGCAGAGCGACGAGGAACGAGGAGCGGCGCTTTTTGCTGTCCGAGTGCATGTGTTTGTTAGCATTTTTATTGTCATATATCACATTTTAGCGACTGCATTCTGACAAGCTTTCCCCAACGCTCCCCTAGCAATGATATGCCATAAAGTGATGGATTTACTTCAAGATACCGATCAATAAGTGTCCGTGTTTTTTCTGTTATCTTATTTGTGGCACCATTAGCAGTATTGATTAGATAATAATCAAAAGTTTCTTTATTCCTTAAAGGAATTATTGCAATGACTTTTTTTGCCTCGACCATGTCCGGTATGCCGTTCAACCTATATAATTTTCTGGTTTCATGTTCATACGACATTCCATATCTCTTTAATAAAGGCAATAAATGTTCTCGCTGGGAAAATACTGAAGAGGCATAGCTTTCTAGCTTATGTGCGTCAATGGTAAGTTTCTTACTCCACTCTTCTGCATCACTGCTACTTATGCCAGATGATAAAGAATATTTGTGCCATATCGACAAACAGCCTTTAGTTGCGACATCTATTGAAACGCCATGTTTATCAGGATTATAGAATACTGGCGAGCCATATTCTAATAAGAAACTTCCTGTGCCAAACGAACCAATATGCTTTGAGTTATTAATTACAAAATCGTATGTCTCTTTAGCGTCTTCATGTGTTTCACCTGGAAAACCAAAGAAAGTAAAGCAGTTTATAAAAATCCCACTGTCAGCTGCGGCAATCAGATTCTTTTTTATCGTATCTTTTGATGGGAAATTGGTTTTATTCATCAACCCCAAGACGCGCTCGGATGCTGATTCTAAACCAACATACATTACCAGAAAGCCTTTTTCATACAAATTACTAAATATCTCTTTTGAAAAAGACTCTTCAAAACGCATGATTCCAGAAAACGACCAACCACTTTGCTTTTTAGTTGGAAAAACGCGACCAATATCGCGTAATAAACGAGGTGGCATGGCCTCGTCATTAAAGCAAAAGTTGCTTACTCTATATTTGTTACTCAGCCTTTCTATTCTTTCCAAAAGCTGTCTTGTTTTTACATAATTAAACTTTCCGCCATAAACTTCGCTGTGTGTACAAAATTCACACTTACCCCAATAACAACCTCGATATGATAATATTGGAAGTGTAACTTCAGAAGTAAAATATTTTTCGAAATCTATATCAGAAAAATCTGGATCAACATCTACGCTAATATTGCGATAATCGTGAGAAAATTCACCATTAAAAACAGTGTTTCCAGACTCCATAAAATAGATATTGGGAACATCTTCAGTAAGGGCCTTGCCAGCACAATTGTTATTTAAAATAGCAGAACAAGGAATTTCCCCCTCTCTTTTGACGACTATATCAAAATAGATAGTAAACCATCTTGAAGGAATAGACGTTCGATCAAGCAATCTATATAGCACCGTACCGCCAACAACCACAGTTTTTTTTGTATTCTCTTTTAGTGCTTTTCCCATCATTAAAGTCATCAACAATTGACTATAGCCAACACATGAAATCCCGATTATTGATGCGTTATGGACGTCAGGACTATCAAGGAAGCTCTCCACAAACCGTTGAAGGAGGCTATTTTTCTTTGATAGAATTTTTTCTAATTCGTCAACATAAAATCCTGATTTTGAATGCATTTCCATGCCGAATGGCGAAATAGAAACCGGTTTGGTAAGTAATGAAATTGTTTCCAGGTATGAAGTCAATATTCGCGTTGCAATATAGCTGTTCTGTAAATACTTGTTATTATCAGATTCTCCGCCCTTTAATAATTCATGAATCGAGGTTCTTATATGGCGTATATTAGATATAGTCGCTCTAATTGCTTCTTTTTTTTGACAGTCAAAGCCATGATTATCCTTTAGCTCTTCCAACAGAATGTTTGCCGCTTCATCTGATAGTAAATAGTGATAAAAGTCTATGTTTGCATCAATACAACCAACGCGGTAGCCTTCATTTCGTAACCAGCCTGCAAGTGTGGAAATAGTTAGCGCGGGTTGAAATGGACTCCATTGTGGAGGGAAAATTAGCGTTATATCATGCATTCTTGTTTTCCAAACAAAGATAAATACCATGAGCATCTCGATCTTAATACCAAGACGCTCATGGTAAAGATGGCTATCTTCATTTTAGTTATTGTTATTGTTTTGATACGTATCCGTCATTCTTAGAACTGAGTTTGAGGCTGAAAGCACTTCAAGCATATCCTCTTCGGGTAATTCTCGAAGTTTCTCCACAATTTCTTTCTGAAATGCTAAGGACGCCGAATCGGGTTGCTCATTATCCATAGCTAATCCTCCGCAACAATTGCCTTATTATTGTTGTTTTGGTATTCAACCGCCATTTTTAAAATGGAATTATTAGCTTGAAGTACTTCTAGCATGTCCTCGTCACTGAGGGTTTTTAGTTTCGCTACGATCTCTTTGTTAAAAGCAGCAGCTTTTTCTTCATTAGACATAGTTCGTCTCCTTATTAAGGCTTTTGGAAAGTGATTAAACAAATGCTCTCGATGTGAAAACTAAATAGTATGCATAGGCCTCACCTCCTTTTCTTTATTGATGCTAATGCCGAGTTGACCGTAATTTTCCTGGTATAATGGCCGCTTGCGGTTGATTATACCAGGAAAATTTCGAGTCCAACGTTTGGTTCCGAAGGCGCGCAGCGCCGCAGGAATCAAATGTTGGGCCGGTACGGTCAACTCGGCATTCCAAAGGCGTGGCCCGAAGGGGCGCGCCTTTGGAACGCCACACATCACCGGCAGCAAAAAGTAGTGTGGCTGTAGCGAAGCGTAAGCCGCGCTGCTTTTTGCTGTCCGAGTGAATGTGATTGTTAGCTTTTATCTTTCTCAACTACAGCTATATGTGCAGGTGGGCGAGTTCTTGACATAGGCTGTAACGTTGGTTGTGTAGGTTGTGGCGTTCCAGGAGCCGCTCCGCCTCCAACCAGAATTACTACAGATGGAGTAAACCCGGGTATTTGAACAGGTGTACCTTGTTGTGGGACAAACGCAGAAGCATCATAGCTTTGAACTGATGGTTGTGTTCCTCCAATTTCCACTTCTACATCTTTTCTTGAACCATCATCCAGCTCTAATTGAGTTCGAATTACTTCTCCAGTTTGATTATCAACCGTCAATACATATGTTGTCACATTCGATTTTTCTTCTTTCTTGCTCATTGCAAACCTCCATTTGGATTGTGGGGAAATTAGAAAATATTTTGGATAGAATTGCGTCCCCAATTATGAGCAAACCTATCCACTTTGAACCTGCTTCTATTACCAAGTTGGATTCTTTTAGCTGTTTTAAAAACCTATTCAAATGAAACTGCTGTATGTTTCTTTTATTTAATTCTTTAGCCAGAGAACTAAGGCTGATAGGCTTGTCTAGAAGCGCTAAGATAATAGACTCCTCATCACTAAAGTAATGATATCTCTTTTTTGAAATAATTCTTTCATCTACAACAATAGAGGTAGAATCCTTATAAGTAAGGAACTCAAGCCTTGGCCTTTTATGTGAGTAATGTTTCCATTGCTGACAAGCGCTTACTAATGACTTGCTTTTTCGGTTTAGATTAAACCCTTCGCTGTAATCAAACTCAAAATAATAAGCAATATTATTGATTTCTTCTTCCGTTAACCTGTATACCTCTTTATATGTTTTCATAGGGCGAATATTTAGAAATCCATGCTGATCAGGGCTGGTAAAGTTTGGACTAAAACGATCAAGACGAACTGCCGCGGTAGCTTGCGGTGGTTCTAAGTGATGAATATTCCAGACAACATCCGTTTGAAATTGATAACTACTCTCATTTTCATTAGGAAATCCAAATAATAAGTTCCAAGCAATACCAACACCGTATTGTTTTGCCCATTTCAACAATGCAATATTTTGCGCTCCAGACACTCCCTTCCCAATCAATTTTAATGTGTCATCAGAGAAACTCTCGATCCCTGGTTGAATTGAAATTACCCCTGCTTCTTTAAGTTTTTTAACGTCACTTCGCTTGATATTAGACTTAGTTTCAAAGAAGATTTGTATATCATGTGGGATGTGGGATAATTCCTTGATAAAAGTTTTAAAATACTGATGATCAATAATGTTATCCGTAAAGTCTATTTTTTTTACATCATATTTTTTCGATAGAGCAAGTAACTCATAAAGCGCTCTATTTGGCGACTTTCTCCTATAGGACATAGTCCTTCCGTTTAGGCCACAAAATGTACAGTGACTTTTCTGGCCCCACCAACAACCTCGGGATGATTCAATAAATATTCCTTTTCGACCTGACAAAGAATAATTTAGGTTTTTTACATAGTTAAAATAATCATCAAAATCTGGATAAGGAAGGCTGTCTAAATTCTCAGTTAAGTCATATGGTGAATTGATAAAAATCTTCCCATTCTTTCGTATGGAAAAACCATTAGTTTCTTCTTCACAGTTATGTATTTTTCTTCTAAGGAGCTCTGGAAAAGAAGAGTCGGCCTCACAGGTCGATACGTAATCGATATGGTTAAAGCTCTTCAATAGTTGGCTCCCCATTTCCGATTCACAATTTGCACCACCAAAACATATCGAAATAGAGGGGAAATTATTTTTTATCTCTCTCGATAAGTAGAGACTAGGAAATGTTTGTTCGAAAGTATTTGTAAAACCTACCACGCCATATTTAAACCACGGCGCCGACTTTAGACATAGCGAGATAAAATGATTAACTACCCCTCGAATGTCAATAACTGCGTCAAGAAGATGCTTAGGCATAGGCCAGCCACTTTCTAAAAGAAAGTTGTCGATATATGAAAAATCCGACTTGGAGAGCTCATAATATTCTGATGAGAAGACCCACTCTCCTAGTAACAGGTCATTTGGCACTACAAACCCATCAATTTCCAAAGTGCCACACATGAATTCATAACGTTCCGAAGATATTAATTTGGCAAACAGAACATTGAAGTCAAAAATGTCAACATTATGACCTTCATTTTCCAGAATTGATTTTAGAAGCCCCAAGGCCAGAGATGGTCTTTCAGCTGAAGAGAACGGCATATTTATTAATGCAACATTCATTTATGGCTCCTGTCTCATTTAAAGCTAATGCCGAGTTGACCGTAATTTTCCTGGTATAATGGCCGCTTGCGGTTGATTATACCAGGAAAATTTCGAGTCCAACGTTTGGTTCCGAAGGCGCGCAGCGCCGCAGGAATCAAATGTTGGGCCGGTACGGTCAACTCGGCATTCCAAAGGCGTGGCCCGAAGGGGCGCGCCTTTGGAACCATTGATTATCAGAGAATCAGTCCTTATAGTCACCGAAACCTGATATTCTCAGGGAGAAATACCCTGAGATTCGACTTATCAGTATATTTTCCCAGATAACTTGAATTCTTTACTGTTATCTGATAATATATTCCTGAATAATTTATTATCAGAGCACCATTATCTGTCTCTAAACGCATCTTTCAGATATGTCAAGAGAAAACACAAGAGGAATGAAATATCGGGAAAAGATGGGAAAAATGAGCTGATCATACGTTACTGATTTTAATTTCCGTCTCATCCTTTCTTTTCATCAATTCCCCGGTTCGCCAGTTCGTCCGCCCGTTTGTTCTGTTCCCTGGGCACATGGGCGACGGACCAGTCCTGCAGCCCGGCAAGCAGCTGCTTCACTTCCAGAAACAGGGGCTTGAGGGCTGCGTTCTTGACTTTGTACTGCCCCTGAATCTGCCGGACAATGAGCTGGGAATCAAGAAAGATTTCCAGGTGGCTGCAGCCCAGTTCCAGTGCGGACTGCAGGCCGAGGCGCAGGGCCTTGTACTCGGCCACATTATTTGTGCATTGGCCGAGATAGAGCGACCGGACGGCCAGTTCCTGTCCTGCGGTATCCAGCAGTACAGACCCGGCTCCGGCCTCTCCGGGATTGCCTCTGGAAGCACCATCGGTGAACAGCCTGCAGGAAAGCGCGGAACCGGTGGAAATGCCGCTGAGTTTTTTCTGCTGTGCCTGTGCAGGCTCGATTTGTTCGATTAATTTCTCTTTTCCGTACAGAACAGCCCGCACGTTAGCCGGGGAATACGCAGGAAAGAGCTGCTCCAGAGTGCTGTCCGGCAGCTGCTCCGCCAGCACAGCCAGGACAGCGGCCCTGTTCATGCTGTTCATGCCGCGCTCATGCTTCTGCTTCATCATCTTCCGGCGGCAGATAATACAGGGTGCGCTGGCAGGTCGGGCAGGTATGTATCTGCTCGCCCAGGCGGATCTCGTTGTATTGCTGCGGCGGAATGGTCATAAAACATCCCTGACAGACAGCATCAATCACCTGGACAACCGCAAGGCCGTTGCGCCGCTGCAGCACCTTGTTATACCGTTTCATCCTGGAGGCCGGAACCTCTCCGGCAAGTTTCTCGCGTTTTCCCTGCACTGCCAGACGTCGGCCGTTGAGTTTTTCAATCTCCTTCTCAACCTCGGTAGTTGCCTCGGCCAGCAGTTTCTTTTCTCCGGTGCAGAGATTCTCCAGCTCAGCTGCTTTGATCTCTTCCGCCTCCACCTGCTCCATAGCCTGGAGCAACTGTTCCTCGCTCTCCTTGATCACCTTTTTGGCGTCTTCGATCTCTTTGAGTAAAGCCTGGTGCTCCCGACTGGTCTGCACCTGCATCATCTTGCCCTGACGCTCTTTAATCCGTTCTGCAGCATCTTCACTGGCCGCCTTGATATCACGCTGGCTCTGCTCAAGTTCCGTTGCTTTTTCCCTGCACTGAGCAGCAAGCGTTTCCTTTTCGGCAATCGCCTGCTCGCGTTCTGTCAGTTCCTGCCGTTTCTGTTCGATCTTCCGATCAAATTCGGCAAGTTCCGTATCGAATTCCTGCAGGGTGATAAGCACGCTGATATCTTCTTTCAATGTATACTCCTCATCTTGTTGATCAACTGTCTTTTTTGGGGCCGAGATGCATTCGGCGTGTCAACTCGCTTCTTCTTTTTTGTTCGGGATAAAAAATACCCTTTTGCACAATGTCTGCATAATTCGACTGACTCCTTCCTGTCAGTTTCTTTTTCCTGCCAATCTGAGGGGAGGTTCTTGGCAGGCGCAGTGCACTGCCACCTCCATGTCCACCTGCTGCAGTCTGTTGCTAAGCAGCCGGGCCAGTCCCTGGACCGCAGGATATTCCGTGGCAAAATGGCCGCCGTCGATGAGCCAGAACCCGGCCTCTTCTGCCCAGCAGGCAATGTTATGTTTGATCTCGGCGGTAAGAAACACATCTGCTCCGGCTGTCAAGGCGGTCTCCGAAATATCGGAACAGGAGCCGCCGCAGACAGCAACCCTGGTTACCTGCTCAGGATGCGGCCCGGCCTCCAGCAGCCAGGGCGGTGAAAGAACTTCGTGAACTTTGGCAAGAAAATCCTCCGGCAGGACAGGGTCCGGCAGAACGCCTATCCGTCCCAGACCGCACGGCGCTGCACAGCTCTCCGACTTTTCCGGCAGCAGGGGCGTGGTATTCTGCAGTCCGAGCAGCTCTGCCAGCACATCATTGACCCCGCCGCAGGCAGCATCAAAATTGGTGTGGCAGCCGACCACATTGATCCCGGCCCGGACAGCGGCAGCAAGAAACCTGCCATCAGGGCGGTCAGTGCGCAGGCTTTTCAGAGGACGGAAAATGGCGGGGTGATGGGTGATGATCAGTTCGGCACCGCAACGCTGTGCCTCGGCAAGCAGAGGCACAAGGGGATCAAGGGCAAGCAGCACCGAAGAGATCCGGTCATCCGGATTGCCGACAAGCAGACCGACATTGTCCCATGTCTCAGCGAGGCCATCCGGTGCGATATTCTGAAGAATGTTAAGCAGATCCTGAATTTTTGCCACAATACAAAGAAAAAGAGGCACAACCCGCAAAGGGTGTACCTCTTGTCCTAACGTTTAGTCTATACCGCTCTGCCGCAGAAACTTACGGTGCAGGCGGGCATTTTCGCGCAATGTATTCGGAGTCAACAGACGGCTGTACACAAATTATTTAATCAAAATACAACGCAGGCAGAAACCTCCGCTGCACAGTTATCCGGCACGTCAAAGAAATAGAGAAATAAAAAATTGGTGGGCCTACTTGGACTCGAACCAAGGACCTACCGGTTATGAGCCGGTGGCTCTAGCCAGCTGAGCTATAGGCCCCCAATTTTCTCGAACCATATATTATTACAAGCAACGCTGTTTTGGTCAATAAAAAACGACAGCATTCCGGAAAAAGCCCCCTGCAGCAATCCGGTCAGTTCTGACCGCTTCTGATATACGCGGAGTTACAGCACCAGCTTCAGCACCACAAAACCACCAACCAGCAGGACAATAAAGGCTATAGAGAGCAGATTGAAATATCGGTCGATAAAACGCCGGGCAGGATCGCCCCATTTATACAGCAGCCAGGCCACAATAAAAAAACGGAAGGCTCTGGACAGCACTGAGGCGAGCAGAAAAACAGGCAGGTTGACACGGGCCACCCCGGCGGTGATGGTCACCAGCTTATAGGGCAGGGGGGTCAGGCCGAAAATAAAGACAATCCAGGCATTCCAGTGATCGTAGACCTGAAACAGATATTCACCGCCCAGCGAACTGCCCATGCCCTTGATAAGATAGGCCGGAAGCGCGATATCCATGCGCCCGTTGACTTCCGTCAGCGACATATGGGCGATATGTTCAACTATCCACTGTCCGACTGTTTCCCAGCCGAACACCCCGATTCCGTACCCGGCCAGCCCGCCGACCACTGAAGCTGCAGTGCACCAGAAGGCAAATTTGTACCAGCGGCCTGTTGCTCCCAGCACTAGGGCGACAAGCAGGACATCCGGCGGAATAGGGAAAAAACTTGATTCAGCAAAGGAGATAAGGACAAGAGCATGCAGACCGTAGGGGCTGTCTGCCCAGCCGAGCATCCAGTCGTACAAGCGGCGCATCAGGCCGGGCTTCTTTTTTCCGCTGCCGGACTGTCTATAATGCTCGGAGTGCTGCTCCGACACCTCTTTTTCTTCTTCCTGTATAGTATTTTCTGTATTTCCCATATGCTATTCGTTCCACCCATACGCGCCGATCAGATTCACAAAACGTACCTGACCGATAGAATGCACCTGAATTTTTCCGTCCCGTTTGAGCAGAAGCTGCAGCTCCTGTTCCTCCTGATTTCCCACCGGAATGACCAGTCTTCCTGGGTCGGCCAATTGTTCAATCAATGGTTGAGGAATTTCCGGCCCGCCTGCGGTGACCAGAACGGCATCAAAAGGAGCCTCGTCAGGCCAGCCAACAGTGCCGTCATCAATGCAGGAGATAATATTATGATAACGCAGCCGGTCAAAAACCTTTCGAGCCCTGCCGAGCAGGGAATGGATGCGTTCCACCGTATAGACCCGCTCACAGAGCCGGGAAAGCACCGCAGCCTGATACCCGGATCCGGTACCGATCTCCAGCACCCGTTCATGCCCTCTGAGCTGCATGGCCTGGGTCATCAGGGCGACGATATAGGGCTGGGAGATGGTCTGATTGAAACCGATGGGCAGGGGATGATCGCCATAGGCTTTTGCCTGCATGGCATCTTCAACAAATTTATGCCTCGGTATCTCACTCATAGCCTGCAGGGTCACGGGATCCTGAATTCCCTGCCGGACAAGCAGTTCCACCATCCGCTGCCGATGGATGACAAAGGAAGAATGCGCTGCCGAATTCACTGCAGATCATCCCCGGTAATATCCTCGGCCCAGTCCATATCGTCTTCTTTCCGGATGAGAAAATCACAGCCGGTGACCACGCCGTCATCCAGGGTAACCCGGATCATCTCATAGCTCTCCGGATCAATCCATTTGCCGACCAGCGGCATATTTCCGAATGTTCCCTTTCGTTCCTGATAATAGATATATTCCTCCGCACCGGGAGAAAGAGTACGACGGCTGTCGGGTGGGCCCAGATAACGCAGCACCTCCTGGCGGGTGGACTCACCCGTTTTGATCAGCGCCGCATCCGACGCCAGATGGCGGACCGGTTTGGACGAGCAGCCGGCAATGAAGCAAAGCACAGCAAGCATTAAAACGATCATGCGCTGCATGAATAATACCCTCCGCAGGAAAAATCTCAGTACTTCAGTATAATAGAAAGCAGAAAGAAAAAAGTAACAGTCAACAGCAGGGCTATTCTACACGCTGCAGCACAAACCTTCAACCTGAAGCTGGCTCGACAGTCTGTGCGGGTCTGTGCCACCTGATGACTTCATTGACCGCCGGATCGAAAGCACAAAGAATGATAATGCAGTCAATGATCGATACCTCCGAGATTGCGGATGGTCCGGCGCTGTCGCCTCTGGTTTTAATACAAAACGCATGATAATATTATCTTGGGCAAGGTGTCTGCTTTTTCTGAATTTTTTCAAATTCCTTCTTGAAGCAGCCCCACTCCTGCCGGTCCATTTCCCACCCGCAGTAAATCGCGACACCAGCGTAGTTCTTTGGCAGGGACCTGTATCTGCTCAGTCCTGCATGAATTCCCGACAGGGCATTCTGCAGGTTCTCTGCTTTTGGAAAATGGTAGCCGACTCCGGCATCGTCGTAAACGGGGATACCAAGGAGAACTTGCGTGTCTCCGGACCACTCCAGAACATCCGAGGTCCAGGAGGACATAAGATGTCGATAGAACTTCGCCCACCTGATGGCCGTGTCGTACATCATTGGAGCAAGCTGATCGACTCGACGGGCAACTTGCCGGAAGTAATCCTCATCCCAGTGAACATCGGGGATGGGATGCCACCGCGTAGGTGGCGGGTATGCCGCCACAGAGATGATCTTCCCGGCAGGAATTGCCTGCCGGAGTTCATCCAGAAGAATCAGGAAGTCAGCGTTACCTGTCGGCATCGGCTCGATATTGATCTGAACTCCGGCGAGGCGCGGGTGGGACTGCAGGAGATCAACCACTGAGGAAACAAAGTTGGTTCTCCACTGAGGGGATTCCGGGGCGCACTGGATGTCGAGAACCCCGCCGATCCACGGGATAACCTGAAAGTCTGCAAAGTGATCAAGGAATCGTTCTGTCTGCACCGGATCAACAGGAGCAATGCTCCCTCCGGGATTACAGGGGCAGACATGCGGAAAGACGTACTTCACGCCGTGGCCTTCAAGGAGATCGGCAAGATTCTGCATCCTCTGGTCGTTCCGAAAGAGAGCTTTGTCTTTCCGATTGTGCTTGAACCACAGATCATCACCGAGCCAGCCATGCTGAAGCCAGATTCCGTTGGAACGGAGATCATGTCTGCCGTCACGAACGGTCTTGCCCGGAGACCAGAGATGATAGCCCGGCACTGTCACGCCAAGGACGGCGATCAATAAAACGAGTGTGCGCCACGGCGGACGCTTGAGGTGTTGCCATATTTTCATTTATTCCTATCCGCCTGTCAAGTATTGCCGGGTCGTCGGGAAGCGGATTCTCTCCTTTTCAAGAAGGCAGGCCAAGACGGCTTTTCGCTTCAGATTCCGTCATCCCGGAATCGACCAAGGTCTGGATTGCCTTGGACAATGCCTTATCCTTTTCCGCTAAAACTTTGCTTTGTTCCTCAATAATCTTTTCTTTCTTTAAGACGGCCCGTTCCAAGGATTCCAGTTCATCAAGGATATCGTCTTCCAGATCCATTGTCTCGCAGATATCCTCTTCCACCGCAGCCTTGAGCAGGCGGCGGATGACGATACGAAACTCTTCGGGATAAGTCTCCTCATTCAGGTCGAGGAAATGTCGGTTATTGGGCGTCTGCTGGCTTTGGTCAAAGATGCTGAGGAGGATCTCCAATTCCTCCTGGGTGACGGCATCGATATAGCTGCGCTGCACCTTGACCACCGGGCTTTCGGTATGCTGCAGAGGGTGTCCGGTGAGGTTCAGGCCGATCTTTTTCCGGAACTCGGTGGGCTTGAACTCCAGGGTTTCGATTTCCTGATCAAGGATTTTGGAGAGGATCAGTTTGGCGATACGCATATCGCCCATCAGGAACTTGAAAACAACGTCGTATATGGGGTTGGCTACTCGCATGATCGACCGGATTGTCTGGTGTGTCTTTGGGAGTTGGAGGATGGTATTGGTTGACGAACCATCAGGCAGATGCAGTATACTCTGTAATCAGGGAGGGTTCAATTGGGAGTTGCTTACTTCTACTTTGTCAACCATAACCTTTTGATCTATTTGTAAAAACTTCTTGCAATATCCGGATAAAGTTGTATCTTTCATTAGGAAGATTTTATCGCTTTTTGATCAAGCTAGCACCTGATAACAGCTATCAAAAAAATACCCGTCAATCGCCCTGATTATAACTTTATTCTTTTTATGAACGCTCCCAGCCCCGAAAAAAGAAGTCCCCATGACAAATTCTTTGAGTTGACCGGCATCGCCCGGCAACTTACGTCTTTTCACGAAAGATATCATCATTTTTTTAAGAGACATACGGTAAGTTTGTCAGATAAAGCATTCCAATACTTGAAAGGTTTATTCCAGTCTGACAAAAAAACATGGAACGTATGGAGGAAAAGGTTCCGGGCGTTAAATATGAGCCCCTCCAGTATTTTCTTTCCGAATCGAACTGGGATTGGCGTCCTGTAAACAACCACGTAGCTAAAGATGCGGATAACATTTTTGGAGGAAAGGAAGATAGCGCTCTTTTAATTGATGAATCCGGGATACCCAAAAAGGGTAAAATGTCTGTTGGGGTTTCTCGTCAATGGTGCGGGCAGCTTGGTAAAACCGACAACTGTCAAGTAGTAGTGTTTGCAACTTTGGGATATGGTCGCTTTTCAACGCCGATCGACTGTCGGCTGTATTTACCGAAAAGCTGGACGGATGACAAGGAACGTTGTCTTAAGGCTAAGGCTCGGGGATGGCTGGCTTGGCATCATCATATGACTATGGTCATGATGGCCATGTTGTTTATGGTCGAGCAACGATTATACCATCAAGTCGGTGTCCCGTTATTGAGTTGCGCTGATATAACAACATTACTCAAGTCAATTCTTCCACGTCGAGATGTAAACGAAGATGAAGTTATAAGACAGCTTTGTCAACGGCATGAAAAGAGGCAAGCTTCGATTGATTTCGCATATGAGAAACAACGGAATTGCAAATTATTACCACAGCCTTTGTGAGTGCCAAAGTAGAAATATAAAACTTCTGCGTTCTATTTGCCAGTATTTTTTAAGAAACAGGTAGGGAAAATATCACGTAGTGCCTCTATGTAGTAATAAATAATATATACTGAGTGTTTGAATCTTTTTCAGGAAATCTATCGGAGGGAAGGGGGACACGGTTGTGCGTGTCAGAAACAGAATAACCGTCATCTCCTCCGAACCGGGTGATGAGTTTGAAGAAAATGAAGGTTATTTCTGGAGGGGGAGGCGGATTGCGCTTACTTGCTGGCCGCCCTATGATGAAAATCTTCCAGAATTCCCAGTTGCTTCTCTAAGAAGCTGTTTTAAAAACCTCGCCGGAACTGCGGCCCCTCGCGGGATGTCTCTCGGCGGGCATTTCTGCAGATAGTTGATTTCAGATGGGATCATCCGCTTCAGAAGCTGTTTGAAAAACATGCTTCTAACTTTTCCACTGAAGCAAGAACGATCACAGGCAGAGCGGCTTATTTTCACAATATTCTCTACGTACAATCTGAGTTTATCAATCCATGCCACCTACTTGTCCCCAAAATCTGGTTGATAGCGGCTTGAGCTCGCTCAACATCTCTCTTGTACCCTGTGCCGATCCAGTTCCCAACATCAGTTGGGAAAAAAAAGTTTATCGAGAATCAGTACAGGAATCACAGCCGGAAAAAAAGGACTCCTGGTAGGCAACTGGCTGTTATCTCTGAAACCGGACGAAATCATTGTTCCAGAGGAAAGTACAGGGACTGCTGTTGTACTGCTGCGGGAAGCAGGGGTGGAAATCCGTTCCGCAGCAGCATGATACGGAATACAGTGTTGATTCCTGCTTGTCTTTAGGCACGGGACATGATATTTTAGTCTATATCTATATCCTTAGACATTAGAATTTTTAGCCGGTTCCGTTCACAGAGCACCATAGCACTCCGTTCACCAGCTTACACAGACAGGACCTGTACAGTATGACCGACGTTACCCCGAACAGAAAGGGTCGACATACATCGTCAAGAAAAGAATTTTTCTTTACAAAATCACAGATTGTAGCAGGTCAGGTCCCGTATGAGAAAAGTTCGCCCATCTATTCTCTGCTGAACGAGCAGAAGTTCGGCCATATTCCTATAGACGAACATAGGGAGATTGACCGGGAAGAGCTGCTGGGCTACCGGAGAACCGTAGCCGGTCTGGAATGGCTGCTCCTGCTTCTGGTTCTTCTCTGTACCAACCTGCCCTGGGTGAATGTTCCGGACCCTATGCTGCTGCATGCAGCGATGGCGGCTTTCTCCGCCTTTATCTGCGTTGTTCATTACATCTGGCGCAGCCATGACGGGGAACGCTGGAAGCTCAGCCTGAATATGTGGGGCATGATCCTGTTCATTACCATCGTCGTCCGGGAAACCGGCTCCTTGGCCAGTCCGCTGCTGCCCCTATATTTTATCGTTATTATGTTCGCAGGTACAACCCTGGGAACCCTGTCAACCGTGCTGGCAGCATCGCTGACAACTGTCTGTTATTGTTTTCTCGGTGCTGCGGAAACCGGCTTTTTTCTTGATGAAGAGAATAAATTTCAGCTCCGGCATCTGTCCGGGCCGATTATCCAGCTCTTTCTGGTCTGGCTGCTTGCCTATTTTGTCTCGCTTATTGCCAGAGAGACAGACAGAACCAAGGATAAAATCCGGCAGTTGTCCCGGACAGACCAGCTGACCGGTCTGTGGAACATGAAGATGCTGCTGATTTTCATGCAGCGGGAATATCAGCGGATCCTTGCCAAGACCGGAAAATTTTCTGTTTTAATGATTGATGCCGACAGCCTCAAAGCGGTCAATGATGCCTACGGCCATCATGCCGGGACCATGCTGATCGTTTTTATCTCTGAGACCATGCGTACAGAGCTGCGGGAGGAGGATATGCTGGCCAGATTCGGGGGTGATGAGTTCGTGGCCTTTCTCCCTGACACTGACTGTCAGAAAGCCTGGAAAATTGCTGAAAAAATGCGGCTCAAGATAGCGGAAGCACCGCTGAACTATGAAGGACACCCGGTCAGCATAACCGTGAGCTGCGGTATCGCCTGCTTCCCGCAGCATGGCCGGAACCTGACCCAGATTATGAAAATGGCGGATAAAGCACTGTACACCAGCAAGGGATACGGAAAAAACCGCTGCACCATTTATGAGCCGACGGAATAATATATGAAAATTGTTTTGAAAAAATCACGCATTAATGAATATTCTGGGAACCCGTGCGCTGATATTGGTCAGTACCTCGTAACTGATTGTTCCAAGCTGTTCAGCAAGATCATCCGCAGTGATCTGCTCTTCTCCCTGCCGACCGATGAGCACGGCCTCATCCCCGTTATACGCTTCTCCATCACCGATGCAGATCATGACCTGATCCATGCATACCGTACCGACAACCGGATATCTCCTGCCGTGCAGCAGCACGTGACCTTTATTGGATAACCCGCGCGGGTAGCCGTCACCGTAGCCGACCGGCAGGGTAACAACTCTGCAGTTACGGGGTGCTGTCCAGGTTCTGCCGTATCCCACGGAATTTCCCTCCAGTACGACTTTAAAGTACATTACCTTTGCCCGAAAAGACAAAGCAGGCAGCAGGTGCGCTGCTGATGCGGAGTATCTGGAAGGGTGATAGCCGTAGAGCATGATGCCCGGTCTGACCATATCCAGATGACTTTCTTTCATCCGGAGAATTGCTGCGGAATTGGCAATCTGCAGCAGCGGTTTGGGGATTTGGTGCTGATCGTAGAAATGGACGGCCTCAAAGAAGCGTTCCAGCTGCAGCCGGGAAAAATGGAGGTATTCACTGTCGGCTGCTGCAAAATGGGAAAAAATCGAGACCACATGGACATATTTTTCCGCTTTTGCGGCGGCGGCAAAGAGTTTATGGGCGTTTGCAGAGCGGATTCCTATCCGCATCATACCGGTATCAATTTTCAGATGGATATTGACCTTTTTTTTATAAAACGAGGCAGCTTCAGAGATATACTGCAGGGCATCAAGCGAAGAAACAGTCAGATCGATATTGTTTTCTATGAACAATCCTATCTGGAATTTTGAAAAAGGCCCGGACGTGATGATGGGCGTCGTAATCCCTGCTTTTCTCAGCTCCAATGCCTCCTCAACAAAGGCGGTGCCCAGATAATCCACTCCTTCTGCAGCCAGAAAAGCGCCGACCCGGACAAGACCGTGCCCGTAGGCATTGGCTTTGATCATAGCGACAATTTTCCTGCCCGGCGCTTTTTCCCTGACAATCCGGAGGTTATGGCGCATACAGTCCAGATCGATCACAACAGCGGAACGATGATATAAATTTCCAATGGTCGGGTGCATAGTGTTTTTGGATTTTTTGTTCAGAAGAACGCTCTGAGTAAGGCCCTTGCACTTTGGCGGATCAGGGGTGAAGCAGGGGGAAAGGCAAATGCGTTGTCTTTTCCCTGTTACGATGGTACGTTCACGAAGCACCTTTTTAAGAAGAGCAAGGAGAACCTATGGAAACCGTCATAACCTACGGCATTGTTTATCTGCTGGTCTTCAGGCTGGCCGTGCTTCTGCTGGGCGGCTTATGTATCTTTTACGGCTACCGTCTCTTTCTGGTCAGAGGGCGGGAGTCAGGTAGCGGCCCTGAACAGGGCAGTGAAATGCACGGCAAGATCGGCACCAGTGAGTTGACAATTAAGAGCACTGCACCGGGCATCTTTTTTTCCGCATTCGGTGCAGCCATCGTTATTGCGGTACTGGCCGGGAGTCAGCCGGATGTCAAATATGACGAAAAGCAGAGCAGTACGCAGACCGGGGAGACCGTTCAGCAGCGCAGTACCGCCTTGCGCAGTCTCCCGCCAGCTGATGCAACGCAGCCGGATGCGGGCACAGCAGACTACAACAGCGTTGTCCGTGATATTCCCGAAGCCATTGACCGACTCAGGACAGCAGTCAGCATGGCCCCGGACAACCCGGATTACCGTGACCTGCTGGCCCGGCTCCTCTTTGCCTGGGGCAAGGTGAAAGAGGCAGTGGCAGAGCAGCAACGGGCTGTGGAGCTGGTTGATACGGCACGCAGGGAGGAATTCCAGGCCCGGCTGAATCTGTATCAGCAGGGCGGAATGTAGGGGCGAACCTATGTGTTCGCCCTTTTTTATACCGGGCAGACACGCAGGTCTGCCCCTACAAATCACGGTAGAAACACCACCGGGAAGTCAGGCACGTTCTCCGGGATAACCACTGCCGGAGTCTGCTGATGGTCGGTTAGCTCCGGCACCCGATGGGCGAGATAGGTATTAATCTCTGAGAGACGAACAGCCTTGTCCTGCACATAGTCGGCATCACCTTGCATGGCTTCAAGCAGGGCCAGAGTAAAGGCCCCGTGTTTCCACGCATCCCGCTCCTGCGCTGTCTGGTTGCCGGTGGTGGCGGAGAGCACCACTACCCCGTTCTCTGTCGCGCTCAGGTCGTTGATGATCTTAGTGATGTCCACTGTGTCGTTGCCACGTATCCCTGCCGCCTTGCCGGAATAGCAGGTATCAACAAAGAACAGGGCCTTGCCACGCAGCCGGGCCACTGTTCTGCGGATGGCATCGTAGGATACTGCGGAGCTGGTATAGCGCCACGGCTTAAAATCCTTGGGCAGAAAGTAGTAGTCGCCATGCGAGTCCAGCTTGCCGTGCCCGGCCAGAAAGACCATTGCCACGTCGTTGTCCGTGGTCTGCTGATCAATCCACTCCAGCCCTTGCAGTACCGCATCCTGATCTGCCTGCTCATTGGTGCGCAACCGGGTCTTAACCTCACGGTAGAGCTTGCCCGGCCCGGCCTGCTGCTTCATCAGAGTAACAAAGGCCCGTGCATCTGCACTGGCATACTGGAGATACCTCTTGTCCGTCATCTTGCCTTTGTCATCCACCACAAAGTTGATTGCCGGCGCATCATAGTCATCCACGCCCACAGCCAGCAGGTAGAGCACCGGCTTGAGGGCATCCTTGCCGCCCAGCCAGCGCAGACGGATTGTTGATGTCTTGTCCGTGGACACGGCCTGCCCGTTGTCAGCAAGCAGGCTGAGGGTCATGTCCTTGGCAGGCAGGGTCACGTCCAGACTGCCTTCCCATTCCGCATCCCTGCGCCGCTCCACTGTGGCCCGATGGCGGGGCCGGTTGTCAACCATGACTTGCAGGGCCGTGATTGGTGGGCCGCCGTGCGTGCGCACCCGGTAACGCAGAGTCAGGGTGGGGCTGCGGAAGCTGCTGTTGTTAGCCGGGGCGAGCAGCTCAATAACAGGGGGTTGGGCGTATTGAAACGGCGTGGTAACCTGCCTGCTGCTCCGCCCTCTTGCCGCATCAGCACGGGCCACGGCCTTGTCTTGGTCCAGGGTCTCCAGCACCTTGGCGACCACATCCGGGCGGTAAAAGTGTTCGCGGAACTGGGCAGCCGGGAAGAAGTCGGCCAGCCGGTCTTTGCCGTTGTTGACCTGCCAGCCGATCAGGCTGTCCCCGCCCGGACTGCTGTCGTACCAACCCTTCGGAGTCCAGGCCACCCAATGCTCTGCGTCCCAGGTGTCCCTCTCCCTGTTGACAGAGACAAACAGGGAAAGCAACGGCTCACCATCGCTGAGGCGGTACCAGCGGATAGTGCCGTCCGCAAAGGCGACCACTGCCAACTTCCCATCTCCGCTGATATTCACGCCCCAAGCCGTACCCGGCACCTGCTGCTGCCAGACCTCCCTGCCCTGGCGGTCAAAGTAGCGCAGCGACCAGTTCGTGCCAAGGAGGAAATGCTGCTTGTCCGGGGCAATGGCCAGGCTGCGGGAGCGTTCGTAGTCCTCTAAGGCCAGCGGTTTGCCTTTGAGGGTGGGATTATATTCGTTCTTCCAATCCTCAATCTTCAGACCGGGGGCCGTAATGCGCGGAGTGTGCAGAGGATTATTGAGACTGCCTTCGCATTCGCCCTTGCGGAGCTGCCGTTGACTCAGGTCAAAGCAGACCGGCTCATTGCCCCATACCTTCAAACCAAAGCTGACCTGCCTACCGTCTGCGCTGACTTGAAACTTGTCATAGTGAGCGCGCAAGTCCGGGAGATTGGGCCGCAGGTCAAAGAGCTTTCCGCCTTGGCTGTCATAGCGGAGCAGGGCCGGATCAAAGGTACCGACCAGCAGGCTGCCGTCGGCAAGGGGCTTGAGGTCCATCACCGCATTGTCAGAGGCCCGCCAACTCGTGCGTTGACCACGCCCCTTATTCGCCCAGCGAAACACGGGACAGGTGCTGCCATCATAATACCTTCCCCCGGCAAAGAGGAAGCTGCCGTCCGCAGACCAAGTGACAATGGAAATACTGCCGTTATCGATGCCCTCTGTGTCTACGGCATAGAGCTGAGTGAGCTGCCGGGCATCCAGCACCGAGACTGCGGTGCTATCCTGAAAGCCGATGGCAAGCCGGTCGCCTGTGGGATGAAAGGCGACCGCAAAGGGTTCCTTGCCGCCTTGGGTGGCTGCCTGCTGCTCCTTGCGAAAGGAGGCTGTGTTCATCCGACCCTCCACGCTATAGCGGCGGATCTGGCCGTCATCGCAGGTAGTAACCAGACTGCGGCTGTCCGGGCTGAAGGTGCAGCCGTAGCTGGAATCGCCGTAGTCATGGTCAGTAAAGGCAGAATTAAACCCCTTTCGGCTATCGTACACCCGCAGCCCTGCTCGCCCGACCATAGCAGCTAAGTAGCGTCCGTCTGGAGAGACGCAGAGATGGCTGATAGCATCCCCCAGCCCTTCAATGCGCTGGCGCATCTGGCCCGTGGCCCGGTCAAGGATGTAGATGGAATCATCCCAATCCCATCCTCCCGTTGCCAGCCAGTCCCCTGCCGGGTCCATAGCCACGGCATAGAGCTTGCCCTCATTACCCGGCCCGCTGGGCAGGCGAAAGGTGCGGAGCAGGCTGCCGTCCTTAGCATCCCACAGGCGCAGGGTCTTGTCCTCCGAGGCTGAGGCGAGCCAACGGCCTTGGGCATCCGTGGCAATGCGGTTGAGCATGGCAGTGTGGAAGCCGGTTTCCAGGCGCAGCATGGGCGCGGTGGATGGTTCGCTGGCTTGGGTGGTTGCAGTTACAGCGGCCAGCAGCAGGGGCAGCAACACGGCAAGAAGGTATTTCATGGCATGGTCTCCGGTAGATGCGGTTCGCGAACCGCCCCTGCGTCAGGAGTTAATCCTCAAGGCAATGATGCGTTCCGGCCCCTGTCGGGGCAGCACGGAAACAGACCGGTTCCATTTTATCCCGGCGGGCAGGAAAAGTAAAGGCCCGCTCATTGCGCTCATTCACATTGATCGGGCACCTAATGGAATGTCTCTTTCTACCATTTGCTCAGTCTGATTCCTTCCACTGCCGAAAAATGCACATCACGACTCACCAAGGTCAGGTCGTGCTGCAGGGCAGTCGCCGCAATCCAGATATCATTCTCAGGAATCGGCCGCCCTTTCCGCCGAAGATTATTCTTCACTTCACCATAGAGCCGGGCGGTCTCCGTATCACAGCTCAGGACTGCATTGTCTGCAGCAAACTCTTCTATCCGCAGACAATTTTCCTCTGGCCGGCCCGACTTTTTCGCACCGTAAAAAAGCTCCCCGATGACTGCGGCAGGAATAAAAACCTCCTCTGCTGTTACCATTCATCGGCATTTATCTGTCCACAGTCCCGTTCAATTACCTCGCTCATTGTCTGCAGGTCATCCGGCGGAATAGCCTCTGCATACTTCAGCAGACGTTTACCCGGTCTGCCGCGTTTGCCGGACGAAATCAGCTCCTTGATGAAGAGCAGCACTCTTTCCTGCATCCTGTAAGGGAGGTGTGTCATCTGTTCGGCGGCTTCTGCGATTAATTCACCGTTCATTTTCACTCTCCGTATTCCAGTTTTCTTTTTGTTTCCTTTTTCTTCTCTTCATGATACAGGATCGTTTCCCAATTCCGCACAGAAAATCTAAAGAAAGATAAATCTTCTCACTCAAACAGATTTGCCTGCTGGGTAAAGCCGCCCGGCACCGGCCTGCCGAAATGCTCATACACCGCAGCCGTGGCCATGCGACCGCGCGGGGTGCGCATCAGGAAGCCGGACTGGATCAGGAAGGGTTCGTAGACATCCTCCAGAGTGGTTTTTTCTTCGCAGACTGCCGTGGCCAGGGTATCCAGGCCAATGGGGCCGCCCTGAAATTTATCAATCAAGGTGAGGAGGATCCGACGGTCCATCTCATCCAGACCGAAGCGATCCACAGCCAGCATGTTTAGGGCATGGTCAGCCACCTCGGCGGTGATTGCGGCATGCCCCCCGACCTCGGAAAAATCGCGTACCCGGCGGAGCAGACGGTTGGCGATGCGCGGCGTGCCCCGTGAGCGGCGGCCGATCTCCAGGGCCCCGTCTTTTTCGATGCCGATGCCCAGCACCTGGGCTGAGCGCCGGACAATGGTGACCAGTTCTTCGGGCGAGTAGAATTCTAGGCGGAGCAGGACGCCGAAGCGGTCGCGCAGAGGCGGGGTGAGCAGGCCGGTGCGGGTGGTGGCCCCGACCAGAGTGAAGCGGGGCAGATCGATCTTGACCGAGCGGGCGCCCGGCCCCTGACCGATGACCAGATCGAGCTGATAATCCTCCATTGCCGGATAGAGGATTTCCTCCACCGCATGGTTAAGGCGGTGGATCTCGTCGATAAAGAGCACATCTCCGGCCTGCAGACTGGTGAGAATGGCAGCCAGATCACCGGAGCGCTCAATCACCGGGCCGGAGGTCGTCTTGATGCCTGCGCCCATTTCATTGGCAATAATATAGGCCAGAGTGGTCTTGCCCAGCCCGGGAAAACCGTGGAACAGGACATGATCCAAGGCCTCGCTGCGCTGGCGGGCCGCCTGAATGAACACCTTCAGGCTCTGCTTCACCTGCTCCTGGCCGATGTATTCGTCCAGCCGCTGCGGTCGCAGGCTGACATCCGGTTGGACATCATCAACCTGTTTCTCACCTTCAACAATGCGTTTTCCGGTGAGATCCTCCTCGAAATTCATGCCGGGCACCTCAGTCTTTCATGGCCTTTCATGGGCGTCTGCTGTAAAAACAGTCTGGAAAATTCCCTGCGTATCATTCAGATAGGCCATAGGATGCCAGGATCTCCTGCCATTCAGGACTTTCAAGCTCTTTGAGAAGAGCAATATTGATTTCTTCCAGCAAACGGGAATTGCGCGGGGCACTGAAGCTGTAATAATCATTGCCGAACCTTTGGTCATGCAGCCGAATTTTATTGTCCAACTTCTTCTCCTGAAGAAGATACTTGAGAATGGGCTCATCATAGACAAAGATATCATTTTTTTTAGAGGTCAGTGCTGCGAGCCCTTCTTCCAGAGTTTTGAAAGCTCTAAAACCAACGTTATGATTGCGTAAGAATTCTGCACTGCTGCTTTTCTTGACTGTCCCTATACGGAACCTTTTCAAATCATCAACGGTCTCAATCTGTAAGCCGATTTTATTCACCGTCAGAGTCGCAGCGATATTTGCGGTAAACCCGGAAATAATAATCACAGCCGTAAACATCCAGATGATCCCGATCAGCCGGCCCAACAGGGTGCGCGGGGACTTGTCTCCATAACCGACCGTTGTCATGGTCACCGCAGACCACCAGATACCATGCCCCAAGCCTTTGAACCCGGTGCCGAACTCATCATTCTGTCTTTTTTCCGCCAGCCACACCAGGAAGCCGAAGATGAAGATCACGATGAACAGCAGGCCGATTGCCTCTAAAAAACCAATAGAAAAAAAATTGCTCAGAAAAGCATAGATAGAATTCTCCCGGTCCGCATCCACTGCCAAGGCCAGGCTTGCAACGTAAAAGGGGTGGGTGAAATCCATTTTTTCCTCCCGTTCACTGGTGATGGAAAACGGATTAATGGACAAATCAACCCGACCTCTTTCAGTGGCTTTCAACAGTTCAAGGAAATTATACTCTTTATATTCGTAGGGAATATCCAACTGTTCTGCTATCCTCTCCCACAAATCAATGGACAGACCTGTATACCCGCTCTCTGACCTTTCCGACTTCATGATAAAGGGCGGAGTGATTTTGACGCCGATGATCAAAGGGGATTCCACAGATTCAGATTCCGCAGGTTCGGTTTGCGCCTGAGCAGTGACTGAGCCCAGCAGGACAAGGAAAAGGATCAGGAGTTGTTTCATACTCTTCTGCCTCTGTTAAAAATAATAATAATTATACTGGGTATCTGTGCTGATACGATCTTCCTCGAAATTCATGCCGGATTTCCAGCAGGCTCCTGATTTACCTGCCTGATATCGTATGGCTCCGCCTGATGCAGCATAACCTGCTGGAAGGCAATCCGCCAACCGTGTTTATTACTTCTACTTTGTCAACCATAACCTTTTGATCTATTTGTAAAAACTTCTTGCAATATCCGGATAAAGTTGTATCTTTCATTAGGAAAATTTTATCGCTTTTTGATCAAGATAGCACCTGATAACAGCTATCAAAAAAATACCCGTCAATCGCCCTGATTATAACTTTATTCTTTTTATGAACGCTCCCAGCCCCGAAAAAAGAAGTCCCCATGACAAATTCTTTGAGTTGACCGGCATCGCCCGGCAACTTACGTCTTTTCACGAAAGATATCATCTCTTTTTTAAGAGACATACAGTAAGTTTGTCAGATAAAGCATTCCAATACTTGAAAGGTTTATTCCAGTCTGACAAAAAAACATGGAACGTATGGAGGAAAAGGTTCCGGGCGTTAAATATGAGCCCCTCCAGTATTTTCTTTCCGACTCGAACTGGGATTGGCGTCCTGTAAACAACCAAGTAGCTAAAGATGCAGATAAACTTTTAGGAGGAAAGGAAGATAGCGCTCTTTTAATTGATGAATCCGGGATACCCAAAAAGGGTAAAATGTCTGTTGGGGTTTCTCGTCAATGGTGCGGGCAGCTTGGTAAAACCGACAACTGTCAAGTAGTTCTACTTTGGCGATCATAAACATAACTAGCTTATTTTTATTAAGTATTTAAAAACCCCTGTTTTTAGTATTATTAATATTATTAAATAGTTAATGGTATGGTCACCAAAGTAGAATTAGTTGTCAGACGTGAGGTTAAGTCCCCGAAAAAAATTAAATATAGCCTAAGTAATGCGGAAAGTAACACGTCAACAAGACGACTTGCATATATGCAAGCTCAACGATATTGGGTTGAACGGCCATTTCAGGATGCAAAAAATGAATGTGGAATGGGTGATTATCAGGCTCGGGGATGGCTGGCTTGGCATCATCATATGACTATGGTCATGATGGCCATGTTGTTTATGGTCGAGCAACGATTATACCATCAAGTCGGTGTCCCGTTATTGAGTTGCGCTGATATAACAACATTACTCAAGTCAATTCTTCCACGTCGAGATGTAAACGAAGATGAAGTTATAAGACAGCTTTGTCAACGGCATGAAAAGAGGCAAGCTTCGATTGATTTCGCATATGAGAAACAACGGAATTGCAAATTATTACCACAGCCTTTGTGAGTGCCAAAGTAGAAGTAACAGCCTGTGAAAAATATTATTATTAAAATTGTTCTGAGTGCTTTTAATAGGTCGCTGAGGAAAAAAATTGTGCTGCGCATTTCCCGGTCTCCCGCATTGAGATGATGATGGCTTTTTCAGCAAAACGCCGTAAGCCGCAGGAAATCTTTGTCAGATGCTATCGACGACTTTTCCTGTGCTTCATCACAGCCTTACAATGCTTACTGAACTGCTTGTCTTTTATTCTTTTTTCCAAGTAGGACATTTCATTATACGTAGTTTCTCTGGTCATTTTTAAATAATTATGATAGCGGTCCGGAGATAATTGACCTTGCTTGACAGCATCTAAAACGGCGCATCCTTTTTCTGCAACATGAGTGCAGTCGTTGAAATGACATTGTTCAGACAGACTGATTATGTCAGAAAATGTCTGATCAAGGCCAGTTTCTGCTCCAAATATGCCAAGCTCCCGCATGCCTGGCGTATCGATTACCATTGCCCCTGAATCTAACTTGATCAATTCTCTATGTGTTGTGGCATGTCTGCCTTTACTCTCTCTTTTGCTGACTTCTTTGGTTTTGTATCGGGATTCGCCTAACAGGTTGTTGAGTAAAGTTGTTTTGCCTACCCCTGATGATCCCAGCAGGCAATATGTCAAATTTGGCTTTATCAATCTGATAACATCGCGTAAACCGGATTCATCTTCATTATTAAAGGGAACCGTTCGGATATCGGGCATGATTTTATGAATTTCTTCGGTTCTGCAGGCTATATCTTCAGCTGAAAGCAAATCACTTTTGCTCAGCAGGACGACTGGTCGGATATTGCTCTCGTTAACCATGACAAGATAACGTTCAAGTCGTCTGAGGTTAAAATTTTCATTCAACGATTGAACAATGAATGCAACATCGATATTGGCTGCAATTAACTGAAAATCAACTTTCTTCCCTGGTGTTTTCCTTTTCAGCAAAGATTTTCGTGGTAATATTTCGTGAATTATAGAGAAAGTATTTTCATCATAAAAACTGACAAAAACCCAATCACCTACCGTAGGATAGTCTACAGGGGAAGAAGCATTGAATAGTATTTTTCCGATCAATTCCGCTGCAGTGTCTACCTCTCCATTACTGACGGTATAGCTGTCTTTGTGAACAGCGACCACTCTGGCGACTTCAAAGTTTTCCGGGTTGCTCTGCGAAGCAGCTTCCAGGTACCACTTATCAAAGCCAAAATCTTTTAAATTGTTCGGTATATTATTCATGTCGGATTAGACACCTGAATTCGAGTTCAACGTTGTGTTATCGAGGCGCATAGTGCACGTCTTGATCAACGTAAAGATCAGCAGACCTGAAGCACAAGTTTTCCAACTTTAAAAGAGGCAGCAAAGATGTACATGCCGTGCCCAAAGAAAGCGCGTCCTTGGGATCTGCTGTGTTTTTTGGTTAACTGATTGTTATTCATTGATTATCTTTAAGTCTGATACCGCTTCTAATTGCCAAGAAGAACCTTTTCTTTCTAATATTCCCTGAACCTCAAGCTGTGCTCTTGACTTGTGAGCTTCGATTGCCAGAAGATACTGATTTACACCTAGTTCAATTTTTACATTTATATTCCCATAATTTTCATGGTGATGTTTTAATATTATAATTCTCTTGCCAGATTCACTAGTTGGATCATTACTGCGAAGATTAACAACTTTTCCTAATATAAGTGAGTTTTCCGGGTCAACTTCTTTCATTTTATTTGCTGCATATTTAAGATATGAAAATTCTTCATCACCAAATGCTTGTACTTTAAAGTTTGATACATCTTCAGATGGAGGTAAACTGCTCGCCCAGTGTACAGCTAACTCTAAAGGTGTCTCAAGCTCTTCTCCCATTTCAACAATAGCTTCGCACATTCTTGAATTGAATCCGTATTGATAACCGGAAGCCAAAATATCTGGATCTTGTTTAGAGATAGCTTCATTTGTTTTTTGAATTCCACGTATAATTCTTTCTATGATTCTCCTTTCGATAGGGGGAAAAAACATATCTTGTTGTTTAAATTCTTCGACAACTGGTGATTCAACAGAAAATCCAAAACTCCCGTGAAAAGTATGACCAAAACGTATTTTTTTTGCCATGTTATAGCCAGTTCTTGATGGGGTTTCATGATGGGGAAGTGCTTTTTTTTCGGAGCAAGCGCTATAGACAAAAAGATTGCGAAGGCCATTTACTTCTTTTTTGGCAACTTCTAATGGGATGCTAAAAGGAAAATTATCATCGGGGGAGATTTTGACAAAGAACTTGTCGATATTAAGACTTTTTAAGATTCTTGACAGTGCAGCCGGTTCTATTTCGTAAAGATTTGACAATAAAGAAAAAACATCATAAATTCTTTTAGTCAAGTCCTCGAAATCATTAGAACTAGGAAGAAACACTTCTAAGGGGTTACCTGAATCACCCTCCGGCCCCTGAAACACTGAAAGTTTTCGGTTTGTACAAGATATTTCCAGCCAACCTTTAGACCTTAAAAAAGATTTTAAATCATAAAGAGATATCCCTTGAACAATATCAAGAGGAGAATTCGAGTTACTCATGATAGCTCCCCTTTTTTTATTTTTATTATTAAATCTTTTATTTTGGAAGGAGTTAGAAGTTGTTTCCTGGGGATTTTAACTCTAATTGTTGCCTGGTTTTTCGTTGGTTCTCCATTTACTGAAAAATAATAGCAACTATTTTTTATAGTTAAAGACTCTTCAGATACACAAATCCATTCTTTCTTATCTTTTGGTAGACACATGACGACAAGGAAGCATGGAATGCTAGAATTATTCTTACGATATAATAATTTGTTGTAAGTATCTGCATCTAAATCATAGATGACAGAATTGTCATCTTTTCCCCAGTTAATTGTCGCTTTTAACTGACAATCAAAAATACCCCCCATGTCCATTCTCTTTCCTCCAATCGAATCAACTCTACGTACAGTGAGATCAACACCATAGTCTTGACTTACTATGTCAAATGTAGCCCCCGCACGAGATACAATAGCGCCTACCCAAGACACACTTATTGATTCTTCGATTGATTGAATCGGAATGGTCATTTGTATTTTATTATTTAGAAATTGTTATATCTGCTAATTTAATCGTTTAGCAGCGGTACTTAATCAGAAATCATCACTTCGTTTCAGGATTACCTGTATCTTTCTGCGGAACCAGCTTCAGCCAGCCCTCCCGCACTTCCTGCGGTCTGCTGAAATCAGCAGATAAGCTATATTGATCCACCCCCTGTTCCTGCCAGTCATCTCCGTCCTTTTCCACCCAGACCCATGCATAGCCCGGTTCTTCCGGTAGGGGCAGTTCGATTCCGCCGCTCCGTGTGAGCACAGGGGCGGTGAGAAAGGTTACTTCAATGGACTGCAGAGCATCCGCATACTGTTCCGGGGGAAGGATCTCCTCTTTGACCGGCAGGATACCTGTAGTAATGTGCAGGGTTCCCAGAGGGTCCATCAGCAGAGTCAGGGTGTGGGCCGGATCGCGGAAAGCCTGATACAGGGTCGGGTGCTCCTTATCCGGTTCTTTAGTACTGTAAAAGGCAGTGTCATCCGGGCCTTCCAGCCAGTAGCCCAACAGACCGTCATTCTGCTGTTTATGATTTCCCAGCCTGATCGGGATGTTGACAGCGTCAAACCCTTCTGTTTCCCGCTGACTATCTTTCTGTTGAATATCCTCCCGAAACACACTCCAGTCCTGGTTGATCACCGGCAGCCCCTGCAGCTCAAGGTTCAGTGAGGCTCTGACAACGGCAACAGGTCGGCCTATGAGTAAGGCGGTTCCCTTGTACCGGGAAAAGTTCCTCGGATTAATCCGGTCCAGAGCCGTGTTGATGGTTCTGAGAAACTGGCTGAATCCGTTGTCACCCCCCTGATCCCCGGTTCCGGTTGTTTTGATACGCTGCACGGTTTCGCGCAGACAGGAATCCGAAATCTGTTCCGGCTCTTCCAGGCCGTCTTTTCCCGGAGCCGGGATCCAGTTCTGCTGGTGATCAATGATCCCAAGGGCTTTGCCTTTGCTGTCGTACACTGCCAGGGAGCGTTCCAGATTATTGGGCATCAGCCAGCCGCAGACAGCGGTCTGTTCAGGATGATTGCTGCTCTCTTCCGGTCTGTTTTCCGAGGCATCCGGCCGGGACGACAGCCAGCGGAAATCAATCCGGGCAGGCTGCATACAGCGGGGTGGCAGCACAATCCTGTCCGGTTCCGGCGCGGTTATAGTTTCCGAGCGGATAACTTCTTTCCAGCGCAGCTCTTTTCTCTGACCAAAGGTATCGATCAGCCGCAGACGGCTTATCCGCATCTTCCCTGCCCGCAGGGGAGCAAAGCTGTTCAACGGCTCCGGGGCATTGATGATACTGTCACCCACCAGCTGTTCCACCCTTTCAGTAAAATTTCGGTACTCCTGAAAGCCGATAGGCTCCCGGACAGCCAGCTGAAAGGTTTGTTTATGCATGAGCAGCGCATCGTTCAGACCGCTCAGAGCCTGGGAAAGGCTCTGCATCTTGTCCAGTTTTTCCCCCGCTTTGCGGACAAAATCATCAAATTGCTCATTCTTCTGCGCAGATGTATCTTTGAGCCGTGATTCTACTTTCTCCCGCAGCAGTTCTGCCGCATACGGGGTCAGCAGACTTCGACCACTGTAGATATACCGTATCTCCGGAACCTTTTTCCCTTCTCTGGCTGTCAGGTCTGTTGCATGCTCGTTAAAAGTATAATCTCCCGTAAAATAATCCGGCGGGTATTTTTTCTGTTCACTGTCCAGGGTTTTCTGCAGCTGGATTTTCACCTGCCATTCCAGCAGAAAGGGATGCCAAGGTTGCTGCTGCCATTCAGCTGCCGCAGGCAGCTTCTCCCGAATACGGTCAATACCGTCAGCTTCCCCGTTGCGGAGCAGGTTGCTGAAACAGGCGGATGCAGCTGCTGCGCCGGTGACCTGCAGAGGGCCTGACGGCCGGGCCTGATCGGTGCTCACCACCTCATCCCCGTCGAGCAGAATGACCGGTTCCACGGGCTGCCAGTACCGGGAAGCCGGTTCTGACTGCAGGGTAAAGGTGGTTTTGTGTTCCTGGTTGAACGCCTCAAGTCCGGAGCGCAGCGTCTCTATCCGGTCCCCGATTTCTGCCTGCAGCCACCAGCTTTCTGCAATTCTGCGTTCCAGGGGAGCAAGATCCCGCTGCTCTATAAAGACTCTGACGGTATCAATATCCAGATGATCATCCGAGACCGTCTCCGGCGGATAGGAACAGAGCATATATTTATACCAGTCAGCAAAGGTCCGCCTGCGTATGGATTTAATTTCCGCCTGCTGTCTGTCGTATTCTTTTTGCCGGGCATTCAGGGCAGCAAGCCGGGCAAGCAGGTCCGGGGACAGCGGTGTCTTTGCCTGCCGCTCTTTCTCCTGCTGTTCCTGTTGCTTGGAAAACACGAGCCACTGCAGACCGGCCTGTTTGGCCATGAAGCCCTTTTCGTGCCGGAGTTCATGCAGTTTGTACGGGGCATCCGGGTTGACGCCGGTAAAGATTTCCGGCTGAATCAGGGCTTCGAACTGCTGTTCTTTTTTCTTTTTCTCTTCCGGACTGCCGGACATGGCAGCAGCCAGATACGCAGACAGAGCCTCCGGCCCGGTACTGCCCACTGCAACCTTGACCCAGCCGTCAGATTGATCCGGATGCAGGGCCAACGGATCGGGGTTCAGTTTATCAGACTTCAGCCTGTCTCTGCTGATTTTTATCCGTGCGCAGCACAGGAGGTAATTGTCTTTTCCGGCCAGCTCCTCCGGCGCAACCTGCCAGCCGAATTCCTCTGCAAGATAGCTGACCGGATCATCGCCGGAATATTTCTGCAGTTCCCTGGACAGATGGTCTGCTGCTGGGTCGCTGTACCAGCCGATAACCTCGTATTCCACGCTGTCCCGAAGGTTCTCGGCCGCAGCTTCCGGATCATGAAAGCCGAACACACTTAAGCAGTTGGGGTAGAAGGCGGCAAAGGAGGGCTCACCATATCCTACTGCCGTGAGATAGGGATAATATTCAGCCGTGCTAGCCGAGGACTGCAGCTGCTCCAGCCATTGCTCCAGGGGCAGGGCTCTTCCCATGTACCGGTACGGCGGATCATGCGGTCCTTTGGGCTGGCACGGCATAATGATGCTTTCCGCATAGCTGCCTGCCGGATACAGAAAATTGCTTTCCACCACCCACTGTTTTATGCTGCCGTCCCCGGTGCGGTGGGTGATCAGCCAGCGGTCAGGGACTGCGGGAAAGCTGACCCCATTCTTTTCTTCCCGGCCTGCAGTCAGTGCATCAGGAAGCTGCCAGTGCAGATGAATGCCGGGCTGGAGAAAGAGATTTCTGTTCTGAAAGGGCTGGGAGTTGAACTCCTCGCTGACATACGCGCTATTTGGATTGATATCCTGCATTCCGTCGGAATACGGCAGTTGGCTGAAATCAACCATGCTTTCAACAACCCGTCTGGAACGGGTAAGGTATAAGGCATCCAGGTGGGTGGGGATCAGAAGAAAATTGCTCATGCGGTGTGTTGGTGTGTGCGGGGGTTGGTTGTTCGGAATAATGAGTACAAAGCAGAAAGGGCGGCTTTTGTCAATTGAAATAATATGTTTGAGGATTCAAATCTGCAAGCCGCTTCTCTGTGCCCCGTCGCTGCGCAATCTGTGAAAGGGGTATCATATCGGCGGGGATACTTTTTTGTCCCACAGTGTCGTATTTTCGTTTACTTTCTTCATCCCGTGTGGTTATCTCCTTGGATACTTCATTGTGTCAGTTATGAAATATAGTCAAAAAGGAGATTAAGATGGGAAAACTGTCAGGTGTACTGTCAGGTGTAATTGCATTATGTATGATTCTTTTTTCTGCCGCTGCCGGTGCAGCGAAGCCTGCAGCACTTATGTATGTGGCGAATGAAGGGGAAAACAACGTCATGGTAGTTAATCTTGAAACGGAAGAAATTCTTGCCACGATACCGACCGGATATTTTCCTCACGCTATTGTTTTCGCAGCAGGTAAGGCATACGTGAACAACAGAGGTTCTGAGCATCTCACTGTAATTAATACGGAGACCCTTGAGGCAGGTGAAGATATTCCCCTGCCGAACGTTTCTTTCCAACTGGCTCTTTCTCCTGACGGAAAAACAGTTGCGGTCTCCTACAAAGATGCGCTCAAGGTCTCTCTCATAGATGTGGCGTCCGACACTGTCTCCACACTCCCGCTCAGTGAAACTCCCGAAGCTCCAGAAAGAGGTTTCCCTGAAAAACCGATGAAACATCCTCATTGGTCTAAACACGGCAGATATCTTTATGTACAAAACAATATAGATGATCTGATCATTAAGATAGACACTGACACCTTTACTGTTGCTACTGAAATTCCCATGCCCGGCTCTAATCACGACCTCGTGGCAAGCTCGAACGACAAAGTTCTGTACGCTGTCAATCAGGATACCAATGACCAAACTGAACCGATGCTGACCGTGATTGATACTGAAACCGACAGTGTTATCGAGAATATCACCATTCCTCTTTCTCCCGATGAAACCGGCTTCGGTCACCATGGAGGACTGACCCGGAACGGAAAAACCTTTTACTTCTGCAATGAACGCGGATACAGCGTGTCTCTTGTTGATACCGTTAACATGGAGGTCAGGAAGTCTCTTGAGGTCGGCAAAGGGGCGGGACATCCGGTCTTTTCAAAAGATAACAAAAAAGCCTTCATTATCCCGCATAAAGATAATATTATCTCGGTGATTGATACTCATTCCGAAGAGATCATTGAAGAGATTGAAGCTGGCGAAGCTGGTATAAAACCTAAAATAGCTCATAGTTCCTATATTACCAATGACGGTAAATACCTGTACGTTATTAATGTGCCTGACCAGAATGTTGTGAAAATCAATACCGTGACGTTAAAGGTGGTGTCAACCATCCCCATAGGTCAAAAAGCATTGGCCTTCGCTGTTACAAAAGCGCAGCTGTAAGACCTTGCAGGAATGAAAAGAAGGTCAGTAGCTTATGCCTGCGGCCTTCTTTTTTCAAATCAAAACCTGTTTTGCCCTGTAAACCAACTTACCTGGTTACTTCTACTTTGGCACTCACAAAGGCTGTGGTAATAATTTGCAATTCCGTTGTTTCTCATATGCGAAATCAATCGAAGCTTGCCTCTTTTCATGCCGTTGACAAAGCTGTCTTATAACTTCATCTTCGTTTACATCTCGACGTGGAAGAATTGACTTGAGTAATGTTGTTATATCAGCGCAACTCAATAACGGGACACCGACTTGATGGTATAATCGTTGCTCGACCATAAACAACATGGCCATCATGACCATAGTCATATGATGATGCCAAGCCAGCCATCCCCGAGCCTGATAATCACCCATTCCACATTCATTTTTTGCATCCTGAAATGGCCGTTCAACCCAATATCGTTGAGCTTGCATATATGCAAGTCGTCTTGTTGACGTGTTACTTTCCGCATTACTTAGGCTATATTTAATTTTTTTCGGGGACTTAACCTCACGTCTGACAACTAAATGCCATTTTCTTGCTTCAGCCTCTTTACCGTCCCATAGCCACTTCCCTATGCAGAATATCCACAATGAGTTTGCCTTTGGTCGTATTTCGAACTTTCACCCGTTTCCATGCATTATTAAGTTGTTGCATCACCCATTTATCAACACGTATGCCTTCTTTTTGTGCTTCGAGCTTGCTCGGGCGTTTCCCTTTGTTCGATTTTGCTTTTGGAACGACAGGGTTGGGATCTTCAATATAAATTATAAATTATCTGGTCTTTATGAACATCTGCCATGAACTTTTCATCGTTATCATCAAGTTTCCGAAGAAATTGAGAATTCTTCCCGTAAAAACCATCACAACCCACCCAGTTAAAACGAACGCCATTCTTTCGCGCATGGAAGACCATGTCAAGAGCCTGTTCATGCTTTGTTTTGAAAACAATTTTGTCGGCGGGAATCTTAGCCTTAAGACAACGTTCCTTGTCATCCGTCCAGCTTTTCGGTAAATACAACCGAAAATCAATCGGCGTTGAAAAGCGACCATATCCCAAAGTTGCAAACACTACTACTTGACAGTTGTCGGTTTTACCAAGCTGCCCGCACCATTGACGAGAAACCCCAACAGACATTTTACCCTTTTTGGGTATCCCGGATTCATCAATTAAAAGAGCACTGTTTTTCCTCCCTCCTAAAAGTTTATCTGCATCTTTAGCTACTTGGTTGTTTACAGGACGCCAATCCCAGTTCGATTCGGAAAGAAAATACTGGAGGGGCTCATATTTAACGCCCGGAACCTTTTCCTCCATACGTTCCATGTTTTTTTGTCAGACTGGAATAAACCTTTCAAGTATTGGAATGCTTTATCTGACAAACTTACTGTATGTCTCTTAAAAAAGAGATGATATCTTTCATGAAATGACGCAAGTTGTGGGGCGATGCCGGTCAACTCAAAGAATTTGTCATGGGGACTTCTTTTTTCGGGGCTGGGAGCGTTCATAAAAAGAATAAAGTTATAATCAGGGCGATTGACGGGTATTTTTTTGATAGCTGTTATCAGGTGCTAGCTTGATCAAAAAGCGATAAAATCTTCCTAATGAAAGATACAACTTTATCCGGATATTGCAAGAAGTTTTTACAAATAGATCAAAAGGTTATGGTTGACAAAGTAGAACTGTTGTTCAAAGCGAGTAAAAATAAAGGTTCAGAGCGGGTAATGATGTTTGCATATCGTGTTGGTAATAATTATTATTTAACTATTAAATTCTTTTAAAGATCTAAATATAAAGTATAATAGCATATGAAATGAATTCTATTTTCAAATATAGGCAGGAGATGAGCAGTCTATTTCTATCGAACTTAGGAATGAGGATTTAATAACTGGTACGTTTGCCTGATCGAGATGCACATGATGACTGGCATCGCTTCCACGAAATGCGGCAGTTATTTAATTCCCGTTCCTTAGTTTTTCTCTTCTTGTTCTGATTTGACGAAAACGTTCCGTTTTCTGAATTGAAAGGGTCTGGAACGGTATTAAGAATCGCCTTATATTGAAAGCAGTATAAGGGAACAACTTAAAACAACCTAAGTTTATTGAAATAATTAACATTCATGCAGGATAATTTTTGATTTAAAAGGAGGAACGGAATTATGAAAGAATATTGAAATAGTTGTCTGCACAGCTCCTTGTTTCAAGGAGTACTATTCATTATGAAGAAAAGGAGGACAGTAAATGAAGAAAGCACATAAGTACAGAAACTTCGCCTTGATTGCTGCATTGACTTCCGGTTTTGTTTTTCAAAGCGGATTTCAGTCAGCAAGCGCAGGTGGTTCCTGGTTTTCCAAAGCCCGACAGGAACAACAACTGCAACCGAAAAGTCCTATGGCAAGGACAGCCGGTTCAGTTCCGATGACCAGCGGTGACATTGGTACCACTGTCTTTGATATGGTTATTTCGTTATATAATAATCCGACAATACCTGGTGAGCAGCAACCCTATGAGAAAATTATCCGTTTCTGGGCCGATGCAGTTTACGAACAGTCCAACGGTGCTTTTAAACTCGGCAAGATACGGATCTTCAGGAATGGCCTCTACGGTTCCCTGGCCGATGTCGTTTGGAATAACAGTGAATGGCCGAGAGCATACCCGTCAGGATTCGGTGTCATGCAGCTGCCTATTATTTTTGGCGATATTTTCCCTGACGGCTGCGGATCAGGTTGCGATTATGACTTTCTCGAATCTGCAACTCACCAAAGGGGTGGAGGTTACACCCTGGCGCATGAATTCGGACATTATGTGCTTGGTCTCTATGATGAATATCGGGGCAGTGCCGGGACCAGCCCGTGGATAAGTACACCTCTGGCGGGAGATACTCCTGTTGTCCCCTCAATCATGCATAACCAATGGAATGCGTTGGGAGGGGATTTTACTTGGCTTAATCATTCTACTTCCAACAACTATCAAGCTGATACTGCGCAAGGAAGATGCTATGGGGCGGGCAGCTGGGAGGTTATGACCCGGCCGATAGCAGACGATCCCAAGGTCGGTCAACAGGCTACCTTGGCTCAGCGGGTGCATTATACAGGTCTTGACGGTAATGAACCTACTGCCGCCGACAGCTGGATGCGTCTGGAACTTCCGGGCCAGCAAAGTAATGCCCGCAACCAGCTTGATATTATCTGGATGCAGGACGATATTGAGATGCAGATCGTGTTTGATCGTTCGGGCAGTATGCTTGGTGATCCCCTGAATAATGCAAAGCAGGCAGCTCTGACGCTGGCGGATGAAGCCAAAAACAGCAATACCTCCTTGGGGCTTGTATCGTTCAGTAACACACCTGTACAGGATGAGCCTGTCGGCACGCCAACAGAGGAAATCAAGCTGGCAATCGATGCGTTGGAGGCAGGAGGCTGTACCGCGATGTTCGATGCAGCCAAGTTGTCTCTGGATAATCTTTCTGCAGCAGATAACGCAAAACTCGTTTTCCTGCTGAGCGACGGAGAAGATAATGTCTCGGATATTCCGGCAGGTTGCGAGGATGAATGTCAAGATCGTCTGTTCTGTTCAGCGGCCCCTGTCCAGGATGCCTGTCAGGAATGTTTGAGGAATAAAGTAATAGGGGCGTATCACGGTACAGATATCCCCCTCAATACCTTTGCCTATGGTCAATTTGCACCGGATGGTACCCTGCGTCAGCTGGCTGAGGCTACAGGAGGTATTTTCCGTACTACACCGACTGAGCTGGCGGAGCTGCAGAGCGCATTTCTGGCTGCAAAAGCAGCACAGACCGCCTCTGTTGCAGTTCTTCAGAAAAAAGCCGCAACCCCGGCAGGCAGTTCAATCGAATTCCCATTTGCTGTGGACGGCACAATGAAAAAGTTTGCTGTTTTTGCAAACTACAAAGGGACAGACGATGCTGTCAACTTTACGCTTAACGGACCGGACGGTCCGGCAGCAGACTTTGCCTGTACAGCGGTCTCTGATGCTGTAAGCTGCACCAGCATGATCGCTGAATCAGACATACAGCTCGGTGCGTGGAGTCTCATTGCTGAAAACAACACCTCCGAATCCATTGACGTAGGTGTCGATATCCTTGCGGATCCCAAATCTGAACGAACCTATGATCTGGTCGTCTCATCTTTGAACGGTACAGAAGTAACCTACCCGAATCCTATCCTGCTGACAGCCGTTCCCGGCAAAGGCCTGCCCATCACAGGAGTGAGCATCTCTGCTACGGTTACAGATCCTGACGGCATTGTAACACCTGTTACCCTGAAAGATACCGGAGAGAATGGAGACGGAATCGCCGGGGACGGTGTCTATTCTGCCATCTTGGATTACACGCGGGACGGCAATTATCTTGTCAGACTTACTGTAGACAACCATGAACAGAAAGCCGAATTTACCGTCAAGGGTTATGCACCTTCGGCTGCTGAAGATGGAAGTATGCCTACGCCGGAGTATCCTCCAATCACGGAAAATTTTACCCGCACAGCAAGTGCACAGGTAGTTGTTTCCGGTTTTGCGGACGATGATCATCCTGATACAGCACCGGGAACGGATGTTACACCGGACAACAGCGATATGCCGGGCCGGATAGATACCGCAGGAGACCTTGATGTCTTCACGGTCGCAACAACAGACTATGATTATCTGGTCTTTCGGGTGACTGATCTGGCATTAGGCATGGAAACCCGGCTCAGAATATTGGCAGAGGACGGGACAACAGAAATTGCAGGCGCGACTATGGAACAAATGTCAAGCGATGCAGAATACGTGGCATTAACGGTTCCGGTAGACGGAAATGCAGAACTCCATGCTGAGGTCAGTCATGCCAGTGGCGGTACCGGCACATATCACTTCAGTGCAGGTTCCCGAATCTTCAGGGAGCCGACAATCGGGGTGAATGCCGAGATAACCGGCATGATCATTGATAAACCCCAGGAAGATCATAGAGACGTTGCCTCGTTTGAAATAAAAGGTGCGACCGGTATCAAAGCGGCTACAACATATGCCGCTGCTGGCGAGATCCCCTTGAAGTTCCAGTTCGGCGGTGATGACGGGCCGATATACAGCTTCACGGGAGCCGACTTTGATGCTGCAGGTAACCGCTTGGTCTATAGCGATGCTGACGGCAATATGGTACGGTGTATCTTCAACAAGGAGATATGTACCATCAAAATCCGATATGTTGATTTTGACGGGGAAGCCCTGGATAATCTCCTCTCCGGAAACATGACGGTGAGCCTTGAAATCGGTGATACGAACTACACCAACACCGGTATCTGGGAGCAGATTGACAGCGGCAGCGGTACCTGGACCAAGTACAGGAAGGACAACTGATCCTCCCTGAATGGTAAAGAGGAAGTTCCGTAACAGCCCCGCATGATGCGGGGCTTGGTGGTTTTACACATTAAATGCGAATTAGGAACGGGAATTAAATAACTACGGGAATCAAAGCCGTCCTGACGGAACAGCGGCATAATTCCACTTCGGCAGAAACTCGTCGAATTGAATTTTCATATTTTCTTTAAAACCGTCAGCCGTTTTGCGGCCTGTCTCGAAGAGGAATTCAGATTTTCCATGTGTCGTCCACCAGTTCCGAATACAGGCGCACCCGAACTCGGAGGTGTCACCGTTTGTCCCTAATCCCGCCGTGTGATTTTTCAGCACCGCGAAAAATGCGTCGTCAAGGCCGACGGCGGTCGAGAGGACGGATTTACGTCCCCCGCCCGGTTTGCGGATTCGTTCTTCTTTTTCAGGCAGAGGCTGTTTCAGCTCATTCATCCCGCGACGGACCCGGTCAGAATCACACCGCAACACGTCGCATATATACGTTATGCCGCCGTATCCGAACTTTTCCGCTTCAACTGCGGCGTATCGACGACGGTCTTTTTCAGACAGGCTGCCGTAAAAATTACGCATTCGCGTTTCTATCTCAGGAGAATATGTCTTTATCTTCATAACCGGATGAGAATAAACGCAACTATGAAATTGTCAATGACCTGTCAGCAAGTTCCGTTGTTATTAAATTTTCATTCCTTACTGAGCCCGGCTGCCCGATACGCCGGGCCTGCGGCTGAATTTTCTGTATGACGGACAGGGTCAAAGTACTTATCGTTGATGATAAGCCGAATAATCTTGTTGCCATCGGCATAATGTACCAAATCGGCGTCTTTACGGTCGGTTCTTTATAGTTACGCTGTTCCGGGGGAAAATGATTTGACAGCAGGGTGACTCATGATTAAAATGTTCCATTTTCATAAAATGACCGGATTTCACCCTCCTGCTTTGCTCTGTCCGATTTTTTGGACTTGCGTTTCGTGTAGCGCATAAATATACATGGATACCGGAAAGATAAGCCAGCAGGAAAAAGGGTTGCCGGCAGACAGCGGCAGGCCGGTGCAACAGATTTCAACGAGATAACCCAGGAACAAGAAAAGAGGAACTATACCATGAGCAAAAGAACTTTTCAGCCCAGTAACCTCAAGCGGAAACGGACGCATGGATTTCGGGAGCGCATGCAGACCCGCGCCGGGCAGGCAGTAATTAAACGGCGGCGTGCCAAAGGACGGAAGCGCCTTTCCGCCTGATCCCGATGAAGCGGTTCGGACTGCCGGACTCCTGCTGTCTCAGAAAAACTGCAGAGTTCAACAGGGTGTACCGGCGGGGCATCCGGCTGTACGGCAATGGTTTTCTGCTGGTATATCTGCATGGCGACCAGCTGGCCAGCCGTCTGGGGGTCAGTGTGCCGCGCAGAGTCGGCACGGCGGTCCGGCGCAACAGGATCAAGCGTCTTGTCCGCGAGGTTTTCCGGCTGCACAGGGAAATTTTCCCCCGGTCCAGTGATATTGTCTTTGCAGTGCGTCCGGGGTTCTCTTTCCCGAATATACACACTGTCCGGGATGCTGTTGCCGGGTTGACCGGAAAAACCGGAAAACTGGAGCAGGGCTGATGTGCTGTCCGGATGATCCGCAGAACGGACTGCACGGAACTCGCGGGAACTCTCCGGTAGCGTCCGCAAAGAACGCATCTGAACGGTCTGAACAGAGGCCCGGCGGAGTCGCGGGCTTTTTTCTGCTGCTGATCAAAGGATATCAATACTGTATTTCGCCGTTGTTTCCTCCCTGTTGCCGCTATGTACCGACCTGTTCGGAATATGCAGCTGAAGCGGTTGCGCGGTACGGAGCGGTACGGGGCATCCGGCTTGCAGTCTGCCGGATACTGCGCTGCCATCCCTTTGCCGCTGGCGGATATGATCCTGTAAAATAAGATAATTTTCACTTTTCCGCTCCGCTCTCAGAGAGGTCTCCGGTTCAGGGGGGCCGCTAACCTCAAGGAAAAAGTAAGTTTCATGGATACACAACGGGCCTTTCTTGCTGTCATTATCTCCTTTATTATCCTGATCGGGTATCAGTATCTTTTTATGCCCGCCCGTGCTCCGGTGCCGCCGAAACAGGGCACACAGGCGCAGAATACGCAGCAGAATAGAGAAGCGGCTGCTCCGGGTGGGAATTCTGCCGTACAGCAGGAAAACCGGAAAAATACACCGACGGCGGCCTCTGAGGCGCCTTCTCCGACATCCTCTCCGGCTGCAGCTGTACAGGCTGTGCAACCCGACCCGACAGCCCGTGATATTACGGTGGAAACGCCGCTGTATACAGCAGTTCTTTCCGAGCAGGGCGGCGGACTAAAGAGCTTTATCCTGAAAAAATACCGGACCGCAAAGGAGGAGGATGCGCCGTCCATGGAGATGGTCACCACTTCCAATCCGGCAGAACTTCCCATGATTTTTTCCCTGAATAACGGCACAGAAATGGATCTGCTTCGCTTTACGGCTGATACTGTTTCCCTGCAGGTCCTGGAAGGGGGAAAAGGCGAGCTGCTTATGCGTACGCCGAGGGAGGACGGCATAACCGTTGAGCGACGTCTGACCTTCAACGCAGACAGCTATCTGATCGACAGTGTCTATACAGTCAGCAATACTGGTTCTGCCCCGCTGCAGATCAGTCCGGCAATGGTGATGACCAATGCTCCGTTCAAGTCCGGCAGCGCAGATGGCCATTACATGTTCAGCGGCCCGAACGCCTATGTGAACGGTAAGCTGGAGCAGGTTAAAGCAAAAAAGCTGGCTGAAGGACCGGCTTCCCTGCAGGGCACAGTCCGTTGGGCAGCCCATGTGGATAATTACTTTATGAGCGCTCTGGTTCCGGAGCAGAACACTGTCAGTCTGGTTACTTTTACTTCCGTTCCCTTGACAGGCAAGGAGCAGGAGAAAGTCCGCACTGTCCTGAGCAGCGGTATAATCAGCCTGGCACCGGGGGAAACAAAGGACTTCCGGTATGAAGGGTATTTCGGACCGAAAAAATTGGCCTATTTGAAAAAGACCGGCTATGATCTTGCTGGGGCAATCAATTTCGGCTGGTTTGATATTCTGGCCAAGCCTATGCTGTACCTGCTTAACTTTTTTTATTCCATTCTGGGGAACTACGGGATCGCCATCATTCTGCTGACCTGTCTGGTCAAGGGTTCCTTCTGGCCCATCACCCAGAAGGGGATGAAGTCCATGAAGAATATGCAGAAGCTGCAGCCCAAGGTCGCCAAGTTGCGGGAGAAGTACAAGGATGACCCGGTAAAGATGAATCAGGAGATGATGGCCATGTACAAAACCTACAAGGTCAATCCGGTAGGCGGCTGTCTGCCCATGCTGATTCAGATTCCCTTTTTCTTTGCCCTGTACCGGGTGCTGATGGCGGCTATTGAACTGCGTCACGCTCCGTTCATGCTGTGGATTGATGACCTGTCCGCACCGGACCGACTGATGATCGGCTTTGATATTCCGGTCCTGCATGGAATTCCGGTACTGACTATTCTGATGGGCATTTCCATGTATCTGCAGCAGAAAATGACCCCGACAACCGCAGACCCGACCCAAGCCAAAGTTATGCAGTTTCTGCCGGTTATTTTTACGGTCATGTTTGTTAATTTTGCATCCGGTCTGGTGCTTTACTGGTTTGTCAACAACCTGCTCTCCATTCTCCAGCAGCAGCTCATCAATCGGCAGACCGGCGGCAACAACAGAACGGCTGCGGCTGCCTGAGAACCTTATCCAAAGGAACTGTTTTTTATGAGCAAAGGAAAAGAGTTTTACGGCGGCACAGTGACTGACGCTATCGCCGAAGCCTGCAAAGCATTCTCCGCATCTCAGGAAGAGCTTGAAATCGAAATTCTGGAGACCGGTTCATCAGGTATTTTCGGCCTGTGCCGGAAGAAAGCGCATATCCGGGTGGCAAGGCGGGAAGAGCACTCTTCTGCTGATCCCCCTGCTGATGCTGAAAACCGGGCTGCACAGAACAAAAATTTCAAAGAAGCAAAGAAAGAGGAAAACGCATCCGGGGCGAACCGGAAACCAGCTGAGACCGCTGAGACTACTGAGACCGTAGAGAAAAAAAAGGAGAAGCAGACAGGTGGAGGAGCGGCCGATCCAGCAGCAGCCCCTCCGCCGGAACTTCCTTCTGATGAGGTGCTGGCAGGTATTCAGGAAGATATTACCACCATGGTAGAACTTATGGGATTCCCCTCCGCTGTCACGGTTACTCTGGAGGAATATACCGTTGCCTGCCGGATCAGCGATGCGTATCAGGAGGAACTGGTCGGCAGAGACGGCAGGGTCGTGGACAGTCTCCAGTATCTGCTGCGCAAAATGATGTCGAGACGGCTGCCGGAGCGGATCATGCTTTCTCTTGATGTGGGTAATTACCGGGAGAGCAGGGCGGAAGAGCTGAAGGAACGAGCCTTGGAACTTGCCGCCCAAGTCCGGGAGGACGGCAAGACCCGCGCTGTACCTGCTCTTAATCCCTCTGAACGGCGGGTCGTGCATATGACCCTGCAGGATGATAAGACAATCCGCAGCCGTTCTGTGGGGGACGGGCTGTTTAAAAAGGTTCTGATCTACAAGCCGGGCAGAAAGCGGTCCGGCCCCCGCAAGGGCAAAGGCAAAGGTCTGGGGAACAAGGGGCAACGGAGTGAGCGGTCGTCCGACAGCAAATGACACCATAGCTGCCATAGCCACTGCTCCGGGCGCTGCCGGTATCGGGATTATCCGGATCAGCGGTCCTGATGCTGCTGCTGTTCTGCAGCAGCTGTTTGTCCCGCATAGAACGCACCTTCTTGAAGACGACGCTCTGCCCAGCCACCGGCTCTGTTACGGCACAGTAACTGATCGTCACGGAGGTATGCTTGACGAGGTAATGGCTGTCCTTATGCGGGCACCGCACACTTATACCCGCGAGGATGTGGCGGAGATTCAGAGTCACGGCAGTTATCTGCTGCAGCAGGCTATTCTGGCAGAAATCCTTGCGGCAGGGGTACGGGTGGCTGAACCCGGTGAATTTACCAAACGTGCCTTTCTGGCCGGTCGGATTGATCTCACCCGCGCGGAAGCTGTGATTGATCTGCTGCAGGCCCGGAGTATGGGCGGGGTCAAACTGGCTGCGGGGCAGCTGCAGGGAAAACTGTACGAACAGATTGCCGCTGTCCGGGATGCCCTTGTCGAGCTGCTGGCCCTTGTTGAGCTGGCCCTGGATTTTCCGGACGATGATGTTGAGATCCTCGTGCCGGAGCAATTGCTTGCCCGGCTGGAGGAACAAGTGGAACAGCCTCTGCAGAACCTGCTGGCCCTGGCCGAGCGCGGCAAAGTAATCCGTGAGGGAATCAGTGCGGTCATTGCCGGACAGCCCAATGTGGGCAAATCCAGTCTGCTCAATCAGCTGCTCCAGGAAGATCGGGCCTTGGTCACGGATATTCCGGGGACAACACGGGACACTATTGAGGAGCTGATTGTTGTGCGCGGCATTCCTGTCCGCCTGGTCGATACCGCTGGTATCCGCGAGCATGAAAATCTTGTCGAGGAACTGGGCATTGAGCGGGCCCGGCAGAAGCTGCAGGAGGCCGAGCTGGTACTCTTTGTCGTTGATGCAGGTCGGGAGCTGAGCAGGGCGGACCGGCAGCTCTACCGTTCTCTGGGGGAGCAGCAGAAAAAAATCATTGTGCTGAACAAGACGGATATTGCGGAACCAAGACGGCTGGAGCAGATCAGCCGGGAATTTGCCGAAGTGCTGCAGGTGCGGACAGCGGCCCGTGCAGGCACGGGAATCGGGGAACTGCTGGATGCCGTGTATCAGATCATCATCGGGACAGAAGATAAAATGCAGGACAAGATGCAGCAGGATCAGATTTCCTGCGCTCCCAATCTCCGGCATAAAACAATTTTGGAGAAAACCCTTGCCGCCTGCACACAGATCAGACAGACGCTGCTGGCCGGTGCGCCCGCCGATCTGCTGGCGGTTGACCTGCAGGCAGCTCTTGATCACCTTTCCGACATTGTAGGACTGACCACTCCTGATGATGTACTTGATATTCTTTTTTCTCAGTTCTGTATCGGAAAATAAAGGCAGAACAGGTAGATTCCTGTCGCTGTTCATGATCCGACAGCGGTCGTTTTTGTTTCTGGCGGCGGAGAACGCATTTTTCTGCTTGACATTTATCCCGTTCAGCCTGTTAATATATAGTATGTTTTCGTGTAAGAACACGAATTTGAGGTCCCGCTGCAATTAGGCGGGAAAAAGGGTTGGAACCACAATACCATACATTTTTTGGAGGAGAAATTATGGAAATTAGACTGAACGGAGAGTCACGTTTTATTGACAAAGTAACAAAAATGACTGTTGCGGGCCTGCTCGAACATGAAAAAGTAGCATCCCCGGAAATGGTGGCGGTCCAGATAAACGGTGAAATTGTTGACCGGGGCACGTATCATAACACGATTGTTGCGGATAAAAACGAGGTGGATTTCCTCTACTTTATGGCAGGCGGCTGATTTTTCCGGTCAGACCTCGTTACAATAAATAATATTGTAATAACGAAGGTTGTATCAGAAAATAGCAGTGCCGATCCGCTGCAGTGAAGTTGTAATGAAGTTGTTCAGCCCTGATGAGACATGAAACCGTGTTTTGTCAGGGCATTCTTGTATGACTGACTGTATATTTTTTGATTTTTTGACTGAACGGGGTCTGTATGTTGAATTTAACTGATGAACAGCTGGAGCGTTACAGCCGCCACATCATTCTTCAGGGAGTGGGCCCGGAAGGGCAGGCGGCGCTGCTGGAGGCCAAAGTGCTGGTTGTCGGCACCGGCGGATTGGGCTCTCCGATTTCTCTGTACCTTGCTGCTGCCGGAGTCGGCACCATCGGTATTGTGGATGCCGATGTGGTGGATATATCCAATCTTCAGCGCCAGATCATTCATTCCACCAAAGATCTGGACCGCCCGAAAGTAGAGTCGGCTGCTGAAAAAATGCGGGCCATTAATCCTGATATCGAGGTACGCCCCTATAAATTGTATCTGGATGCCGCCAATGTTGAGGAAATCATTCGGGAGTACGATTTTGTCATTGACGGCAGCGATAATTTTCCCACCAAATTTTTGGTCAACGATGCCTGCGTGATGGCGGGTATTCCCTTTTCCCACGGCGGCATTCTCCGTTTTGACGGCCAGACCATGACTGTGCTTCCCGGTGAATCAGCCTGCTACCGCTGCTCGTTCAGACAGCCCCCGCCGCCGGACGCGGTCTCCAGCTGCTCACAGGCCGGTGTGCTCGGTGCAATAGCCGGTATGCTGGGTGCTATCCAGGCAGCCGAAGCTCTGAAATTCATTACCGGAGCAGGCACCCTGCTCACCGACACCCTGCTGACTTTTGACGCCGCAACCATGCGGTTCAGACGGGTGAACCTGAAAAAGCGTTCTGACTGCCCTCTCTGCGGAGAGAACCCCACCATCCATCAGCTTGAACAGAATAAACGGCCGACCTGTGATCTGTCAGCCTGATCTGCTGTTGCTGTTCTGCAGAGCTGCCCAAAAGATAGAAAGAGAAATAACGAATACAGATGATCTGTCGGTCCGGTCTGCCCGGCAAAGGAAAAACACCGCCGTAGAAAGAGGGTATTCATGATACATTATGCACTTCCGCCATCCTTGGATGACGATATTTTCCGTTTTGAACATGATTTTGCAGAATTCGGGGCCGGGCGGCTCCACGAGACCGCATTCACTGCCAAACGGGTCAAAATGGGGGTCTATCTTGAGCGGAATTACACGACCTATATGTGCCGTATCCGGTGCAGCGGCAACATTATCAGCCCGCAGCAGCTTGCCGCTGTTGCGGAACTTGCCCGGAAATACGGGAACAGCCGAGTACATGTCACCACCCGGGCGGAGCTGCAGCTGCATCGGATTGAGGAGGGCAATGTTGTTGCTGTTCTGCGCGGCCTGCAGGAGGCCGGACTTGCCTGCATAGGCGGGGGCGGCAATACCATCCGTAATATTATCGCTAACCACGATTCCGGGATCAGCCCGGATGAAGTGTTTGACGTGCTGCCCTGTATTATCGCCTTGACTGACCGGCTGATCGCGGAACCGGACAGCTGGGAAATGCCGAGAAAGGTCAAGATAGCCTTCAGCTCCCTGGCCGAAGAGCAGGCCTTCTGCCATATTCATGACATCGGCTTTGTGGCCCGGCGTAATACAGAAGGAGAACAGGGCTTCAGGGTGCATATCGGCGGCGGTCTGGGGGCACGGCCGAAAGCAGCTGTCCTGCTGCATGAGTTCATCCCGGAAGAGGACGTCTATCATGTGGTCAAGGCAGTGAAAAAACTGTTCCATCATTATGGAAACCGGAAGAACAAACACCGGAACAGGATTAAGTTTCTGCTGCATGATGACCTTGGTATCGAGGCCTTCCGTACCTACTATGAGCAGGAACTGTCCAGGGTCGTTGACCGGGGACATGCGAAACTGTACCCTGAACCAATTGACAATACAGGAAATATCAACAGGGACATCGATCTTGCTCCGCAGTCCGAGCATTCCGATGATTTTCAGCTCTGGAAAAAACGGCATGTTGCTGCCCAGAAACAGAAAGGATTATGCCGGATCAGACTGCCCCTATCTGCAGGCGATCTGCAGGCCGGGGCCTGTTGCGCACTGGAAGAATTTCTCCGTCCTTTCGGAGAGAACACCCTGCGTTTTGGTACGGATCAGAATCTGTACCTGATTAATATTCCGAAAACATTCCTGGCAAATATTTACCATGCGGTGATGAACTGCAGCACTCTGAACGACAAACCCAGGTTGTACGGTAATTTGGTCTGCTGTGCCGGTGCGCAGGGCTGTCAGGTCGGGATAACGTCGCCCAAACCGGCTGCCCAGGCTATTTTTGATTATCTGGACACACTGGCGGCAGAGGATTTCTGTCCGCCCAATGACATCATGATCCGCATGAGCGGCTGTCCGAATTCATGCAGCAACCACTGGATCGCTGATCTCGGATTTTACGGTAGGGTACGGAGGGTGGATGGGCATCTGATTCCGACCTACAATGTCCTCGGCAACGGCGGCGTGCATCAGGGAAAATTCAGGATCGCCGAAGAGGTCGGCTGGGTCCATGCTTATGATCTGCCCAGATTTATTGCCGAAGTGATGCGTCGCTATATCAACTTTAAGGAGCAGGATGATTCTGATCATGCAGTAAATTTTAATGATTACTGGTGCAGCGGCGGCAGAGAAATCATCAGGGAACTGTGTGCATCCGGATATCATGACATTCCCTCCTTTGCGGACGACAAAAACTACTATTTTGATCACGGGGCGGACCAGCTCTTTTCCGTCAGTGATCTCGGCCAGGCGGAATGTTCCGCCGGTATGTACGACATGATCGATGCGGATGACAGGGCTGTGCGGAAGAATCTCCGGCGCCTGGATGAACAAGTGCCGGTAAAGGACGAAAAGGACGGACTGAGCAGACTGCTGCAGGATACCCTGTTTCGTGCGGCGAGAATGCTGATGATTACACGGGGAGAGGAGCCGGGAAACGAGTCCGAGGTCTATCCCCTGTTTGTCCGGCATTTTCTTGATACCGGTCTTGTTGATGCCTCGTACCGGCCACTGATCGAACTGGCCTGCCAAGGAAAAACGGATACGTTACTCCGGCAGAAAGAGCGTATTGTTGCCTTTGCCCGGGAGATCAGGGAACTGTACAGAAGCATGGACAATACCATGCGGTTTCCCGGAGAAACAGAAAATATGGCGCTCAGACTGCTGGCAAAAGATAACAGTCAGATGGATGAGTTGACGCCGGACGTTGAGCCGGAGCCTCAGGCGAAAGGCAGGACCGAGGAAAGTGCGGATTCGGATAGCTCGCAACGGAAGCCGGACAGGTTCAAAGACCTGAGCGGAGTGAAATGTCCCCTGAACTTTGCCCAGACCAAAGTGCAGCTCTTTGGCATGAATTCCGGGGAACTCCTGGAGATTATCCTTGATGAGGGTCCGCCCATAAAAAATGTGCCCGGCTCGGTCGAGCTGGAAGGGCATACCATCCTGCGGCAGGAAAAAATCGGTGCGCAGTGGTCGGTGCTGATCCGGAAGGCGTAGGTCAGTACGGGCAATCCCCAGAGTAGCACGAAATTATGAAGCAAGTCGCCTGATTGCCGCTCCCCCCTTCTACCGTTTCTTCCGACCGCTGCGCTCCCGGAAAAACAAACGAATCGGTATCCGGTCCAGGCCCAGTCCCTCCCGGAAACGGTTCTTGAGGTAGCGCTGATAGGAAAAATGGATGCCTTTCGGGTCGTTGGTGACCACAGCAAAGGATGGCGGGGCTGTATCAACCTGGGCAGTGTAGTAGAGCTTCAGGCGGCGGCCGCGATACATGGGCGGCTCGTGGTGATGGGTCGCCGCTTCCAGCAGCCGGTTCAGGGCCGAGGTGGAGAAACGCTGATAAAACTGGCGGTGCATCTTGCCGATTTCCGGAAAAATACGTTTAATCCCGGAACCGGTTTTGGCAGACACCCTGAACACCGGGGCAAAGGGGATGAAATTTGTGGCCAGCCGCACCTCTTCCAGCAGCTGCTTCTGCCGCTGTTTGTCGTCCTGAATCAGATCCCATTTATTGAGCAGAATCATCAGGGCACGGCCGTGGTCCTGGGTATAGCCGATCACCTTGGTATCCTGGTCCGTTATGCCTTCTTTCGCATCAATCAGCACTACGGCAATATCGCAGCGGCTCAGGGCCTTGAGCGCTTTGAGGATGGAGAACTTCTCCAGCTTGTCCTTGGTCTTGCCCTTGCGGCGGATACCGGCGGTATCAATGAGCAGGTAGCTGTACTGGTCACGGGTAAGCAGGGTGTCCACGGAGTCACGGGTGGTGCCGGAGACATCGGAAACCACCATCCGCTCCTGCCCCATGATAGCGTTGATCATGGAGGACTTGCCCACGTTGGGCCGCCCGAAAAAAGCGAGCCGGACAGTACCTTCGGGCAGTTCTGCCGGGGCCTCACTTTTTCCAAGCTTTGCAGCCAGGGCATCCATCAGGGTACGGAAACCGTAACCGTGATCACCGGACAGGGCCCAGAGCTGCTCTACGCCCAGCTCCCAGAACGGACTCAGCAGCTCGGTTTCAATCTCCGGGGAATCGATCTTGTTGACCACAAAAAAACAATTCTTTTCCGTACGCCGCAGCAGGTCAACAATCTCCCAGTCACCGGGCATGACCCCCTGCCGTCCGTCCATGAGGAAAAGGACAAAATCGGCTTCGTCCACCGCCTGCATGGCCTGGGTGCGGATATGATTGCTGAACCGGTCGCTGTCCGGCCCGTCCGCCTCTTCAATGCCGCCGGTATCCACCAGCATGAAGATATGTTCCTCCCAGCCGGCCTGTGCATAATGGCGGTCGCGGGTGACTCCGGGTGTGGAATCGACAATGGCGTCGCGCCGCCGGATGATGCGGTTGAACAGGGTGGATTTCCCCACATTGGGCCGTCCGATCAGGACGACCAGGGGACAGGAAGTGCTTTTCACGATCAGTCTGCCTGGTCAGAAATAAAATATCGGCTTGTCAGCTCAGCTACTGCTTCCCTGTTTGAGGGAGGTATGGAACAGAGGGGCAATCCGGATACCGGTTGGGCGTTGCAGCAAGAATACTCGCACCAAAGGCGTTTGGCAAGCAGGGTTTTGCGGAAAGAGGCGACTACAGGAAAACGATACAGGAAGGAGGGGAGAACGGCTATCATCCCGCAAACAGCTTGCGTACTTCTTTCAGGTAATCGGAATTGCAGATTACAATGGCCCGGTTGCCTTCCTGAATATGGGTGGAGCCTACAGCCGTAGTCCACGCGCCGTCCCGGAAAACGCTGCCGACGATGATATGCCCGGCAAATGAGGCATCCAAGGCAGCCAGCGGCTTCCGGGTGACCCGCGCATCGGGAGCCGCAATCAGATCAACGACCTCAGCATCAAAGCCATGCATATGCATGACAGACAGCAGCTCGCTGCGGCTGATATAGGTGAGGATCTCGTTCCCGGCCAGCAATTTTTTATTCAGGACAATATCGGAACCGCTGGTGGCGGCCAGCACCATGTAGTCTTTATCGTTGACCATGCAGACGGTCTTTTTCAGGTTACGGCGCTGCGGTTCATTTTGTTCGGTCTCCCGGTCCATGAGCTGTTTGGCCAGCAGGCAGCTCATAATATTGGTTTCGTTCTGGCCGGTGGCAGCCACAAAGGTATCCATATCCGGCAGCCCTGCTCCTTCGAGGAGCTGCTTGTCCGAACCGTCACCGTGCAGAATTTCGGTATAGGGCAGCATGGAGGACAGTTCCGTGGCCCGCTGTTCATTTTTTTCCAGAAGACGGACCTGCACATCCTTACCTAACAGCTCGGCCAGGCGGCTGCCCACTAGGCCGCCGCCGAGGATCATGATCCGGTTTCTTCGCTGCTGCTGAATACCGGTCAGCTCGATCAGACGGGGCAGATCGTCCCGGTCCGCCATAATCAGGATCTGGTCATGCGGCAGAATTTCGTCCTGTCCTCCGGGAATGATCGTCGTGATACCCCGTGAAATGGCCACGACCCGAAAGGGGAATTCGTTATAGGTTCCTGCGATTTCAAAAAGAGTTTTGTTGGCCAGGGGAGAATCGTTATAAATACGGGCTGCCAGTACCTGCATTTCACCCAAAGCAATATCTATAATCTCATCACCGGAAGTCCGTTTGATCATCCGGGTGATCTCCTGGGCTGCCAGCTCCTCCGGATGAATAAACAGATCGATCTTCAGATCTCCACCCTGCAGAACGGAGTTTTCATGCCCGAAATCCAGGGAGCGCACTCTGGCGATTTTGCACGCAATGCCGAATTTATCGGCAATCATGGAGCCCATCATATTGACGGCGTCGTTGTCTGTTACTGCGATAAGACAGTCTATCCGGTCAGCCCTGGCTTCCTGCCAGCAGCTGATGTCCATTGCACCGCCGTGGATAATCCGGGCATCAAGGTTGTCATCGGCATAGCGTACCAGATCGGCATCTGCTTCAATAGCGGTGATGGAATATTCTTCGTCCAGTAGCCGTTCCGCCAGATGGTAGCCGATGCCGCCGAGACCGAGGATAAGAATACTTTTCGGATCGTTGGAGCTATCTTTCAGTTTTTTCAGTCTGCCAAACATGATACGGGATTCAGTCTTGGACTACCGGATAGTGCTGCCTTATAAAGACGGAGCTGAGATTGAACACAAAACCCACCGACTTTCATCGGTGGGTTATTCGAAACGGTCAGATTGTTCGCGCTATTGGCTGTTTCACCGTATAGCAGAAATTGCAGGACTATCCCAGCACGCCGTCTTCAACCATGCATTTGAGAGCCTCTTTGCCGGAAAGCATTACCAGCTCAAAACTGCCGCCGGGGTAGGTCCAGGCACCGGAGAGATAAAGCCCTTCTATGGGACTCCGGTTCCCGATTCTCTTGAATCCGGAATTATCTCTGATCTGCTCAAATCCGTAGATTGCGCCCTGTGTATTACCGGTAAAACGGACATTGGTCAAAGGAGTGGAAGACTCCTCCATGATAATCATGTCTGAGAGTCCGGGCAATACCGATTGCTCTGCCATCCTGATAATGTCTCTGGTAACGTGTTCTTTTCTCCTGTAGTATCTTTCTTTGTCCCCGGAAAAATACTCTTGTTCATACTTTTGCCAAGGTTCATAACCGGAAAGCAGCATAAGAGAGATTAAGGATTTTCCCTTGGGAGAGAATCCCTCAATCAGTCTGTCATAATTCATCAGAGCAATTCCTGCACCATACGGATTACCTCGTCGCATAGATGCCTTATATGTTTTTTCAGGATCATAGTCGGGATAGATAAAAAGATCCGATTGATGAATATCATAACTGATGTCCTGATTCAATCCTAACCAGACACTGGTGTGGCTTATACTGGGCCGATATCGATTTATCTGCTTCGTATATTTGCTCGGCACTTCCGACTCCGGAAGAAGCCTGCCAAAGGTCTGTAGAACAGATGCATTGCTGACGACAGCTTTACTGTAATATGCGTTATCTTCTGTTTTTACACCGACAGCTTTTCCGTTTTCAAGAATGATTTCTTTTACCTCTGTATCGAGGAGAATTCCGCCTCCGGCTTGCATAACAAGTCCGGCCAATGCATCGCTCAACGTCTGAGAGGTACCACGAATATAAAATTTTCCGTAATTATGATACCACCCGGTGGTCCACAGGTAGAACCACGCAGGCAGCTGGGAAGGCGGAAGCCCATAGTAACCCCAGGATTGACTCAATATACCCCGCAGCTTCTGGTTTCTTATACCATATTCGGACATATGGTCAGCAAGTGTTTTCCCGATCATACGAGCCCATGTCGGGTAGCTCCTGAAGAACGCATCAAGAGGCGGCATCCCGTTTTCCGGCACTTCTGCATAGAACTGCCCTATCTCGGAGAGCAGGATCTCCCAGTTAGCCATATATCGGGCCAGCTGCGTGCTTTCTTCGGGAAACATAGGAAGGAGCATATCTGTCATCTGTTGTATGCCAGTGGCTCCCCCCGGCATACCGGTTGGAAAGTCAAGAGCAAGACCATTACGGTAACATGCTGCAAGCCCGTTAGGGTCAAGCTCACTGATTCCATCCGGGGTATCGGAGGAGAAATCAGGAACAGGATTATAAGGGTACAGTGCATTCCAGCTGTATTCGTGCGGAATAAGCACGTTGTTAAGATTTGGTCCGAAAAGTTGATTTAACACATTAAGAGTAACAGGGCTGCCGGTAATGCCGTGCAGAGATACCTCGCAGGTAAAACCATCCCGTTGAAATGAAGTGGCATATCCTCCGACCTTGTCACGCTGGTCAATGACCAGAGGTCTGTAGCCGGATTGGACGAGCCAGGCTGCACAGGATAACCCGCCTAATCCTGCACCGATAATAATAACATCGTATTTGTCCCCGTTAGTCGATCCGCCCTTCGCCCACGCCGGGCATTGCCAGTTCATCAGTGCTGCTGCTGACGCCATTCCTGATATCCATAAAAAATCCCTGCGTGAAATCATTCCGGTCTCCTTTTCGCGCATGCGTTGTTGGTTGAGTTGATTTAGCTGGTTTTAAAAAACAAAAAAATAAAGCCGTTTTGTTGACTCCCGTCAGATCAAGCAGCCAAGCGGGAGCCGGACAGGTACATTTTTGAGAGGAGTCCTTCTGCCCGGGGCAATGATGCATCTGCCCTGATAAGGTGCAGAGGATGAGACCCGTTGGGCAATACGTGAAGTGGAATTTTTCTTCTTGAGTGAGGGAACGGAATTCCGAATATAGGGAAATCTGCTGATACGGTTATGAAGGGAACTGTAAAGTAAAATAATCTCAGAAAAGTTATCATGATATGCCTCCTGGTCCACGTAAAAGCAGGCAACCCGGCCATCTCCATTATGGAGATCCGTAGTTTTCCGACACCGCCTCGCGACGGCTGTGGCTTTATCAGCTTTCCGGTTTCAACCAGAAAGCAAGGCACCCGCTTAGTTTAAAGCTTTGCCCTTATTTTTAGTATAATTGATTATATATTATTTTTGGTACTTCTGCAACAATATGCTGAACTTTTGATTTTCGCTTCAAACTTGATCGATTTATATCCTTTTCAGGACATTAAGTGAATACTGAAAGAATGCCTAAGAACTGAGATCAATACAGGAGGGCTAAAGTTTTGGTCTTCCTGCAGGCAAGGCGGATGGAATGATATTCCGTCCGTTCTTGTCAGGGGCCTACTCGAAATAGTTATACGCCCTGTAACCTTTCTGGCGGATCATCTGATCCCGTTCAGCCAGTCTCAGGTCTTCAACAATCATTTCCCGAACCATTTCCGCAAAGCTGATCTTCGGTTTCCAGCCGAGTTTTTCCTTGGCCTTGGCAGGATTGCCCAACAGGGTTTCCACCTCAGTAGGCCGAAAATAACGGGGATCAATCCTGACAATACTTCTGCCGTTTGTCCGTTCAATACCTGTTTCATCCAGCCCCCGGCCCTGCCACTCAATAGACATGCCCAGTTCTGCAGCCGCTATTTCAACAAACTCCCGCACCGAATGCTGTTCCCCGGTAGCAATAATAAAATCTTCCGGATTCTCCTGCTGCAGCATCAGCCACTGCATCCGGACATAATCCCTGGCATGGCCCCAGTCGCGTTTCGCGTCCAGATTGCCGAGGAACAGTGCCTCCTGCAAACCAAGTTTGATGCGGGCAAGAGCCCTTGTGATCTTACGGGTAACAAAGGTTTCTCCCCGGACCGGCGATTCATGATTAAAGAGAATACCGTTGCAGCAGTACATGTTGTAGGCTTCCCGATAGTTCACCGTAATCCAGTAGGAGTACAGCTTGGCGGCCGCATAGGGAGAACGGGGATAAAACGGCGTGGTTTCGCTTTGCGGGCTTTCCTGCACCTTGCCGAACAGCTCCGAGGTTGAGGCCTGATAAAAACGGCTTTTGTTTTCCAGACCGAGAATACGGATGGCCTCCAGCAGCCGGAGTGTGCCCAGAGCATCGCTGTTGGCCGTGTACTCCGGAGCTTCAAAGGAAACGGCAACATGACTCTGGGCTGCCAGATTATATATTTCGTCCGGCTGAACTTCCTGAATGATCCTGATTAAATTGGTGGAGTCAGTCAGGTCGCCGTGATGCAGCCGGAAACGGACATCTTTTTCATGGGGGTCCTGGTACAGATGATCCACACGGTCCGTATTGAACAGAGAGGTTCTTCGTTTCAGGCCGTGAACCATATAGCCTTTTTTCAGGAGGAACTCTGCGAGATAGGCGCCATCCTGGCCGGTTACTCCTGTAATAAAAGCTGTTTTCATGGGATGCTGTTTATCAGCATTCAGGATTCCTGTTCCCGCAACAGCTTATCAAAATAGGCGATTGTGGATACCAGTCCTTCCCGCAGGGTAATTTTTGGTTCCCAGCCGAGTTTCTCTTTGGCCAGAGCAATATCAGGCTGCCGCTGCTGCGGGTCATCTGCCGGCAGCGGTTTGAACACGATCTCGGATTGTGACCCTGTCAGTTCAATCACATTTTCAGCAAGCTGGAGAATGGTGAATTCGCCCGGGTTGCCGGTGTTGACCGGACCGGTGAATCCGTCTTCCGTGTCCATCAGCCGGATAAATGCTTCAATAAGATCATCGACATAACAGAAGGATCTGGTCTGTGCGCCGTCACCGTAAATCGTTATCGGCTGTCCCTGCAGGGCCTGGACGATAAAATTGGATACCACCCGACCATCATTCGGGTGCATCCTCGGACCGTAGGTATTGAAAATCCGGGCTACTTTGATCTTCAGATTATGCTGTCTCTGGTAGTCAAAAAAGAGCGTTTCAGCGCATCGTTTTCCTTCATCATAGCACGACCGGATGCCGTTCGGGTTGACATATCCCCAGTAGGATTCTGGCTGCGGATGGACCTGCGGGTCACCGTACACCTCGGAGGTGGATGCCTGAAAGATCTTGGCTTTGACCCTTTTTGCCAGTCCCAGCATATTGATCGCGCCGTGCACGGAGGTCTTGGTGGTCTGTACCGGATCAAACTGATAGTGAATGGGAGAGGCGGGACAGGCGAGATTGTATATTTCATCGACCTCTATATACAGCGGCAGGGTGACATCGTGGCGAAGAATTTCGAAATAGGGATTTTCCAGGAGGTGAACGATATTCTGCTTGGTGCCGGTAAAATAATTGTCCAGACAGACAACTTCATGCCCGTCCGCCAACAGGCGTTCACATAAGTGGGAGCCAAGAAAGCCTGCTCCGCCGGTAATTAATATTCTTTTTTTCTGCTGCACAGCTTGCATGCACTGCTCCTGTTTTACTTTGTTTATTCTGTTGTGCTGGTAAACGGACAAACAGCTGGCTGGAAATTGTCCGGGTATGACGGATAAAGCTGTCCGGAGCAACTGAATCTGGATCCGGCCTGTTTTTTCAGATTCCCGGCTGCACAGGATGGTGCGCCCGGCAGGATTCGAACCTGCGGCACCCAGATTAGGAATCTGGTGCTCTATCCTACTGAGCTACGGGCGCGGAGATGCTGCATAAAGAATATGCGTCGAATAATTTTACCTGAACCGGACGGGAACGCAATGCATTTCTGCAGCATACTGCTTAAAAAACTCCACCGTGTTCAAGCTCTTCGGGAAATTCCCTGCTGTCCCTGCTGCTGTCAGGCTGCACAATACAGTTTCTGCCGATTTTCGTTTTGGCAGGAATCCGTACTTCTTTACCGACAAGCGTAATTCCGCTGTACAGATGGGTCGGAAATTTCCGGTTGGCAATGTTTTTTGCCTCCTCTTCCCCATGCCCCACAACGGCCTTTTTTCCGATATATATCCGTTTATCGCAGACTGCAAGATCCACGACAGCGTCAGTATCGACCACGGAATCTTCAAAAAGAACAGACTCTCGGACAACAGCACCTTTCCGGACAATTACACCCGGAGAGAGCACGGAGTTTACCACTGTTCCCTCCACAACACAACCTGCTGCAATCATGGAGGACTGCACAGAGCACCCGCCAGCAAAACGGGCAGGAGCTCTGTCCATAGCCCGTCCGTCCGCCTCGGTGTTGGGCCGGATGCCCCATTCTTCCGGGGAAATGCCGGAATCAGCCCGGAGAATATCCATATTGGCATCCCAGTAGGACTGCACGGTTCCCACATCACGCCAGTACCCGTAAAAGGGATAGGCAAACACCTGTTTTTCTTTCAATGACTTCGGAACAATGTGCATGCCGAAATCCACTTCATCACGGCTGCAGGAAAGGGCGTCAAGCAGGTATTCGGTGTCAAAAACATAAATCCCCATAGATGCCAGATTGGTTCTCGGCTCTTTGGGTTTTTCCTCCCAGTCGATGATCCGGTTATTTTCATCAACAATACCGGCCCCGAACTGGTGGATCTTTTCTTTCGGAACCACCATCATGGCAATGGTCAGGTCTGCCTGTTTTGCACAATGGTAGGATATCATGTCCTCCAAATCCATCTGATAGATGTGATCACCGGACAGAATAACCACCTGATCGGAGCGGTTGGCTTTGATAAAGTCAATATTCTGGCGGATTGCGTCTGCAGTGCCTTTATACCAGTCAGAATCCTTCTCGCCGGTACGGGGCGGCAGGATTTTGACCCCACGGGTCCGCCCGGTAAAATCCCACGCTTCGCCTGTCTGCAGATGACGCATCAGCGACAGGGGTTTGTATTGGGTCAGGACGCCGACTTTGCTCAGGCCGGAATTCATCACATTGGACAGAGAAAAATCGATGATTCGGTACAGGCCGCCAAAAGGAACCGCCGGTTTGGCCCGATGTCCCACCAGGATATTCAGACGGCTGCCGATGCCGCCAGCCAGCAGAAGAACCAATGCATCTCTGATCTGTCTCATTGCAGTTCCTCCATATCCTCCAGCCTGTTTTCCGACCATTTTTCCGGGGCAATGCCGGGAGCAACCGTACAGCCGCAGCCGATTCGCATGCCATCGGGGACATTGTTGTTCCAGCCCACCACTGTAACGCGCTTTGCTTTGCCTGCACCGGAACCGCCGACCTGCACATTGCGGCCAAAGGTCGTGTTGACATCGCTGACCACCTGCACCAGCTGGCTGTCAGCCCCTACCGTTGTATTGAAAAAGAGGACGGAGTCGCTGACTTCCGCGCCTTTTTCCACCCGCACACCGGGAAACAGAATGGAATTTTTCACTGTACCATCAATGATACAGCCGTTATAGGCCAGCGAATTGTCAAGTACTCCGCTGCTGCCGACCTTCAGGGGCTGACAGTCACGGATATCCCGGTGTTCAAGATTTGTCCGCAGCCCCCATTGTTCCAGGTCAATCAGCGGGTTGTCGCCCAGCAGGTCCATAGAGGTCTGCCAATATTCGTTCACCGTACGGGTGTATCCCCAGTATCCCTTAAATTTATAACCGTATACCTTCATGCCCTGCTGCATCATCATGGGAATGATATCGCGGCCGAATTCATATGAGGCAGCTGACTGATTTTCCCGGAGTACGCTGTACAGAACCTCCGGTTTAAAACAGAGCACGGTCAGTGAGGCCCACTCTCCCTTGGGATGTTCCGGTTTTTCTTCATAGGAAAGCAGAGGACCGCCTTCGGGATGCCCGTCACCGATCTCCGCCACGCCGAAGCGCCGGGCAGCATCCTCTTTTTTCACCCGGATAAAGGCGGCAGTCAGGTCGGCGTCCTGTTCATTATGAAACCGGATCATCTCCCGATAATCCATAGTATAAACATGGTCACCGGAAAGAATCAGGATTTCGGCGGGATTGTGATACCGGACAAAGTCCATATTTTGGTGCACAGCATCTGCCGATCCTCTGTACCAATGCGGATTTTCATAGTCTTTGAACGGCGGCAGAATGGAAATCCCCCGGTGCCGGCCGATCATGTCCCAGGCGGCTCCGGTGCCGATATGGTTAATCAGGGAATAAGACCGGTACTGACTGAGGATGGCGATGCGTTCAATACCTGAACGCATCAGATTGGTCAGAGGGAAATCAATCACTCGGGCAAACCCGCCGAAAGGAACAGCCGACTTCGGACGATAATGGGTCAGCACACCCAGTTCATCAACACGGCCTCCGGCCAGGATCATTGCCAAGGTGGAAGGCATTCTCATAAAAACTCCTGCTCTTCATCGCTTCTTTTCTTCTTTTGTTTTGTATTGCAGAGCAGCAGAGCTGCTGCCTGCGGCGTATTGTTATTATTAAAAATCACTCCAGGTTGATGCCCATGCCCGTGGGGCGGAGGTCCGTTGTTTCAGGGGGCAGTCACATATGCCGGGTGGCTATGCGCATCAGGGTGCTGGTGGTGAACTCCTGCCCTTCCCGCAGCGGCAGGTTTTTTAACGGCAGTTCAGCCCGTGCCGCTTCCCGGTGTCCTCCGGCTGAACCGTATTCGGCAAAGGTTTTCCGGGCGAAATTACCGGCATTTTTTCGGTATCCGTCACAGCGCAGAATAACAATCAGTTTGTCGCCGGAGATTCCTGATACCAGAACCCAATCGAATTTGTCAACATGATTCAGGAAGTCTGCAATAATGACAAGGATATCCGGTGTCCCGACTCTGCCGATATGGGCATAGGCCCTGCCTTTGCTGGATTTGACTTCATTCAGGGCAATTTTAAAATATTTTAATTCCGAACGGCGCAGTTCAGTGAGATCAAATTTGCGGACCAGGTTGCGGTTGGCAAGACTGAAGACGTAACGGAAGGAAATGCCGTCCGCCAGCTGCATATTTTTTTTCTCAAAGTTCTGTGTGTCAACTTTTATGCCGTAATAAAGGGCAGTAGCAAGAGAAACTGATGGTTTAATATTGGCTGCCCGGAGATATTCCACCATCATGGAGGCGACTGCGCCGTATTCCGGACGGATATCAATAAATTTGGCATCCCATCCTTGAGTAACCGGATGATGGTCAATGACGGCATCGAATGTAAGTTTCTCAAAACAGGGCTGATGCGTCGGTTGAGAGTCCAGCATCACCAGCTTGGAATAGTCATTAACCGGCAGGGTATGGAGGCGCTCAATGGGGATCTTCAGACGTTCGACCATGGTGAGGTTATTCAGCCGCCGTATCTCATTAGGATAACCGATTGTCACGCTGCCTACCCGGTAGCTGAGCAGACGCTTCACAGCCATAGCGCTGGCCAGTGAATCCGGATCAGCCGTAATCACTATCAGTACTTCATCCTCGCGTTCAAACAGTTCGTAAAAACCGTTCAGGCGGTTCAGGGCCGAATTACGGCTGGCACTGCGGGTCACCACATCAGCTATCTTTTCCAGTCGTTTCTGCTTCAAAAAAACACCTGCACAAACTGTCTGTTGCGGAGGAGACTGCACTGTTCAGCAGAGACCCTTTGCGTTCCCTATATAAGAAAACTTGCGGGATATTTATGCTATAATGCAAAGTAGCATAATGGGTTCTGTGCAATATTGCCTGGTTAGACTTAACTGATACTACCATAGGGCTGCGGAAAAATGCAAGCAGGCTTTTTGGTGAAGCAGATCAGGGAGCGTCAGCCTCTCGGATGGAAGCGCTGATGCATGGTCTTGAGCCGACTTTTATCCACATGGGTATAAATCTGGGTTGTCGCAATATCCGCATGACCGAGCATCATCTGCACGGCGCGGAGGTCAGCACCGCCTGCCAGCAGATGGGTGGCAAAGGAGTGACGCATGGTTTTCGGACTGACGTTTTTCCGCACACCGCCCAGCACAGTCAGGTCTCTGATAATCTGCCAGAAACGGTTGCGGGTCATTTTGTCAGCCCGACCGGTAACAAAGAGAAACGGACTGGTCCGTTTTTTCAGCAGAGCAGGGCGGCCCAAATCAAGATATTTCTGAATCCGTTGTCCGGCCGTTTCGTTGAACGGCACCATCCGTTCTTTCTGCCCTTTCCCTAAGATACGGACATGGCCGCTGCCGATGCTGCAGTTCCGCACAGGCAGAGCCACCAGCTCGGAGACCCGGATGCCGGTTGCATACAGCAGGTGCAGCATGGCATAGTTCCGCAGGATAAGGGGAGTACGTTTTACCGGAACTGCGGGAACCGTCAGCAGCTGATCTACCTCGTCAACCGTCAGAATTCCGGGGAGACTGCTGCCGATTTTCGGCAGATCGACTTCAGCAGCCGGATTGTCCGATCTGATCTGCCGGGCAATAAGGAAGTCAAAAAAAACCCGCAGAGCGGAGAGGCGTCTGGCATTGCTGCGGGCGTTGACATTACGCTGAAAGCAGGCTTTTAAAAAAGAACGCACCTGCTCTTCCGTGATTTGTCCTGGATCAGTGATCTCCTGCCTCCGGAGGAACCGGACAAAGAAACGCAGATCAGAGCCGTAACTGTCAACGGTATTCCGGGACAACCTGCGCTGAACCACGAGATATCGCAGAAACAGATCAATACTATCAGTCAGAGAAAAGGCGTTCAGGAGAGAAACCGTTTCAGTTTCAGGATGAGCATGAGAAGAAAACAGAAAACCCTGCAGCTCGGTGAGCAGACAGGGCCTGAAAAACTGCCGTCTATATCAGAACCGGTTTTTCATCCGGTTGTACTTGCGAAGTTTCCGCAGTGCCTCGGCAGACTTGCGACGTTTTTTAATGCTCGGTTTTTCGTAGTATTCACGCCGTTTGAGTTCCCGCTTCACACCGTCAATCTGCAGTTTCTTCTTGAGCTGACGGATTGCGTACTCCAAGTCGCCTTTTACTTCTACTTCAATCATGAAAATATCACATCCTTTGTATTAATGGCATGTCCCATCTGCGTGTTCATCTTATCATCTTGATTAAGTTGAGCCGCAAACATTACGTTATACACCGGATTATGTCAAGGGGAAATCCATATCAAATTACTCATTCCCGAAACGAAGTATACTTTATAGCTGGAGCAGTATAAACTGAATACAGGATCAGCTATCTGAAAGGCGTGAAGGCAAAATTTATGCCTCTTGTGGGCATATTCAAATTATGTTGCTCCAGCTATATCCATATCAAAGGCAGCAATTATAAGCTTAACAAAATACTATTTTATTTAACGAATATGTGTTATTGAAAGGCATGATCAATATCACACGAGTCCCTCCGCTTATGCCTTCAGCTACCAACGAATTAACATTCGATACGTTTGTCGCCAAGCTCCATAATATATTTGATGAGCTCCAGGATTACCGGAAAGTCAGCCCGAACCTCACATATTCACTGATGTTACGCAGCCGAAACGCAAAATCGGCAGATTCCACGTTTTGGGTGTCTCGTAACTTACTGATCTTTTATTTGCGTGCGTAACATCAGATCTTCAATTTGTCCGACCCTACTCTGTACGCACCGCCACCGAATTGGCATGGGCACCGAGTCCTTCTAAATTAGCGAGCCGCTGGATATGTTCGGCATCGTTGAGCAGGGCCTGGCGGGAATAGGAGATAACCGAACTCTTTTTGAGGAAGGTCTCGACGCCGAGGGCAGAGGAGATACGGGCTGTGCCCATCGTGGGCAGGACATGGTTGGGCCCGGCAACGTAATCTCCGGCAGCCTCCGGGGTGTGCGGGCCGAGAAAGATGGCGCCTGCGTGGTTGATCTTCGGCAGCCAGAGCCAGGGTTCCTCCACCTGCAGTTCCAAGTGCTCAATGGCAATCTCATTGGCCAGGGCAATGCCCTCGTCCACGCTGTCCACCACCATGATCAGGCCGCGCTGCTGCAAAGAGGTCCGGGCGATATCGGCACGCTGCAGGCGGAGGAGCTGCTGTTCCAGTTGAATTTTTACAGCCTCGGCCAGAGTGGTTTCGGTGATGAGCAGCACGGCCAGGGCCTGGGGATCATGCTCGGCCTGGGCCAGCATGTCAGCAGCAATATAGGCAGGATTTGCCGAGTGATCCGCCACGATGAGCACTTCGCTCGGTCCGGCAATCATATCAATGCGCACCCTGCCCATAACCTGCCGTTTGGCCTCGGTGACAAATTGATTCCCCGGCCCGACAATGACATCCACCGGCGCCACAGTCTCGGTACCGAAGGCCAGAGCTGCCACAGCCCAAGCAGAACCCGCCTTGTACACCTCGCTGATTCCCGCTTCCTTGGCCGCCATGAGCAAAGCCGGAGCAACCCTCCCCTCCTTGTCCGGGGGCGTCATCATGACCCGCCGCTGCACCCCGGCAATGGCAGCTGGTACGCCGTTCATCAGTACGGAAGAAACCAGCGGAGTGGAGCCGCCCCGTCCGCCCGGCACATACAGCCCGGCCGAGTCCACCGGCCGGACCAGCCGCCCGACAATGGTGCCGTCCTCGCGGGTCAGCATCCAGGAATCCTCCATTTCCCGCTCATGAAAGGTACGGATCCGTTCGGCGGCAAAAGCAAGGGTTGCCATGAACTCCTCGTCCACGGCCTCGGCCGCCTGATCAAACTCCTCCTCACGCACCCGCAGCTGCTCTGTGGTCATCTCCGGCGCATCAAACTGACGGGTATATTCTACAACGGCTTTATCACCACGGGTGCGGACCTGTTCCAGAATATCCGTAACGACTTCTATACAGTTGTCGTCTGCCAGGGCAAAACGGTCCCGCAGCGTGGCTATGATTTTTTTTCCCCGCCCGCTTGCGTAGTTTTCTATCAGAATAGTCATGTGTACCCCAATCTTTTTTGTTCACAAAATTGATTATGCAGTGCGGAGGACAACTACGGCTTCTTTGTCCCGTTCCGCAATCTGCCGGGCCGCCTTGGCAGGCACTACTTCAAAAATATCGTTGAACCGGACCACAGCCAATCGACCTTTACTGAGCTGATCAATCATTTCCTCTGCAGCAAAAATCCGGTGAATTTTCTTGTCCACAGCAAAATGATAGGGAGAACCGTTCCCGTCCAGTTCCAGCCGGTTCTGTTCAATCAGCTGTTTAATCTGGGCCTGCTGTTCACGTCGCCGCTGTTCCTCTGCCCGTTTTTGATTGATCTCCCGGTTCCGCTGCGCCTCCGCAGCCCGCGCCGCCGCTGCTGTGTTGACTGCTTTGTCCTTTTTTTTCTTTTTCTGGTTCTGATACTGCTCCTGTTTTGCCTTGTTCGCCTGTTTTTTGCTGACCAGTCCTGCCTTGAGCAGCTGATCCTGCAGTGGATTGCCCATGACTCCTCCTTTGTTTTTTTTCGCCGCAGCGGTCGGTTATGAACGTCTGTCCGCTTTATCTGCGGAACAGGACCGTTTTTCCCGGGCCAGAGCGCGCATATCCTTTGCCCTGTCCGATTCATCCACAATCTCCCGTCCGATAATCTCTTCGAGAATATCCTCCAGGCTGATGACGCCGGTCACGCTGCCGTATTCATCCACCACCACAAAAAGATGCTGATGTTTCTCAAAAAACTCCAGCATGACCTTATTCAGCGGGGCAATCTCCGGCACAAAATGAGCTGGCTGCATGATCTCCGCAAGCCGGCATTCATGCCTGCCTCCCGCCACCGCCTGCATGACCTCGTAACTGAGGACAATACCGACCACATCATTGCTGTCCCTGCCGTACACCGGCACTCTGCTGTGCACACTCCACTGCTCTGTCAGATGTGCCGCTTCTGTCACCTTCATCTCTTTATCCAGGGTGAAGGTCACTGTTCTCGGCGTCATGACCTGACGCACGGTCTTTTCGCGCAGGTCGATGATATTGGTGATCACCTTTTCCTGATCCCTTTCGATTTCTCCGGCTCTCCGGCTCATCCGGGCAACAGCGGTCACCTCTTCTGCAGAGATTGATGCGCCTGATCTTTTGGGAATAAGGTGCGTCATAGCCTGACAGACCAGGATAATCGGTTTGAGGACAAACACCATCAGCTGCAGAGGACGGGCAATGTACGGAGCCAGCGGCCCGTTGAACTCCACCCCGATGGTTTTGGGCAGAATTTCTGACAGCAGCAGGATCACCAGGGTAAAAAAGACGGAAAACCAGATCAGGTTGCTTTCCCCCAGGACAGATGCGGCAGCAGCACCGGCCACTGAGGCGCCCATGGTATGGGCAATGGTATTCAGGGTGAGAATGGCGGTGATGGGCTGATCAATATTATTTTTCAGTTTTTTGAGAATCGCCGTGGTGTTCGGCCGCGTTTCCGCCAGCAGCTCAATGCGGCTCATGGGCAGGGAATAGAGCACAGCCTCCAGCACGCTGCAGAGCGCTGAAACGCACACAGCCAGAATAACGGCAACAGTAAGCTCCAGAAGCACGAGGTACCCTCCGGCAATTTTATATGATATATGTGATGTCCTGCCCGACAACCGGTCGGACTCCCTGCCGGGATACGGCATCTATCCGAAATTCATTGCTGCTCATTCTACATAAGTTCATGACGGTAGGCCCGCTCGTACACCGCGATAACATCTGCCAATGAAGGCTGTCTGGGATTATTTTCCACCGGCCGGGCCACGGTCAGGGCAATTTCCGCCATCTTCGGGATCTGATCAAAGGGGATATCCAGCTCTTTGAGGGTGGCAGGAATCCCCACATCAGCATTCAGATCATACAGGGCCTCGACACAGAGCGTTGCAGCGTCGCGCCGGGACAAACCGTCTGTCTGCTGCCCGAGGAATTCGGCCAGCAGGGCAAACTTTTCAAAATTACCGGGCAGGTTGAACTGCACCACATAGGGCAGAAGCACAGCATTGGCCAGCCCGTGCGGGATGCCGAACATGCCGCCCATGGGGTAGGCCATCGCATGGACCAGTCCGACTCCGGCTGTGGCCAGGGCCTTACCGCCCAGCAGGGAACCCATGAGCATGGCGGTTCTGGCCTGGAGATTACGGCCGTCAGCGCAGGCTGCAGGAAGATTGCGGGCAATCAGGTCAATAGCCTCCAAGGAATACATTTCTGAAATAGCATGGGCCTGAGTGGAAGTGTAGGCCTCCAAGGCATGAGTCAGGGCATCAATCCCGGTATAGGCCGTAACTTTGGCAGGCAGACTGAGGGTCAGCTCCGGGTCAAGAATGGCCGCATCCGGGTAAAGCGGGTCGCCGTTCATGCCGCCCTTGGAACCGGTCTCCTCGTTGATGAATACGGCGGTGAAGGTGACTTCCGCGCCAGTTCCGGCTGAGGTAGGAATCATAATCTTGGGCACGCCCGGCTTTTTGATCAGTCCTAGCCCCAGATAATCCACCGCCTTGCTGCCATTAGTCAGGAGAATGGAGACGGCCTTGGCCACATCCATTGCCGAGCCGCCCCCTGCCCCGACCACACAGTCACAACCTGCTTCTTTCGCGATGTCATATCCCTTATCCGCCAGCTTCAGACCCGGTTCAGGATCAATTTTATCGTATACGGAGAACGGAATATGTTCTTTTTCCAGAGGCGCTGTGAAGCGGTCGAGCAGACCGGCCTTGACCAGCCCCGGATCGACCACCAGCAGCACGTTGGTGCCGTTGAAGTCTTTGACTGTCCTGCCCAGATCGTTGACCATGCCTGCGCCGAACTGAATCCTGGTGGGCTGGGTCACGGTGAATGCCTGTGTACTGTTCATAGTCCTTCCTTTTTTTTCTTTTCGTCTCGAAAAAATATAATGTCGTTGCCCGCAAGGTGCGGCAATGATTTTCTGTTCAAGAAAATCTGCAATTTTTTTTGCCTCATCAAGGTGAAAGATCAGCTCTCCAGCTTCTCCGGTTCTTTCGCCCCTGTCCTGGTCCGTGGCCAGAGCAATAACCCCGGCGACCTGATCCCGCAGCGGGGGGCCTCCTCTGGAGACTTCAATCTTGGCAATATCTTCCGCCTCCTTGAATCCCTCTCCAATGACGATATCCGCATCAGCAAAAAAACGGCAGGCCAGCGCAGAGAGATTTTTCTCCGGTGCATCCACAGTCAGGACCAGCTGATCCGGGGCAACCAAGGTCACCGCATCCGCCCCGGCTGCTTTATAGTAACCGGTATCTGTTCCCTGCTGATCCGGCAACAGTCCGGTCTCCTTGCTGGATTTGATCACCGCTACGGAATATCCCCGTTCCTTGAGCTGCCGGACAACCTGTACAGCCAGGGTGGTTTTACCGGAATCGTGCCAGCCTATGAAGGTGATGACAGGAGGCATGGAGCAGATGAATTCTGTTCAGAATTTTAGGATGGTCGGATATTTCTCCTCAGACTCACATGGAAAAAATAGTCTCCAGCGCAACAGAAAATCCGGCAAGCGTTACAGACTGCACCTCGCCTTCCCCTTCGACCTCCTGATGCAACTGAAATTTTTCCCCGCTGCTGGTGAAGACCTCCACGCTCTTCCGGCCCGGATCGACAATCCAGTATTCTTGCACTCCGGCCCGTGCATAGGCCCGGAACTTTGTCCGCAGGTCATGATAGGCGGATGACGGGGACAGCACTTCAACGACCAGATCCGGCGCCCCCTTAATCATCTTTTCCCCGATAATGGAGAGATGATCTTTGCTGATAAAAAAGATGTCGGGCTGAAAGATGTTGTTTTCATCCAGCGCTACATCAAGCGGGGCGATAAAGACTTGGCCCCTTTCTTTGGACTTGACGAATCGGAGCATCTGAAAGGCCAATTCCATAATCACAGCCTGATGCAATGGGATGGGCGAGGGACTCATAATAAGTTCTCCGGCGATAAGTTGGCAGGGAGTGCCTTCGGGCAGATTCAAAAACTGCTCACGCACGCTCTGCTGTTTTTCCGGATGCCGAATATAATGACGGGCAGCAACAGCCTCCGGCGGGGGATTGCTGATTGTTCTTCCGGGTTCTGTCTGCATGTTTCTTCTCCTGCTGGCTGGAACTGTTCATGCCTGCAACGGGATATCGGCTTTCCCATACAATCGAAGCATCATAGCAGGGACAGTACAGTATGAAAACCGAAAAAAAACACTCAACGCAGCTTATTTGCCAGGAAAATAAACTTGCTGCCTGTCGCTTCCGTTGTGCTCTTTTATGATTGCGGGGGTACTTTCTGCCTGATCGTATGGGTTCGACAGCCAGCGCAAATGTTTCCGGCACATCGGTAAAAATTGACTCTATTTCGTGGATAGGGCTTTGAAAAAAGAGTACAATAGTATTTCTCATCGTTGAGAGAGCCTGAGTGAAATTTATCTGATAGCGATACGGTCTCCTGCTCGTCTCGCTATCTACCTTTTTCCGGGCGGCAAAGGCTGGCATGGAGGTCACATTTTTTGAAAATACCCGGACATGGAGGTCATAGTAGACCACGGGCTATTCCCGTATCGTCCCTAGCGGGACGGTTTCCCATTGCTGACAGAAATAACGTCCCGGATGGACAGTTGAAAATAGCCCCGTGATTTATCGCGGGGCATACTTCTTCTACATCCTCTCCGGCGCAGTCAGGCCGACCAGCGCAAGCCCGTTGGCCAGCACCCTCTTCACACCCTGACAGAGACAGAGACGGGCAGCGGTGAGCTGCTGATCCTCTGTAACCACCTTGTGCTTATTGTAGAAGGAATGGAAATTGGCCGCCAAGTCCATGAGGAAAAAAATAATCCTGTGCGGTGCAAGGTCAGCGGCGGCATTAGCCACCAGCGCAGGATAGGAACCCAGCGTTTTGAGGAGCTGATACTCTTCCTGCTCCTGGAGAAGATTCAGATCGGCATCAGCAAGCTGCGGCAGACAGACCCCCTTTTCCACGGCCATGCGTTCGATGGAACAGAGCCGGGCATGGGCATACTGGACGTAATATACCGGGTTCTCCTGGCTCTGGGCTGTGGCCAGCTCCAGATCAAATTCCAGCTGGGAATCCGGCTTGCGCATGAGGAAAAAGAAGCGGAGTGCATCAACGCCTACCTCATCCACCAGTTCATCCACCGTAACAAAGGTGGCCTTGCGGGTGGACATCTTAACCTGTTTACCGTCCCGCAGCAGGGTGACAAACTGGTGCAGAATCACCTCCACCTTGGATTTATTATAGCCTAGGGCCTCGATTCCGGCCATGACATCGGGTACGGTAGCGATATGGTCGGCCCCGAAGATATCAATCATCCAGTCAAAGCCGCGCCGGAATTTCTCCCGGTGGTAGGCAATGTCGGGCAGGCGGTAGGTGGGCTCGCCGGTCTTCTTGATGATCACCCGATCCTGCTGCTGGCCGAACTCAGTAGTTTTAAACCAGGTGGCCTCATCCTGCTCATACACCAGCCCTCTGCCCCGCAGCTTGTTGACCACGTCGTCGATCCGGCCTTCCTCGTACAGGGTGTGCTCGTTGTAGTAGGAATCAAAGGTAATGCCGATCCGCTTGAGGGTGGCATCAATATCGGCAAAGATGGCCTCCTCGGCCCGTTTACGGAAAACATCCTGATCCGCATCCCGGAACTCATCACCGGCCTCGTCAATCATGGCCTGGGCGATGTCATAGATATAATCGCCCTGATAGCCGTCTTCCGGGAACTCGTTTTCTAGGCCCAGCTTTTCCAGATAGCGCGCCCGCAGGGAATCGGCCAGTACCCGCATCTGCCGGCCTGCATCATTAAAATAATACTCACGGGTGACCTTGTGGCCGGTGGCCTTGAGCAGGCGTGCAATGCTGTCGCCGAGGATGGCATTGCGGCCGTGCCCCACGCTCAGCGGCCCGGTGGGGTTGGCGCTGACAAACTCCACCATGACCTTTTTTCCCTTGCCGATATCGGACAGGCCGAACTGCTCCCCCTGCTCGGCAATGGGGGCAAGCACGGTGCTCCAGACCGAGGGCTTGAGGAACAGGTTAACAAACCCCGGTCCGGCAATCTCCACCTTGTCCAGCAGGGTGCTGTCTTCCTTGAGCAGCTCAACCAGCTGCCCGGCGATCTCACGGGGGTTGCGTTTTTCCTTGCCTGCCAGCACCATGGCAAAGTTGGTGGCAAAATCGCCCTGGCCCTCGTGGCGGGGTACTTCCACATTGTACAGACCGGCACCGGCCTCGGACCAGAGGCCCTGGTCCACGCCCCGGCTGAAGCACTGATCAACCAGGTCTTTCAGTTGTGATCGTATCATAGAAATTCTCCAGAGATTCAGAGAGTAAAATTCAGAAAGTAAAACATATATATTCACGAAACCGGCCTGAATATACATCATCTGCGTCTCCGCTGCACCGAAGATTTTCAGCTTCGGGTTCTGGCGACGTTTTTGTTTACTTTTTCCGTATTCCATGTTAGCCGCTGCGATAAGAGGAAAAGTCTTTCTGTTTTTCGCCTCAATGTCGGTATAAAATTTTACGGAAAACTATTCAATGCTATGAGCGGAAGCGACAGGCTTGATACGCAGCAACTAGGCTTCCGCCGTCGAACAGCTCACATAGATCAAAGAGGAGGAATTGAGAGATGGCCAAGTTGTCAGTAAGCGTAAGCAGCCGTAAAAGAGATTTGATCGAATGGGATTTTACTCAGTTGCCGTGTCGAAAAGAGGATACTCCCTCTAAGGGCGGAGGAATCATTATGATGGCCGGTTCCACCTTCTTTATCGGTATGCCGACTTTGGCCGTGATCATGTCCATCCGTGATGGAACGTTCGAGCCCGCCATGCTGATGGCGCTGATTTTAACGGTGAGCGGTATCGGTCTTTTCCTATTCGGCCTCTACTTGTTCTCTGCACGCACAGTGACGGAGTTCGACGGCAAGACATTCCGTTATCGGAGCAAATCGCTCTTTGGCAGCAAGGCATGGGATGAGCCGTTGTCTAAGTACGAAGGAGTGCTGGCACGTAGTAAATACCACTCGGGCGGCAGGAACAGTTCGTCCTATACCGACTATATCGTCGAGCTGATACATCCTGACGAGCAACGCCGGATCACACTGTGGCAGAGCCGCAACAGTTCGTCCGGCCATCGCGCAAACTGGGAAAAGTACTGCCGACAATTCGGACTGCCCGCCCTCAAGGAGGACGGTGAAGGGTACACGCGGCGCGCCCCTGATGACCTTGACAAGTCTGTGCGTGAACTTGCAGCAGAAGGCAAGTTGGAGATCCCGTTCGATCCTGCTGCTGCCGTGCCCGAGGTGCTAAAACTCAATATCCAAGGAGATCAACTGGAAATGGTAATCGGTACTCCTAAGACACCACTCTGGAAGTGGCTGATCGGGATGGTGATCACATTTGCCATCCCCGCTCTTTTTATCTGGATTGGAGGTGGACACGCTGTTTTCGGAGCACTATTCGGTGTGCTCATGGTGGGGGCATTCATCTGGACATTAATTGCGACACCTCTCGTGCGGATCAACCGGAAAGGTCTTCACGTCCTGTACCGCACCCCTTGGGGAGAAACGCGGGGGAAACGTATTTCTGCCGAGGCTATCAGGAATGTGCGTGTGGGTAAGGCAAGGCCAAGGCAAAGCTCGCCATCCGTTGTTGTGGAGACGGCTGCCACCAACCATGCCATCGGACAGGGACTTGAAGAGGATGCTCTGGAGTGGCTGAAGAACTGCATTCTCAGCAAGGTCGCGGACGGGTAAGGATTTTAGCCGAGGAGAATACCATGAATAATGGCAACGTATCGATAGAATGGGACTTTAGCAAGTTACCGTGCAGGCATGAGGAGCCTCCCTCTCAGGGCTCAGGGGTCATCATGATGACCCTCGCTGCTTTTTTCGGCGGCACACCGACCTTGATCTTGATTTACTTCCTCCTCAAGGGAAAATTCGAACCTGACATGCTGTTCTTGTTATTTTTCACGGTGGTTGGCACCGGTCTTTTTCTGTTGGGCCTCGACATGTTCTCCATGCACACGGTGACGGAGTTTGACGGCAAAATATTCCGTTATAAACAAACATCATTTATTATCAGCAGTGCTTGGGATGAGCCGCTGACCAACTACGAAGGAGTCTTAGCACGCAGTGAGTATCACAGAAGCGACAGCAACAGCCCGTCCTGCACTCTCTATATTGTCGAGCTGCTGCATCCTGATGAGCAACGCCGGATTACACTGTGGCAGAGCCGTAACAGTTCGTCCGGTCATCGCGTAAGCTGGAAAACATACAGCCAACAACTCGGATTGCCTGCTTTCTGGCAGGACGAGAACTGCCAAGAATACACGCAACATGATCCCAAAGATCTTGACAAATCTGTGCGTGAACTTGCAGCCGAAGGCAAGCTGGAGATCACGTTTGATCTTAAAGCTGCTGTGCCCGAGGAGCTGGACCTCAACGTCCAAGGTGACCAATTAGAAGTGATGATCGACGGTCCCACAGTGTCGCTCCGGGCAATGCCGATTGTGCTCGGCATCATTGCTCTTGTTCTCTGGTATGCTATCCGGCATGGAGGAAACTGCTTTCAATTTTTTGGATTATTTGTATTGTTAATGGGATGCTCAACTATCTGGACATCAATTATGACTCCTTTGGTGCGGATCAAACGGGAAGGTATTCACATTCTGCACCGCACTCCTTGGGGAGAAACACGGGGGAATCGTATTCGTGCTGACTCCATTGAAAATGTACGCGTGAGCAAAGAAAAGAATATGCAGGGCCGACCCGCCGTTATGGTGGAGACGGATACTGGCAGCCACGCCATCGGGCTGGGACTTGACAGGGAGGCTCTTGAGTGGCTGAAGAACTGCATTCTCAAGAAGGTCGTGGACGGGTAAGGACCGAGTTTGCCGGGGCGGCGGAAAGGGAAAAGCAGGGCGCCGTTTTAACGCCGAAAAAAGTTCATTTTATCCGGTCAGGCAGTATCATTTAGAGCCGGTGCCTGCCGGAAAAAACAACGCGGTGGGTTCGCCTATGGACTGTATGATATATACAGTAATATCGGTTATATCACATTAGGGACAAGCGGTGACACCTCCGAGTTCGGGTGCGCCTGTATTCGGAACTGATGGACGACACATGGAAAATCTGAATTCCTCTTCGAGACAGGCCGCAAAACGGCTGACGGTTTTAAAGAAAATATGAAAATTCAATTCGACGAGTTTCTGCCGAAGTGGAATTATGCCGCTGTTCCGTCAGGACGGCTTTGAATCCCGTAGTTATTTAATTCCCGTTCCTAAGTGCTTCGCCCGTCGCCGCACACCCGATCTCATTGACGGCATCCAATATGCTATTTTCCATTTCAAATATATCGCCTTTAAGAATGAGAGTCACGGACACTGTGATACTGCCGTCAGTATTTCGAATAACAGTTGACATAATTTTCTTTAGCGGAAGGAATGGAAATCAATTTTGAAAATAAGCATGTTATACTGTATTTACAAAATACATCATATTTAAGCCTCAATCTGTCGAACTGTTTCTGTGTAACGCCGGTCAATGAACGAAGATGACGGTCATCACGTATTGTTATACTCATCAGGTTGCTCCGTTTTTTTCGTGGAGTTTACCCGATTTTTAAAAACGAACAAGTCTATTATTCAAACCGCACTGTTAATCGCACCCTTCAGCACCATTTCCTTCCATAACGCTAAAAAATTTTTCGCTGATTCCCTGCTCAGGTGAGCTTCCGTGCAGGCAAGATGAAGAGTTGCCGTATTCTTGTAGGTTGAAATGGTATATATACATCCGCCAGGTAATATCGGGGCAAGCAGGGAAAGGCTTCCGGATTTTGTATGTCCGAAATCACCTGCCTTCTCATCTATAATGCCGATATTGGTCATGGCGTGATTCTGCTGTACAAATGCAATCAGTTTTTTTTTGGCGCGTAAAGACAATCGGCGGACAAGAACATAAGGGATACATTTTATGAGCAGCATAACGAAAAAGGCATGTAAGCCGATTGTTTCTTTTACCTTGTCAACTTTTGCTTTTGTGCTGGCCAAGGCAATGGATGGTGTCTGTAAATTTTCATAGATTTCTTCATGCGGTAAAACTATGCTGAAATTCCCGAAGGTTCCTTCCGGTTCTCCCCACCAGCGACGCAGGTTTGCTGTATAGAAGAATTTCAGCCAGTCACGCTCGTCGCCAAGTTTCTTGTTCCACGTCATTGCTGCTAGGGAAAATGATGTCATCAGAATGTCATTCACCGTCACATGCTTGCGTTCTGCAAATGCCTTTACCTCTGTCATCAATTCGTTTTCAATCGTAATACTTTCAAAGTAGGGTAGTTCATGGATGCCTTCTTGTGTGTCAACGACGGTGTCAGCAGCGTTATCATTGATCAGCTGATAGCCTGTTCTCTTTTGGCGGATGGAGGTAATTGTTCCGTACACATCCACAAGGTATGCTTTGACGACCAGAAACAAATGAGCCAGGCTGAATTTTTTTCCTATTTGCCACCAGCTTCTGCATGGATCAGATATTTCTGCAGGTCGCCAGCCTTTCTCCCTGTATAATGCCCTATAAATTTCAGTAAACCGGATACATATTCGTTTCAGTCCTTCGCCGTCAACCACAAGATGATGCACTTGGATCACAAAGTAATGTTCTGTTGGCCCGTCAATTGAACTGACTCGAATCATAGAACATTCTCTTGCATTAATGGGGTTTGAAAAGGTTTTCTGCAGTTGTTTTCTGGCCTCCTCGTCGGTACTGGCGTGGATACTTACAATCAGATCATCGACATTCTTTTTTTCGATAAATTGCCAGGTTCCATAGAACCAGTTTGTGACAGGTCTGGTGCATAGAATCGGAACAGTTTGCATAAGGTATTTCAGAGCGTTGTTAATGAGATTATCTTTAAGCGGCTCGTCAAGTGAGGCAATCGCCCAAATGCAGAACAGATCCTGATCGTTGACTAAATTCCAGACAACCTGATCCATTCCGGTCATCCGTGTGGAGTTTTGCTTCCTCGGTACCATGATTATACCTCGCTGTATTCGATTGCTCCCGCTGTGACGGATAGACAACCCTTGATCTCTCTTGGATTATTCAATATTGCGCCTGAACTGCACCGTGGCAATGATGAGCATGAGGGCGGCAAAGAGCAGGGGCACAGCCAGTCCCTGCGCAGCACTGCCCAGAACCCAGCCTTCAACGGTCAGGGTACGGATGGGGGAAACGGCATGGGAGAGCGGGTTCCAGTCTGCGATAATCTGCATCCAGTCCGGCATGGCAGCCTTGGGGAAGATGGCGTTGCTGGTGAACATCAGCGGCATGGTCAGGAAGTTGAGGATAGGGTGCAGGCCGTCAAAGGAGTTGAACCGCACGGCAATGGAGAGCGACACCCCGGCCATGGCCGCGCCGAACAGTCCGGCAATCAGGGCGATGAGCAGAAAGCCGCTCACTCCGGCGGCAAACCTGACTCCGAGGGCCAGAGCGATCAGACCGATAAGACAGGCCTGGAACATGACTTGGAGACAGATTGCCGCCATCTTGCCTGCCGGAATCGCGGAACGGCTGAGCGGCGCAGCCAGCATCCGGTTGAGAAAGCCGATGCGCCGGTCCCAGACCAGAGAAAAGCCGGAAAAGCTGCCGCTGAACAGAGCGGTCATGATGATGATGCCCGGGGTCATGAAGTCAAGGTAGCGGTCCACGCCGAGCATGGCCGCACCGTGGGGATTGCGGGTCATTCCGGACATCACGTTGCCCATGAACACCAGCCAGATCAGGGGCTGGACCAGGGCCATGGTGATCCTGGACTTCTGGGAAAAGAAGCGCAGCATGTCCCGGCGGCAGATAAAGTAGAGGTCGTGCAGCCAGGTTCTGACGGTGTCAGCGGTCATTCTCCTTGCTCCCTGCTTATTTCCGCAGCATAGGATGCTGCCTTTCCGGTTTTTTCCCGTTCCCGCTGCTGTCCCGCAGATGCTTCCCGGTATGGGAAAGATAGACATCATCCAGGGAGGGCGTTTTCAGGGCAACCGACCTGACCGCAATGCCCAAACTCTGGACGCAGCCGAACATTTCCGGCACAGCATTCCCGCTGTTGCTGACCGCCGCCACGCAGGTGTCCTCACTGACGCTGACATGCCGGACAATGGGCAGGGCGGCAATACACTCCCTGAGCTGCGTCATCTGCTCCGCCCCGATCCGGTCATACTGCATGGTCACAATCTCGCCGCCTAGCTCCTGCTTGAGTGCTTCCGGCGTATCCAGCGCTTTGATACGGCCGTTGTCGATAATCGCGATCCGGTCGCAGAGCGAGTCAGCCTCCTCCATGTAATGAGTGCTCAGAAACAGGGTCATCTGTTCGGTTTCCCGCAGCGTACGCACGTACTGCCAGATCTGCTGTCTGGTCTGAATGTCCAGCCCCAGGGTCGGTTCATCCAGCAACAGAACCTGGGGCCGGTGGAGCAGAGCGCAGGCAATGTCCAGCCGTTTGCGCATGCCGCCGGAATAAGTCTCCACCGGATCATCGGCCCGTTCAGTCAGGCCGACCAGCTCCAGCAGCTCGGTCTTTCTGCGGCGGAATTCCTTTTTCGGGATGTGATAGAAGCCGGACTGCAGGTAGAGGTTCTCGGTGCCGCTGAGATAATCATCCGCAGACAGCTCCTGCGGGATATAACCGAGGCTCTGGCGCACCGCGTCCGGTTCCTGCCGCACCTCATGTCCCGCTACTGCGGCCCGGCCCGAGGTCGGCCGGAGCAGGGTGGTCAGCATCATGATGGTGGTGGACTTGCCTGCTCCGTTCGGCCCCAGAAACCCGAAGATCTCGCCCCGGGCTACGGAAAAGGAGATCCCATCCACCGCCCTGATGCCGCCCCGGAAGACCTTGCTCAGGTTATCGACTTCTATAGCCGGATTGCTGCTGCTCATCTGTTCCCCTCTGCTCTGTGCGCCTGCCGTGCATTGTTGGGGGCGGGCCTCTGATTCTCCAGGTACAGTCGATTATAAACAAGGCGCTGCGGAATGTCTATCTTCCTGAGCTTTTCCGTGGTGGAGACTGTCCTGTTCGGGTATACTTGGGAGCATTACTGATTAAATTCAAGCCAATGGAGGGAAGGGTATGGACTTTGTCACTTCCGCGATTGCGTCTGCGGTAGGCAGCCTGGGGCTGGAGGGCGTAAAGCATGGATACACCAGGTTAAAGGAGCTGTTACAGGGTAAGTTCGGCGAACAGAGCGCGCTGGCTGATGCAGTGGAGCAGTTGGAGAAGAACCCGGACTCTGCTGGGCGGAAGGCCGTGGTGGCAGAGGAGCTGGCAAAGGTCGGGGCGGATAAGGATGAGGAGGTGCTGGCTGCGGCCAGGCAGTTGCAGGACAAGCTCGACGGAGGGCAGCCGCAGGTGGATGCCCGAAAAGCCAAGATAGGGGTGATAGGGGATCATGCCAAGGTGAAAGGCGGCATTCATTTCGACGGGAAATAACCGACAGAGGATAATGTAGGGTCACGGCGCGCCGTGCCCCTACGGTATGGTGATTTACAAATGAGCGATCAGATTGGAATCATTGGCGACAAGGCCAAGGTGGAAGGCGGTATTCATTTCCATAGTCACTCTGCCCCGGCCAAACTTCCCCATCTTCTTCCTCCGCAAGACACTGTTTTCCTGTACCGGGAGGACGAACTGGCTTGGCTGGATCAGCACCTGCACCCTGACAAGGTGGTTGCTGTGTGCGGACCCGGCGGCATGGGCAAGACCTCTCTGGCTGCCCGCGCCGTGCGTAGCCTGCCTCCTGACCGCTTCCCGGACGGCATTATCTTTCACACCTTTTACCATCAGGCCGAGACCACCAAGGCCCTCCAGACCATTGCCCATGCCCTGGGCCTCAAGGCTGAGGCCGATCTGGAGCAGCAGGTAGCTGCGGCCCTGGGCAGCAGGCAGGCCCTGCTGATTCTGGACGGGGCTGAGGAGGCGGAAGACCTCCAGGCGGTGCTGCCTCTGCGGGGGCGATGCGGGGTGTTGATCACCACCCGGAAGAAGAGCGATTGCGGGCCGCTGCGCCTGGACCTGCAAGCCCTGCCGGATGAGCAGTCTGAGGATGTGCTGCGGGCCTGGGGCGGGGAGGCCGGGGATCAGGACGCCATAGAGGAGATTGCCGAGCTGCTGGGTGGCTGGCCCGTGGCCCTGCGTCTGGCCGGGCATTATCTGCACAGCACCGGAGAGCCTGCAACAGACTACCTGCGCTGGTTGGAGGAGGAGCCGTTCAAGGAGCTGGGGGAGAGTGAGGAGCACCAGCGGGATAATGCGGCCCTACTGCTCAGGCGGAGCACGGCCCAGGTGGGAGAGGATGCCCGCCTTGTGCTGGGACTGGCAGGGTGTCTGGCCTTTGACCTGCTGTCTGCTGCGCCCATGACTGCCCTGCTGGAGGACGATACCCGCCGCTGCCGCAAGGCTGTGAACGAGCTGGTCAATTACGGCCTGCTGGAACGCCGGGGCGACCGCCTGCACATAGGTCATGCCTTGATCCATGAGTACGCAGCCCGGAACCTGCCCCTGAGCACAGAGGCTCTGGAGCGGGTGGCTGCTTATTATATTGATTGGTGCAAGGAACAGAGTGCTGCCGGTGTGCCGGGTTATGCCCGTATGGATGATGAACGGGCGCATTGCCTGCGGTTGATAAAGAGCTGTTTGGACAGGGAGCTGTGGGAGGCGGTGAAAGGGTTGGTCTGGGCAATCGACATCTACTTAGACCGACAGGGCTGGTGGACAGAGGAACTGGCTGCCTGGGAGATGGGGCTGACTGCGGCCCGGCAGGCTGGCGACCGCAAGGGTGAACGCTGGTGCCTGACCAACCTAGGGTACACCAGTCGACAACGCGGAGACGATGATAAGGGCTTGGACTACTATCAGCAGAGTCTGACTATAGCCCGTGAGCTGGGAGATAGAGAGGCTGAAGGAGAACTTTTGAACAACATGGGTGTAATCTTTCGGCAACAGGGCAAGTATGAGCTGGCCTGGGAGCAGTATCATCAAAGCCTCAGTATCAAGCGGAAGATCGGTGACCGTGAGGGGGAAGGAGTGACCCTGAATAATATCGGTGAGTTTTACCGAAACCAAGGCGAGTATGAACAAGCCCTGCAGTATTATAAGCAATGCTTACCTATCAGAAGGGAAACTGGAAGCAGTAGAGGAGAAAGTATAACTCTGACTAACATTGCCGCGATATACCGTGCACAAGGTAATCCTATCAAGGCATTGGAGTATCACGAACAAGCCTTGGCAATACGGCAGGAGCTTGGTGATAGGGCCAGAGAATCGCAGAGCCTCTATAACATCGGCCGCACCTATGAAGATATGGGCGACCTTACCCAAGCCGAGGAATACATTGCCCTGGCCGTGGAGATTGCAGAGGCTATGGGGCATCCTTCCTTAGAGAAATACCGCAACTACCTGGAGCAGCTGCGGGCCAAGCGGCAGGCAGGGTAGGGGGGTATGCAGCTCCTCATGGATGACCGCCTTATCGCGGGGCGCAGCTTAACCGGACTGCGCAATGTTATCAGGGCAATCTCACTGCGCTGCCAGAGGCGCATTCGCGGCCCCCAAGTTCCGGTGCCCCGGCAGACAAACAGGCTCATGCCCTTAACCAGATACTGACCGCTGAGAAAAGGATAGCGGCTGCGGACCAGATAACTGAACGGCCAGATCTGGCCGTTATGCGTATGGCCGGAGAGCATGAGGCCGACGCCGTCAGCAGCGGCCTGTTCAACCAGCCAGGGCGTATGGGAAAGCAGAATGGTCGCTCCGGCAGGCCGATCAGTCAGGGCGCGGGTGAGGTCGGCTTTTCCCTGTCCGCTCCGGCGGCGGGATGAGGTCAGATCATCAATCCCGGCCAGCACCAGCCCGGGGGCAAGCTCTGTCCATTCATTACTCAGCAGGCGGATGCCGGAAGCAGCCAGGATGCTTCCGGCGCGATCAGGGCGGCCGGGCCGAAAGCGGTCATGATTGCCCCGCACCGCGAACACGCCCAGCGGAGCGGAGAGCTGCTGCAGGACCGGAGCCAGTGCCGCCGCATCGCTGCCCCGCTCAAACAGGTCGCCGACCAGAACGATGCAGTCCGGCTGCAGATTCTGTACCTGTCGGACGCGGGCCTTGAGCCAGTCCGCATTGATGAACATCTTACCGAGATGGAGGTCCGAAAGCACTACCACTGTGGTTCCGTCCAGATTCGCAGGCAGCCCGCTGACCGTGGTTGCATACTGCTCAACAACCGGTGGCTGCAGGCCCTGCACATGGGCGATCAGCACCAGGCCGATACCGCAGGCCAGGGTAGCTGAGCGGATGCGGAGCACAACCGCTTTAGGTAGAAGCAGCCCGAAACCTGTGAGCAGGTCGGCAGCGAATAAGGTCATTGCAAGCAGGAACAGGCTGCCCATCCACTGTATTCCCGCAACTCCCGCAACTCCCGCAACTTCGAGCAGCTCTGTCAACAGACTGCCCTTCTGTCTACGAAACATCCGGCCCAGCACAAAGACCAGCCAGAGCAGCACGCCGATCCCCCATAACATCCTGCGCCTGATCCGGCTGCGGCACAGGGGCAGAGAAGCCAGCCGGACAAAAACATACAGGTGCATCACGGTCGTCAGAAAAGTCAGGACTGTACCGAAAAATGACATGGTAGCTCGTATTTGTTTTAATTATTTCAGGCTGTGCAGTGCATTTTCGCTCTGCGGAAGGGAGGGTCAAACTGTCAGGCTCATGAAATTTCGTGCCACATCCCTGCGGAAAAAGCAACAGGAAACACCGTTGCAGGATAAACCGTTGCTGTTCTTTATGTTGAATTTTTTGTACCGACTGGCTCTGCGGAGCAGCGGGAGAACATTCCCTGATGGCGTCAAAAAAATATTTTTCAGGCAGCCTGCAAAAAAGTACGGCTTATCTTGGCTGCGGAACAGGATATTATATTTTATTGAAGAAAAATGAAGACATTCTTACAAACATGAGTTTTTTTTCTGCTTGACAATTGCCCGATTATGCTCTTCATTGTGCAATGAACAAAAAGACAAACAGGTCTAACTGAAAAGGTTATTGACAGAGGAGCACCCAGGCCGCCCTGTCAGAAATTCTGAATACGTAAAGCGTGTAAGTGAATCTGTGGAAGCAACCGGATACGAAAAGGATTTTTATTCATGGGCGATGCAGAATGCTGCTTTGCTCCGCGAACGGAGGCTGCAGGAAATTGATACGGAGAATATAGCAGAAGAGCTTGAGGCGATGGGTAAAAAAGAAAGGAGAGAACTCATCAGCCGTCTGAGCGTCCTGATTGCCCATCTGCTGAAATGGCCGTATCAGGCTGTAAGAAGATCGAGAAGCTGGAAAAATACTGTCTCAACGCAGCGTATCGATATCAACGAACTCTTTGAAGACAGTCCGAGCCTTCGGCATGGCCTCGGAGAGACAATAAAAAAGGCGTATAAAAAAGCGGTGCTGAAGGCGGAGGATGAAACCGGTATCGCCAAGGAGCAGTTTCCCGGAAATTGTCCGTTTTCAGCTGAAGAAATACTCAATGAAGATTTTTTCCCGCAGGAATAGCAGGGGGCAGGGGAGAAAAAAGGAGCCTTTTCTCCTGACGGTAACCTATCTAACGTATCGACATGCAATCACTTGAAAAGTACAGAGCGGACAACGCCCTCCCGGAAGGATTCAGGCTGCCCCTTTCAGAGGAAAAGGATGCCGAAGATTTTTTTGTCAATATCGGGCCGCAGCATCCCAGCACCCACGGCGTGCTGCGGGTGGTTGTCCGGCTGAACGGCGAGACCATTGTGGAGGCGGTGCCGCATCTCGGTTATATTCATCGCGGCATTGAAAAAATGGCCGAGAACCAGACCTATATCCAGAATATCCACCTGACGGACCGGCTTGACTATGTCTCTGCCTTTTTCAACAACCTCTGTTTCTGCCTGGTTGTGGAACAGGCTCTGGATATCGGCGTGCCTGAGCGCGGCGAGTACATCCGGGTGATGATCTGCGAGCTGCAGCGGCTGCAGTCGCATCTGCTCTGGTGGGGCGTCATGGGCATGGATCTGGGCGGTTTTACCCCGTTTCTCTACGGCTTCCGGGAACGGGAGATGATTACGGATATTTTTGAAGAACTCTGCGGCGCCCGCCTGACCATGAATTTCTTCCGGCCCGGCGGTTCTTCCTTTGACGCTCCGGACACCTTTATTCCTAGGGTGAAAAACGTGATCAAGGTGATGTACAAAGCTCTTGATGAATATAACACCCTGCTCAGCGGCAATATTATTTTTCAGGAACGGACACGGGGGGTCGGCGTTCTTTCTCCTGAAACCGCGCTCTCCTACGGCTGCAGCGGCGCCGTGCTGCGCTCCACCGGTGTTTCCTATGACGTGCGCAGAAACGATCCCTATTCAATTTACGACCAGTTTGACTTTGATATTCCGACCGGCACCAGGGGCGACAGTCTGGCCCGTTATCAGGTGAAAATGGAGGAAATGGCGCAGTCGCTGCGCATTCTGGAGCAGGCTGTTGAACGATTTTCCGACGGACCGTACCGCAGTCAGCCCAAGGCGACCTATAAATTACCCAAGGGAAGTTATTACAGTCAGGTGGAAACGCCGAGAGGCCTGCTGGGTACCTACATCGTTTCAGATGGCGGCCCTAAACCGTATCGGGTCAAATTCCGGTCACCGAATTTTTCCAACCTCAGTGTGCTGAATGAAGCTGCAGCAGGGCATAAAATTGCCGATCTGATCAGCATTATGTCAAGCATGGATTTTGTTATCCCGGATATGGACAAGTAGCCGGAGAAAGAGAAAATGAATATGTCAGCAGCAGAAAATTTGTACCCTGTCCACAACAGCATCGGTAATGCCGTACGCGCCATGTTCCCGGAAAGCGCGTTTTTCATCAACTCGGTCCTGGCCATTGTCGGCCTGATGGCCGTGGTTTCGGCTCTGGCTGCCGTCCTAATCCTGATGGAGCGCAAGGTGGTTGCCCATTTTCAGGTGCGGCTCGGTCCTATGCGGGTCGGGTATCACGGCGTCCTGCAGCCCCTGGCCGACGGACTCAAGCTGATTTTCAAGGAGATTCTCAAGCCCAGAGGAGCAGACACCTTTATCTTTTACCTCGCCCCGATGCTGCCCCTGAGTGCGACCTTTCTTATCATGGCGGTTCTGCCCTTTGATCACCATCTGCAGGTAGCTGATCCGGATGGAGGCGTGCTCTATGTGCTCGGTATTTCTGGCCTGACCGTGCTCGGTATTCTGCTGGCTGGCTGGTCGTCCAACAACAAGTATTCCCTGCTCGGCGCCATGCGTTCCGGGGCTCAGATGATTTCCTTTGAGGTCTCTGTCGCCCTGATCATGCTGCTCATTGTTATGGTCTCCGGTACGACCTCCCTGCGCGGCATCGTGCTTTCTCAGCAGGGCCTGATTTTCGACTGGTGGATATTCAAGATGCCCTTTCTCGGCATTGTCTCGTTTATTATGTACTTGGTCGCCTCCACGGCCGAACTGAACCGCACTCCCTTTGATATCGCTGAAGCGGAATCCGAGCTGGCCGCAGGGTACCATACCGAGTACTCCGGCATGAGCTTTGCCATGTTTTTCTTTGCCGAATTCGTTAATATGTTTGTCTCGGCAGGACTGGCAACCACTTTTTTCCTCGGTGGTTTTCATCCGCCTCTCCTCGACATTGCCGCTGTTGACGGCCTGTTCAATGCTATACCGGGATTTATCTGGTTTTTCGGTAAGACATTTTTTATCATTTTTGTCTACATGTGGTTCCGCTGGACCTTCCCCCGCGTCAGGGTGGATCAGCTCATGTACCTGGAATGGAAAATGATGCTGCCCTTTAATCTGCTTCTCCTGATGCTGGGTGCCGTGTTTGTGATTCAGGGTTGGGCGGGGTAGGCAACATGCTGGACGCCGCCATCCGGGAGACCGCTCAAGATGATATTTTTTTGGGAGAGATAGAAGCGCAGGATAATATCCTGCTGAATTATTTTGCTGAAAAAATAGTCGTTGACGATTCACTGACCAGGCGGCTTGTCAGCTTTCAGGCCAATAAAAGCCGAACGTATTACAGGTGGTATAAATATAAAGAAGCATTTTCTGCTGATCTGATCGAATATCTTTTCCGGAAATACAATATAAAAAAAGGAAAAATACTTGATCCGTTTGCCGGTGCCGGAACTGCCTTATTTGCCTGTTCTGCTTTGGGGCATCCTGCTGAAGGGATTGAGGTTTTACCGGTTGGACAGAAGATCATAGAAGCAAATATTCTTGCCAGAGGTAATGGAAAACAGAGTATTATCTCTGTTTTGGAAAGATGGGCTGCTGAACAGCCGTGGGAGAGGGAAGGTAAAAGGAAAAAAGTTGAGGTATTCCGGATAACAGACGGGGCATATCCCAAAGAGACATATACAAAAATAGAAAGGTATTTAAACGATATCGAGGGAGAGTGTGCAGAAGCACAGGAAATCTTATTGTTTGCCCTGCTCTGTGTTGCTGAGTTAATAAGTTACACGAGAAAAGACGGGCAGTATCTCCGCTGGGATTATCGGGCTGGGAGAAAGATTGGCAAGACGGCTTTTGATAAAGGGAAAATTTTATCCTTTGATGAAGCTGTCGTAAAAAAGCTGAACGAAATAAAAAAAGATATTGAACTTGGCGACAGAAAAAATGATCTGTTTTCTTTTATGCAGAAAGATATACCGGCGGGCAGGCTCAGGCTGTACCGAGGCTCCTGTCTGGAGATTCTGCCTCAATTGGAAAGCAATACCTATACCGGGATAATTACGTCACCACCTTACTGTAACCGCTATGATTATACGAGAACGTATGCTTTAGAACATGCATTGCTCGGTGTAAAAGAAACCGAGTTGTCGAATCTGCGGCAGGCTATGTTAAGCTGTACAGTAGAAAATAAGGCCAAAGAACTTGTCGGACTGCATCATAAATGGAAAAGAGCAGTGGATATATGCGACAATCTTCCTTTATTGCAGCAGATACTGCAGTACCTGTACTATAAAAAAGAGAAAAAAGAATTGAATAATAACGGTATTGCCCGGATGGTGCGGGGGTATTTCTATGAAATGGCTTGTGTGATTCAGGAATGCCGCAGGGTGCTGGAAAAAGGCGGTATGATGTTCATGGTGAATGATAATGTCAGGTATGCCGGAGCAGCATTGTCCGTTGATACAATTCTTTCAAAGATAGCAGAGGAAATAGGATTCCGGATAAACAATATTCTTGTTCTGCCCCAAGGCAAAGGAAACAGTTCGCAGCAGATGGGCCGACATGGACGGGCAGTTTTGAGGAAATGCGTCTATGTATGGGAAAAAGGATGATACATGCCGTTCAGGATTCATCTGAAGTCATACAAAGACCTCATTACACCCTATGAAAAAACGCGGGCCGGATTTATTGCTCTGGCACTTGAGAAAAACAGAAAAGCAACACCTTTTATTGAGGAAGCCAAGGTGCTTAAGGCGTTGGCTTTAAAGGCGGAAATACCAAGAAAGTTGTTATTGATTCATGAAATAGAAAATTCATTACTGACAGCTGCAGGGATTTCGGAAAAAGCAAAGAATCATCTGCAGGAGGAAGACAAGAAGGAGGCAATCAAAGGATTAATCGATAACTTTCTCGAACCTGCGGGCAGCTCTTTTATTGAAGAACTGGTTTATCGTTTCCTGCTGACAAGAGGAGATGCTCTCGGCGGCAGCATCCGAAATCTCTCCGGCGCACTGGGTGAATGGCGGTTTACCAGAATATTCATTTCCACCTGTTCGGTAGGCGGCATGACTGTTGAATATCTTGATGCAAAGAGCAGGAAATGGATGCGGGCAGATACTGAACCGGAAATAGAGAAAAGGATTAAGGGGCTGCATTGGCTTTCTTGTGGAAATCCTCGTACGTTAATTTATAATTTAACCGTACCCACAGTGCAGAAAAATGTTGATCTCTGCCTGTTTGATTGTTCTCCCGATGAAATTATATTCGGCAAAAACAAAGAATCTGTTCACTTCAAATCGAAAAAATATCTTGCACTGGGCGAGCTGAAAGGAGGTATTGATCCGGCAGGAGCGGATGAACATTGGAAAACAGCGAACTCTGCTCTTGAGAGAATCAGGAAGGCTTTTTCCGGACAAAACTGCAGGCCGAGAACATTTTTTGTCGGTGCTGCGATAGAACATGCTATGGCTGAAGAAATATTTCAGCAGCTGGACAGCGGCAGGTTATCAAATGCAGCAAACCTGACCGATGAGAAGCAGGTCGTTTCACTGTGTGATTGGCTCATAAAATTATAGTAAAGAAAAAAATATGCCCTACAGTGACTTTACGCTCAAACGGGTAAAAACTGAGTTTGAACTGATTGAAGAGAAAGGTATTTTTTTTGCGATCAGCCTAGCCGAGCTGAGTGACTTGCTGTGTTGCATCGGGAGGACTTTACTCTTGAGATTATTATGAAAACAACAGAATTGTCGCGGGAAAAGATTGTTCTGCTGCAAGACGAAAAATAAGTTTTGAACTGACCCCATGAAAGAAACCGTCCCCAAGGAAAGCCTGCTGGAATACAGCGGCCGCTACCTGTACAAAGTCTTTACCGGATTCTATTCTCTGATGCAGGGAATGGATATTACCATAAAATATTTCCTTAATCCCAAGACTGTCATTACCCAGCAGTATCCGGAAAACCGGGATACTCTGGAGATGTTTGATCGTTTTCGCGGGCCGCTGCACATGCCGCATGACGAAAACGGCAACAATGCCTGCACGGCCTGCGGCATCTGTGAAAAGTCCTGTCCCAACGGCACGATTTCCGTCCTGCCGACCAGGGATATCAGCGGCAGCAAGGTGCTCGGCAAATACATCTACCGGAGCGGCCAATGCGCCTTCTGCGGTCTCTGCGTGGAAGCCTGTCCGTTCGGGGCTATTACCATGTCCGGGGAATTTGAGCTGACCGTGTACGACCGGAACGAACTGACCTGGGTGCTCAACAAACCTCAAGACGAAACACAGGGAGAATGCTGATGAGTGATGTTCTCTTTTATCTGCTGGCTGCGCTGCTGGTGACCCTGTCATGCTTGGTGGTGCGTCTGCCCAATATGCTGCACAGCGCCATCGCCCTGATCGGTTCCTTCTTTATCACGGCAGCTCTGTACATCATGCTGCAGATCGAGATGCTGGCCCTGGCCCAGATCATGCTGTATATCGGCGGCATTGTTGTTTTTATGCTGATCATTATTCTGCTGACCACCGGCCTTGGAGTAGACAACAAACTAAGTCAGATCAGCGCGGGCAAATGGCTCAGCAAGGGACTGCTGACCGGAACGCTGTTCACCGGTCTGCTCTATTTTTTCACCGAAAACGCTTCATCTCTGCTTGAGGCCTCAAGTCATCGGGCCGCGCCGGTTACCATCGACCAGATCGGTTTCCGTCTGCTGTCCCCGGAAAACGGCTTTATCGTGCCGTTTGAGGTGGTGTCGCTGCTGCTCCTTGCCGCTCTGGTCGGCGCAGTGGTGCTTGCCCGTAAAGATGCTGATAAGGAGGACCAGTCATGACCCTGTCCCATTGTATCGCCCTGTCGCTGATCCTCTGCGGGATCGGGCTGTTCGGGATGCTGACCCGGCGGAACCTGTTGGGAATTCTCCTATCGGTGGAGATTATTCTCAACGGGGCCAACATCAACTTTGCCGCCTTTGCTCATTTCAAAGCGGCAGACCCGGTTGCCGGTGCCGTGTTTCCGATCTTTGTTATGGCGGTCTCGGCCTGTGAAATAGCGGTGGCTCTGGCAATTATCCTTTCCATGTACCGTCATAAAAAACAGCTTGACGTGTATCGGCTGGAGGAACTCAATGGCTGATTATATTTTTTTGAACAGTTACCTGATCCTGCTCTGTCCGCTGCTCAGCTTTGTCCTGATCGGGCTGAAATATCTCCGTGCGGACAATCAATTTGTCGGTAAGCTCGCCATCACCCTGTCCGGCATTTCATGCGGCTATGCCTTGCTCACCGCCCTGACCTATCTGATTGTGGTGCTGGGCAATGGGCAGCCGTACCCGGACAAGCTGGCCTTTGATGTGGGCTGGCTCAACTTCGCTCCTGACCTGACCGCCAATATGGGGATCTATTTGGACCCCATCTCAGTAATGATGCTGGTGGTGGTCACGGTGATCTCCCTGCTGGTTAATATCTATTCAGTCGGTTATATGAAGGGCGATCCTTCCTTTAACCGTTTTTTTTCTCTGCTGGCCCTGTTTTCCTTTTCCATGCTGGGCTTGGTGATTTCCAGCAATATCCTCCAGATGTTTGTCTTCTGGGAACTGGTCGGCGTTTCGTCGTATTCTCTGATCGGTTTCTGGTACGAAAAGCCCTCTGCTGTAGCGGCTTCGAAAAAAGCCTTTATCATGACCCGTTTTGCCGACGCCTTTTTCCTCCTGGGTATTCTGCTGGTCAGCTTCCAGAGCGGCAGTTTCAGTTTCCAGACCCTGAACAGCCCGGAGACCGCAGCCCTGCTTAATAAAAAATTTCTTTTTGCAGGCATGTCAGTCAATATGCTGACCTTGGCCACCTTGCTCATCTTCTGCGGCGGCTGGGGAAAATCAGCCATGTTTCCCCTCCATGTCTGGCTGCCTGATGCAATGGAAGGCCCGACCCCGGTTTCCTCTATTATTCACTCGGCAACTATGGTTGTAGCCGGTGTCTACCTGACTGCCCGGATGTTTCCCCTGTTCGCTGCTGCGGAAAGCACCCTGTTCGTGATTCAGTGTATCGGTGCCTTCACCGCTCTGTTTGCCGCTATCATTGCCATCACTCAGATGGACATCAAGCGGATTCTGGCCTTTTCCACCCTGTCGCAGTTGGGCTATATGATTTTTTCATTGGGAGCCGCAAAGGTCTGTGCAGAGGCCGTGCATCACGGGCCTGACGTAAATCCGCTGGGCTATTCAGCCTCCATGTACCACGTCTTTACCCACGCCTTTTTTAAATGCATGCTCTTCCTCGGTGCAGGCTCCATCATCCATGTTGTCCACAGCAACGACATCATGAAGATGGGCGGGCTGAAATCGTTGATGCCCAGAACCTACTGGTCACTGCTGGCCGCCTGTCTGGCCATTGCCGGAGTCTTTCCGTTCAGCGGTTTCTGGTCCAAAGACGCCATTCTGCTGTCTGCCCTGCAGTCCGGCCATACCGTCACCTTTCTGGTCGGTTTGGTCACCGGCGGGCTGACTGCCTTTTATATGTTCCGTTTTTTCTTCCTTATCTTTCATGGAGAGGCACGCTCCGAACTGCATGAGGTGCATGAAGACCCTTGGATGACTTGGCCGATCGTCGTTCTGACCGTACCGACCATTTTTGCCGGATTGCTGGAGCATTCTTTTATGGCACAGGTTGTCCCGCCCCATCTCGGCGAAGCCGGACATTTTGCCCATCCGGGCTGGCTACCGTGGCTGGCTACCCTTGCTGCGGTCCTTGGTATCGGCGGCGCATGGCTGCTATACGGCCAGGGAAAGACGGAAGCTGCCGCACGACTGAAGAATATCTTCGGGCCAGCGTATACGGTGGTATCCAACAAGTTCTACATGGATGAAGTGTGGTTGTTCATTACCCATAAGATCATCTTTGCCTATATCGCTGCGCCGATCAAATGGTTTGACCGCCATATTGTGGACGGCACCATGAACCTCTGCGGCTGGCTGCTGCATGTCGGCGGTAAGGGAGTACGGCTTGCCCAGAACGGGCAGTTGCAGTTTTACCTCGGGGCTACGGTGATCGGCTTTATTGCGCTGCTGTTTTTGGGGCAATAAAGCCTGATGCGATCAAATGTTTATACATGTTGAGCAGGCAAGACACATCAGCGGTTATAAGGTATGGCTGTCCTTTAATGACGGTTTGGAAGGCGAAATAGACTTATCTTCCGAATTAGACGGTGAATTATTTGAACCGTTGAAAGAGATCGAATTTTTTAAATCGTTTATCGTAGAAGGTCATACGCTTTCATGGAGTAACGGTGCTGATTTCGCCCCGGAATTTCTGCGTGAGCGCATAGTTGAATCCGGCTTGATTGATGCGTAACTGTCGCGTCCCGTGTGATAATATACCTGCGAGAAGTTGGCCCTTGTTTCTTGCCCAGAACGGACAGCTGCAGTTTTATCTTGGAGCCACGGTTGTCGGATTTATCGTGCTGTTGTTCTTTGGGAAATGACGAATAAGGATGCTACTATGGGGGCGGCCTATGAACTCTACCGCAAAGGTAAAGCGATCGGCTGTGTCATAGACCCTCTCACGAACCCGGAGCAGGAAATTTCGCCAACGTGCGAACCTGATCTCAAAGAGTTCATATCGGCTATAAAGGTCAAGGATGCCAAAGTTAAAAATAGCATGATTTGCTACAAATACAAAACCCTAAACTTCAAACAAGATAGTAATAGTATAAATAATGACAAATAGAGTTGAGTTACAGAAGAACGAAGATTGGGCTTTTAGAAGAAATAGAACGTTTAGAGCAAACTAAGGAAAATCTGCTGTGGAATGGGCTGGCGTCATAAACAATCCTCCGCTGAAGGATCTGCCGTTTAAGGCAGTGATCTGTTCCACATCGAAATGCGAAATAATAACTCGGTGATGTATATCAGAGATAATCGGCAACCTTCTGAATAGTTGATGCCTACTATTTCAATGTTTTATGGAATTATTGTTCGGATGTTTTGTGCGCCGTCCGAACATAATCCCCCGCATATTCACGCATATTACCAAGATGATAAAGCTGTTGTGGACATACAGAAGTGCAAAATTACAGAAGGCCAACTTCCTCGGAAGCAGAAAAGGTTGATTTTGGCATGGGTAGAAATCCATCAGGACGAGTTACTTGCAAATTGGAGCTTAGCGTCAAAAGGTGAATTACCCTTTAAAATTGATCCGTTAAAGTAGGATTATGTATTTATCTGTTAAAAATGTTGTGCCGCTCGCAGATTATAAATTGCTTCTGACGTTTGAAAATGAAGAAGTCAAAATATTTGATCTTACTCCTTACTTGGCAACAGGACAATTTTCAGAACTTCGGGATATTGCACTATTCAACTCTGTCTCCGTCTCTTTCGATTCGATAGAATGGGCTAATCATTTAGATTTAGACCCAGAGTTTTTGTACAAGAAAAGCACAACAGTCAATAATCCACAGAACATTACAAACTGATGGAATGGGCCAGCGTCATCAATAATCCTCTGCTGAAGGATCTGCCGTTCAAGATCGAGCTGAACAAATGGGGAAAAATCCTCATGAGTCCGGCGAGCAACAATCACGGCAGACTTCAGTACGAGGTGGGCAGGCGCATTGATCGGCATAAGGGCAGCGGCAAGGTCATCATGGAGTGCTCCATTCAGACCAGTGACGGAGTCAAGGTTGCTGATGTCGCCTGGGCATCGGATGCGTTTATTGAGAAATTCGGTTACAGCACACCGTACAGGAAAGCTCCTGAAATCTGCGTTGAAATAACCTCTCCTTCCAACTCAAAAGGTGAGATAGAAGAAAAGGTACAGCTTTATCTGGCAAAGGGAGCGCATGAAGTCTGGGTGGTGAACGAGGACGGCGATACCTTCTATCATAGTCATGAAGGACAAATTTCCGGCAGCAGAGAAATTAAGGATTAATCAAAAAATGAACAACCTCAGCCGCAACGGCATAAACAGCAACGGAGTATATATATGAACGGACCATTTCTGCTCACCATGATCTGGGTCGTCCCTTTTATCACCGCCTTGGCCTGTCTGCCCGGCCAACCTGATGACCATCGGCGGACCAAGAGGATCTCGCTGATCGGGAATTCGATCAACCTTCTGCTGGTCATTAGCCTGACCCTTCGGTTCATCAGCGCATCAGCGGACAGTCCGGTTGCAGAGGGCGCAGCAGCCAGCCTGTTCCATTTTACCTATAAGGTCGGCTGGTTCCAGATGATGAACATTGAGTACAACATCGGGGTGGATGCCATTTCCGTGCTCATGATGCTGCTCACCGCCATTGTTATCTTCTGCGGCGTTCTGGCCAGCTGGGGCGTGGAGAATCAGGCCAAGGAGTTCTTCATTCTCCTGAACGTTCTGGTAGCCGGAGTCTATGGGGTTTTTATCTCCATTGACCTGTTCACCTTTTTCCTGTTCTACGAGATCGCGGTGCTGCCTATGTACCTGCTCATCGGTCTCTGGGGCACCGGCAAAAAGGAATACTCAGCCATGAAGCTGACCCTGATGCTGGTGGCCGGTTCCGCCTTTATCCTGGCCGGGATTTTGGCCCTGTATTTTGAATCCGGCCTGAACAGCTTTGATCTGCAGCAGCTCTCGCAAGTCCACTTCTCCGAATCTTTCCAGCACTGGGCCTTCCCGGTTATCTTTCTCGGATTCGGGGTGCTGGGTGCAATTTTCCCCTTTCACACTTGGTCGCCGGACGGCCATGCTTCAGCTCCCACAGCGGTTTCCATGCTCCATGCCGGGGTTCTGATGAAACTGGGCGGCTACGGCTGCCTGCGGGTGGGCATGTATCTCCTGCCGGAAGGAGCGCAGATGTGGATGGGATTTTTCCTGATCCTGGTGACCATCAACGTGCTTTACGGCGCATTCGGGGCGATCCGCCAGACTGACCTGAAATATATCACCGCCTATTCCTCAGTTTCCCACTGCGGACTGGTGCTGTTCGGCTTCACCGCATTGACCTTTACCGGCATCAAAGGCGGCGTACTCCAGATGATCTCTCACGGCCTGATGACCGCCCTGTTTTTCTGCCTGATCGGCATGATCTATGGTAGAACCCATACCCGGACAGTGAGCGAGATGGGCGGCCTGATGAAGGTGATGCCCTTTCTCTCCGTGGCCTATGTGATTGTCGGGCTGGCCGGACTCGGGCTGCCCGGTCTGTCTGGTTTTGTGGCTGAGGCCAATGTCTTTGTCGGCTCCTTCAGCAATCCGAACACCATCAACCGGGTCTGCACGGTGCTGGCCGTGCTCTCCATTGTGGTGACCGCAGTCTATGTGCTGCGGGCAGTCAACGGGCTGGTCAACGGACCGATAAAAGATCAGTTCAGGACGCTGACAGACGCATCCTTTGTGGAAAAAATTCCGGTGACGATTCTGCTCGTCTGCCTCTTCGGCATGGGCATCCTGCCCGGCTGGATCGTTGAGCTGGTCAACAATGCTGTTCACCCCATTTACAACAACCTGATGCGATAGACTCCGATGATACTCTTACTGCCCGATATCTCTCTACTCCTGCTTGCCGCCCTGGTGATGGGCTATGACCTGTATAAGGGCAAAACCGATCTGGTTTCCACGGCGCCCTTTCATCTGGCCTGGGCCGGATTAACCGGTATTTTTCTGCTCCTGCTCTGCCTGCCTCATAACGGGCCTGCTCCGGCCCCCTATCTGGGCGGTTATCAGGTCACCGGCACCTCGCTCCTGTTCAAGCAGGTCTTTGTTCTGTCCGCGCTGTTTACCGTGCTGCTTTCACGGCCCTATTTCACGCCCGGCGGCAGTCATCGGGGAGTGCTCAAATACCGCAGTGAGTTTCTTTTTATCCTCCTACTCTGCACCTTCGGCATGTTCACTGTGGTCTCGGCCACCGACCTGCTGACCCTGTTCATCGGCATGGAATTGGCCACGATTCCGCTCTACGTGCTGAGCGGATTCCATAAAAAGGATAACCTCTCCGTGGAGGCTTCCACCAAGTATATTGTTATGGGGTCCGCCTCCACCGGGCTGCTGCTGTTCGGTTATTCCTTTTTTTACGGCGCAGCAGGTTCCCTGACCTTTGAGGCATTGGCCCAGGCCTGCAGTGCAAACCCGCAGGAGCCGCTGCTCCGGATCGGGGTACTTTTTATGCTGGCCGCCATCGGCTTCAAACTGACCATCTTTCCCTTTCACATGTGGGCACCGGATGTTTACGATGGCGCGCCCAGCCCGGTGACAGCCTTTATCTCGGTCTCCTCCAAGGCTGTGGCCATCGCCTTTCTTCTTATTTTGGTCTACGGCCCGCTGGTCGCCATGCACGATCAGCTCCAGCCGATTATTCTTATCTTGGCTGCGGCAACCATGACTGTGGGTAATCTCGGAGCCTTGAAGCAGGAACGCCTGCGCCGCTTTATGGCCTATTCATCCATTGCCCAGGCCGGATACATCATCATGGCCTTGGTCGGTGATGCCGGAGCTGCCCGCTCCTCAATCATCTTTTATCTTTTTGTCTACGCAGCTGCCAACTATGCTGTCTTTTTCATCCTCTCCATTATAGGCCGCAACGGCGAAGAGCACCGCAGCGGGCTGCAGGGCCTGGGGAAAAACAATCCTCTGCTGGCTGGCATCCTGATGCTCACAGCCTTTTCCTTGGCCGGTATCCCGCCTCTTGCCGGTTTTATGGGCAAATTTTTTCTGTTCGCCTCAGCTGCGGAACAGGGCTATTATTTCATGGTGATCTTTGCCGCCCTGAACTCGACGATCTCGCTCTACTATTACCTCCTGCTGGTGAAAGAAGCCTACATCATCCAGCCTGCCGGTGAAACCAAACCGCTCGTGCTGGACGGGATTCAGAAGATCAGCCTATTTCTGCTGACGGCGATCATGCTGCTGGCCGGAATCTGGCCGTCGGTAAGCAGCAGTATTTTGGCTGTGGCGGGCTAACGAGATACCGCCCAGTTATAAAACTGGCTTGATTGGGTTCGACAGTGCACAACAAAAGAACGCATGGAGACTAATGAATCCAGCTGTATTCTGGCGCTGGTAGGAAATTAAAAATGGGTATATGCATGAAGGAACCCTTCTTCACAACATCCCGAGGAATTCGTTACGACACCGATTGCCTCGAAGTGCTTGGAGAAATGAAGTCCGGCACTATCGATACAGTGTTTGCGGATCCACCGTTTAATATCGGGAAGGACTATAAAAACGGGTACAACGACAAAGTTAGACATACTGACTATTTAACGTGGTGCCGACAATGGATACTTGAATGCTGCCGTGTGGTAAAACCGGGCGGAGCTTTTTTTCTCTATGCCACACCTGAACTGGCGGTTCAGTTCGCCTCTATTATGGGAGAAGCACTTAATTTCCGCCACTGGATCGCCCTTTCAATGAAGGGAACGTATCCTCGGGGAAAGAAACTCTATCCTGCCCATTATGCATTGCTGTACTATACGCGGGGCATACCGAAAACATTCAACAAGCTCAGACTACCCATCGAAACTTGCCGTCATTGCGGAGGTGAAATAAAAAACTACGGCGGACATCGCAATAAAATGCATCCAGAAGGGGTTAATCTTACTGATTTCTGGCCGGACACCTCTCCGAACCGCCATAAAAAATTCAAGGTTCGTCCGGGGGTAAATGAGCTTAAACTCATCATCCCTGAACGTGCTCTCCTTATCTCGACCGAACCCGGAGATATTGTTCTGGATCCTTTCGGAGGTGGCGGTTCCACATATCAGGCGGCAGAGAAACACCAAAGAAATTGGATTGGGACGGAGCTGTATGATTCAGAACACATCCGCACCCGCATTGAAGCGCATTATTCACTTTCTGCTGCACAACAACCGCAATTCGATGTCAAGGAGCTATTCATACATGAAAATAAGCAAAATGAAGTTCTACGGCGGGTCAAGAGAAAAAGTATGTCGTCTGGGGCTGGCGCATATATTTCTTGAGCTGCAGGAACTCCTTATCTCGACTGAGATTAAAATTCTTGACAGGAAACAGTCAAACGGTGCCGGACGAGTGCGAGAGTTAATTGATGCCCAATTCGGGCATTACAAAGACTGGGTTCAAGCGAAATCAGGAGATATTGATTGGGTCAAACGATTTCGTTACAACCAGACCATTGTCTCCAGAATTGGGGTTGAAATTCAGGTTTCCGGCAGAAGCGACCTGCGTGCACGTGACATCGTCCACATAAGAAACAATCTTCAGGACAGTCATATAGATGTCGGTATCATTGTTGTTCCGTCGGATGAATTCAAATATTTTCTGACCGACCGGGTCGCCAGTTTCAGTTACGCAGTACGCTATGTTGAAGAGGAACTTCGCGAGGCCCAGTCTTATCCCATTATTCTGCTGGGCATAGAGCATGATGGATTCTCGGATGAACCTTTACCTAAAAAGAGGACCAACAAGGGTAAAAACTGATCTTAGAAGCTGTTTTAAAAACTTCCGTTTCAGAATAGAGTCCTCTTCTCATAACCCGATGAATCAGAGAGGGGAGGGGAAAATTGAAGTTCAGGACGGATAGGTATATTCAGTAAAGGAGTATGCTATGGACCTGCTTGTAGAGTATCATCTCTGGATTATGATTGCTGCCTTGGTTGGCCTTGTTCTGTTGCCTAAAAAACACAGAAAAAAGAAATCCGTCATGACCCTGATTTGCGTCTTGGCCTTTTCTGTGGGCTATGAACTGATCATGGGGGAACCGGTCACCAGAATGCCGGGCCGGATAGACCGCGCTCTGAACCAGGAAGGGGCAGGAAAAAGTGAGAATGTGAAGTATTATAAAGATCCTCTTGAGAACATGTAGAGCCCTCTGAAGGGTAACCGTTCTGAAAACAGGTCGATTCTATAGTTGTTCATAAATAAATGCCAAGCTCACAAAAACAGCCAGTTAAAAAACGGGATATGGCTAAGCAGGCTTATTTGGGAACAACTCTAATACAATATGAGGTAGCAGAGTATCAGAGTGCCCGGAACAGATTTTACTCCCGGATATGAGCGGCCAGAAAGAACAGAAGTTGTTCGGCTATACGGATTTGACCCTCCCGGTTGAGATGCCCGCTGTCATTCGTGTATTCTTTAGCCATCGCCGGAATTTTTTTGTCAGCACTTTGCTGATAGACCAACTCTCCGCCCGGAGTATGCGATTCATACTTGGCAAGATCAAATATTTCATCCTGCGTATAGCGCTCTATTATTTTTTTATTCCACTCGAAGCGGGCAAGATTATTATCGGTTCCTGTAGGTTTGCCCGTGATGAATTTTATTGTCTGTTTGAACTGGCCTTTCAGGGACATCGGACTTGAGGTCAGAGGACAGGTCCAATGAAGAAAACGGATTCCTGGATTCTTCTTCTCTAACTGATCAATCTCCTGCGCATACCGTTCAAACAGCAGCTCCAGCTTCCTCGAAGCATTGATATCCACATAGCAAAGTTTCATAAAGGCAATATCCGGCTCGGCAGACCGAATTTTATCGATCTTTTCCTGAAAGCTGTCAATTTTTTTGCCGGGATCGGTATTGAAGCCGAGCGGTGTATGATAAAAACCGGGGGCAGCCATTTCAGCCGGGTCTTCCGTTTTGACAATATTCAGCTTCAGCTCCGGATATTGTTCTCCGATCTGTTTCAATCCCTCAATAATATTGTAGCCTACGGACATATGGGCGAAGAAGATCTTCTGTGATCTGAGCTGCTGACCGACCTGTTGACGCTGCTCAGTGTCCATCGTACTGAGCCTGCTCAGCTCAATCTTTGCAGAGGTATCAAGAACTGTCTCATTCTGTTGCATAGCTGTACACCAAATTCCCGCCAGTAAGAGTATGGATAAAATGATAAGCAAAAATATTCTGTTACGGGTTATCAGTTTCATAATACAGTTCGCTCCTCAGTTACCGGCTCCACCAACAGGGGAGCAAGCTGCAGATATCTGGTCGTCTTCCGTTTCTGATCAATATCATTATATACCCACTGAGCCTGCTGTTCCGTCAGCCCGACGGCCGGGGCTACTTCTTCCGGGGAATAGTTATTGTTTCTCCCATACAGACAAAGATCCATCTTATCGTAGGGTAGGGAAAAATAAAATTCCTCCTGCGACTGGGGTAATGAATAGGTGTCCGTGGTGGGTGCGCGTTGTACGATCTCTGCTGGCAGGCCGAGATGTTCTGCCAGCCTGTATACCTGCGATTTATACAGATGGGCGATCGGTTTCACATCAGCTGCTCCGTCGCCGAGCTTTACAAAAAAGCCCTGATCATATTCAAGGCGGTTCGGCGTACCGGCCACTGCGTAATGCAGCCTGTCCGCATGGTAATATTCAAGCACCTTTCTTGTCCGCTGTTTGAAATTTGTTGCCGCAACAATCCCCAAGTACGCTGCATGGTTCAGCCTGGTGCTGATCTGTTTGCCGTCCGGGGATTGGACGACGATGGAAAAAGCTCTATACGCTGCGCCTTTTTCCAGAACACTCGGCAGGACGATTTTACACTTCCAGTCATCGCCGAATTCCGGAACAACCTGCCGGATGGCCTGGTTGCGGCGGCGGTAGCAGCCGAACTCTGTCAGCATAGGTGTAATCACCTCTTCTGTCCAGTTTATGTCCAGATGACGGCACAGCAGTTTTCCGTACTGCTCGGTCTCTTCGGACGAGTCCTGTTCCGGCATCAGCAGCCCGAAAACACGCTCTTTGCCGACCGCCTGTACACAGAGGGCCGCTGTAGTGCTGCTATCAATGCCGCCGGAAATGCCGAGCACAATGCCCTTGCGTTTTAAATCGCTTTGCAGTGCTTTGCGGATACTTTCTGCAATACGCCCGATTTCCTGATCACAGTCCAGATTCAGAATATCCGGGCTGAATGCTTTATGTGCTGTCATTTTGCCGTTTCCTTATTTTTTGTAAGTTCGTTCCGGCAGACTCTCGATTATTTCTCGTGAACATCAAGTTCATGTCTGCATCTTTTCCTGCTGTTTCAGTACTTTTTTGTCCACTTTACCATTCGGCGTTTCGGGCAGTGCATCTATAAATTCAACAGCCTGCGGGACCATAAAACGCTCCATATTGTCCATCGCATACTTCTGGATATCCTCTGCCGAGACCGCAGCATCAGCTGATTTTACGATAAATGCCTTGGGTATCTGGCCCAGAACAGGCTCAGGAATTCCGATAACCGCCACTTCCGCCACCCCGGGATGCTGACTCAATACATTCTCAATTTCTTTTGGACTTACCCGCTCTCCACGGGTTTTGATCATGTCATCTTTTCTGCCGAGAAAATAAAGATATCCCTCTTCATCCTGTTTAAAATAGTCACCGGAATAGAGATACCGCTGATGCAGCAGCTCACCATTTCGGTACACCTGAGCACTGAGGGCCGGATTTTGCCAGTATCCGGACATAACATTTGAGCCCTGAATCACCAGTTCACCTGCTTCACCGGGTTTGACCGGATTTCCATCCTCATCAACGATAAAAACCCGACAGTTCGGTATAGCCTTTCCTACCGAATCCGGTCGAACATCTATCTGATCCGGCGGCAGATAACTGACCCGTTTGCATTCTGTGAGTCCGTACATCGAATATATCTGTACTTCCGGAAAAAGAGAGCGGAAGCGCTGAATATGCCCGACCGGCAGGGCTGCTCCGGCATTGGTGAGAAACCGGAGCGAAGAAAAATCATATTGTGACAGCTCCTGCAGGTTCAGCATCATTGCCATGACCGTAGGAACCAGCGGAAAACCTGTAACCTTGTATTCACTGATTTTTGAAAGCAGCTGATGAAAAAAGGTAAATGATTGTTCAAGGACAACTGTACCACCGCACATGACGCTCATGATGATCTGATACAGCCCGTAGCCGAATGACATCGGCAGGACACAGAGAATTACATCATCAGCACTCTGTTGCGTATACTGGATGACACTCCGCGCTGCGGATATCATATTCATATGGGTACATATAACGCCTTTAGGTTCTCCGGTAGAACCTGAGGTATAAATCAGAGCCGCCATATCCTGATCTATAATCTCATCCATCGGCGGCAGATCGGACAGGTCTGATATCTGTGCAATCAGCGTCTCAAAAGCAAGGCAGTTATTGAACTGCTCCTGCACTGTGGCGTTGCTCCGGGTAAATATAAGGCACAGATTTTCAGTGTATTCCTGCACCGCCTCTTTGACAACATGAGCTTTCTGTCCGGAACTGATCAGAAAACGTGCCTGAGAATCCTTCAGGATAAAAGAAAGCTTGGGAGCTTTCAGCTGTCCGTTTAAGGGGATAAATACACACCCGACTTTCAACGCTGCAAATAATGCGATTACCGCCTCAATGGAATTATCCAGAAAAATAATAATCCTATCCTGATGCGAAACACCCTGCCTGTGGAATGCAGATGCCAGATTGTCGCTCTGCTCGTTGAGCTGTCGAAAGGTGATGCGTTGGCTGCCGCATATTATGAGTGTCTTATCCGGGCGTTCTCCCGCAGACCTTTTCAGCCATTCATGGACTAATACTGGATAGTTACCTGGCATAGCAATTTCTTATTTCAAGGATATCAGCTGATAACCGGGACTGTTGAACCGTATAACCTCTGCGTTACGTAACAAAAAAATCAGCAGGTTGCGCAGGTCCGTTTATCAATGACTAAATCAACGTGATACGGTTCTGTGCTGCCGAAAGTACAATTACCTTTGATAAACTGCTGATACAGAAGCTGGGTCGAGACAATCAGGCAGAAGGCCATATTATCCAGCTCTGATATCTGACTGCTTTTCTGCACCTTCTTGGTGAGCAGGGAAATTTTATTAAAATCGAACAGTCCGGCATCTTTGATTGTTTTTTCGTTAATACTGTCTACTGCAGGGCTGTCATCATGGCCGAGCAGGGCCTTGGCTATGGGTGCCCGATACGGGTGCTTCGGTCGCTGCACTATCTTCGTGGGTAATTCCTTGGCAAATATTTTTTTCAGGATAAATTTTTCCTGAATGCCGGAGATTTTCCAGCGTGCCGGAATCCCGGCAAGATAGTCCAAGACCCGGTAATCTAAAAACGGCAGCCGTATTTCCAGTGAATGCCCCATAGCAACCCGGTCACCCTGAGTGGACAGCAGGTAGTTGCTCATAAACAGACTGCTCTCCAGATACTGGGCTTTTGATAGGGCATCCCGGCTGCTGAAGCCGGAGGGAAGGCGCTGCCGCAGATCCTCCTGTGCATCATAACCGGCTGTTTCGTTTCGGAACTGCTCACTCCAGAACGATTTTATTCGGCAGGTATTTTCCCAGCGGATCGCATGTGAATAAAAGGGATTATCAACGTCCTGCAACCCTTTGGCAAAAAAGGCCTGGAGCATTTTTTTTATCCGCTGATTTTTAAAAATATACGGATACAGCGTTCCGAGCAGATCGGCCCGCATTTCAGACGCAGGCTGACGGGCCCAGAATCTCCGAATTTTGTTCTCTCGGAAGATATTATACCCACCGAAGAATTCATCCGCGCCTTCACCGGTCAGAACAACTTTATAGCCTGCATCACGGACTCTTTCCGACAACAAAAATAACGGGACAGGGGCTGTCCGCATCATCGGGCTTTCGGCGTGGTAGATCACCTGCGGAAAGTTGTCGGCTATTGCCCGGCCTGACGCGGTCAGTTCAGTATGCCTGGTCTGAAGATGCCGGACCATCACCTGCTGAAAATCGCTTTCGTCAAAATCCTGGTCTTCAAACCGAATACCGAAGGTGCTCAGCTTGTTGTCGAAATTATGGACAATCTTGGCTGTAATACCCGACGAATCCAGGCCGCCGCTCAGATAGCTGCCCACCGGTACATCTGCCCGCAGGCGAATCCTGATTGCATCGGTCAGTAACGCATCCAGTTCTTCAACAGCAGAGGGCAGGTCCAGATCAGATTTTACCGGTTGTTGAAATGGAGTTTCCCAGTAGCGTTGAATCGTGATGTGACCGTTTTTGAGGGAGAGATAATGGCCCGGCGGAAGCTCCTTGACCCCCTTAAATGCGGTATGGCCAGGCAGGGTTGTCCAGAATGTGAAAATCTGGTCCAATCCGACCGGATCAAATTCACGCTGTATTTCCGGGAACTGAAACAACGCCTTTATTTCCGACCCGAACACCAGTTTGTCCTGAAAAACTGTATAAAAAAGAGGCCGGATACCGACCCGGTCTCTTGCCAGAAACAGCTCCCGATTCTTGCTGTTCCAGACGGCAAAGGCAAATTGACCGTTCAGCCTGTTCAGACATGCAGGCCCCTGTTCCTCAAACAGATGCAGCAGAACTTCGGTATCAGTCTTTGTTGTGAAGGTGTGTGGTTTAAGCAGTTCACCCTTCAATTCTGGATAATTAAAAAATTCCCCATTATAGGTTATCCATAGCTCCCCGCTCTCGTTGGAAAGCGGCTGAATACCACCTGTCAGATCGATAATACTCAGGCGGCAATGGCCTAAGGCCGCCCAATCGTCAAGATAAACGCCTGCTTCATCCGGTCCGCGGTGCCGGATTGCCGACAGCATAGCACGTATTGTGTCGGTCTGCGGATATACAGCAGACTGTATTCCACATACTCCGGCTATCCCGCACATCTGATTTTGGAATCCAGAAAATGGCAGATATTATTTATTGAGTCGAGATTTTCAGGAATGATTTCATCGCCCTGAATTTTTATCTGAAATTTCTCCTCCAGAAAACTGATAACCTCCAGCACACCTGTAGAATCAATAATCCCGTTCTCCAGCAGGGAAGAATCTCCTTCAAGGTTATGCTTATTGCCGAACAGAAAATGTTCAACAATAAAATCATCAACCACATTGTAATACTCTGATTTTTGCATCTGAATCCCTGTAAAATTATCAGAAAAGCACTGCCGTGACGACTATCCGGAGGAGTTACGCAGCTGGATTTGTAGCCTTCTGATTTTATCCGGCTAAATATTCGTATCGTTTAAAAAACGAGCCTATTGTAGTAACTTAACACTTGGCACTTGGATTTTCTGTTTTCAGCAGCGCACCTCCTGCCCTAAATAACCTTCAAGTATTTCGGCGAGTTCCTGAGACTTGAGATCCTGAAATATCTCATTATGTGTTCCCTGAAGCACATGGAAACAAAATTCACCTGTTATAAATTCAGCCCAGCTTCTTGCCCAGACATTCCTGCCTTCTTTTTCCTTCTCGTGATATTCACCGCTCCGAAAAAGGACGGTTTTTCCTGTATACACACGGGGTACATATTTCCTGAAAGCCTCCTCATGAGCATCCCGGACTTTATGGATTATTTCCAGCTGCTCAGGGGGCCTGTCTGTCTTTAATTTACGGCGGTAGCGACGGCGGAGAAAAGTGAAATCCAGGAAAGCATGAAGCAGTTGACCTTTTCTGATATGATAGAATACCTGCCGGAGGTAATAAGCTGCCTTTTCAGACGGACTCTTGCTCTTCTTCGCATCAGGGACTACCCGGAGGGGAGGGCCGGGGTCGAACAGAGCGAGCAGGGAAACCGTACAGCCCTGCGCCTGAAGCTGTTGAGCCATCTCAAAGACGACTTGAGCACCAAAGCAGGTCCCGCCAAGGCAGTAAGGGCCTTCCGGGTGAGCATTCCGTATCGCCTTGAGATAATACGCTGCCATCTCTTCCACCTCATTCTGAGGCACCTCTCCCTCTTCAAAGCCGAGCGGCTGGAGTCCGTAAACCGGTTGGTCCGCTCCTAAATGACGAGCATGATACACAGCACGCAATGCGGTTTTTCCGGCCGGAGGCACATAAAAGAAAGGCGTCCTGCTGCCGTTAGGCTGAATCGGGACCAGCGGAGAGCAGGAAGCTGAATATCCTGTACCTCCGATCAGTTCAGCCATCAGCCTGACCGTCGGTGCTTTGATCAGGCTTTCCATAGGCAGCTGTCTGCTGAATTGCTTTTCAATTTCAGCAAACAATTCTATAGCCAGCAGAGAATTTCCGCCCAGCTCAAAGAAGCTGTCCTCCCTTCCCACAGCGTCTGTCTGCAGAAGCCTTTTCCAGATATTGACCAGCTGCAGTTCCAGGATATTTTTCGGTGTATCTTCGGGTGCTCCGGCAGCTTCGGGAGCAGTCTGCGGCAGCTGAGCCAGGCAGGGAAAATCTGTAATCCGGCGTTCCGGATCAGCGGTGATTTCTGTGAGCAGCTGCTGAAAAGCTTCTGCCATGTACGGCGCTGCCTCACATAACCCTTCCCTGTACTGGACCAGCCCGGTCAGCCCCTGAGCACTCTCTTTACAGTATAATACCAGATCAAACTGACTTATCTCTCCCGAATCCGCCTCGAACGCCTCTGTCCGGACATTGGAAAAGCAGAGCTCCTGCATTGAAGTATTCTGCAGAACAAACAGGACCTGAAAGGAGGGAGCCTGACCTGTCTCGGAATGCAGCATTTCCACCAGCTTGTCAAAAGGCATGTCCTGATGCTGGACGGCCCCGAACATCATCTCCCGAATCCTGCCCAGCAGCTCCAGAAAAGACAGGCTGCCCGACATATCCGTCCGCAGAAGCAGGATATTGGCGAACAGACCGACAAGACGCCTGACTTCGGCCCGATTACGTCCTCCGAACGATGAAAAGACCAGCATATCCTGCTGTCCAGTACAGCGGAACAGCAGAGTCTGAAATGCTGCAAGGAGCGTCATGAATAATGTCACATCGTTGGGCTTGTTGAACGCTTTGAGGGAGCCGAGAGTCCGGGAGGAAACTTCAAACGGTTGAAGAACTGCACTGCTATGACGACGGCCGGACAGATTCAGTCTGGGGAGACGGCCGGAGAGCCGGTCCAGCCAGTAACCCGATAGCTTCTCCATCACATCGCCCTGAAAATACTGCCGTTGCCAATGGGCAAAATCGAGATACTGAACCGGAAGTTCAGGAAGCGGCGAAGGCTTTCCGGTGGAAAAAGCATCATACAGGGTGCTCAGTTCCTGTATAATCAATCCCTTGGACTGATCGTCGCTGCAGATCTGATGCATGAGCAGAAGCAGAACATAATCATCGCTGTCCAGCTGAAACAGATCGGCCCGCAGAAAGGGACCCTGTTGCAGATCAAACGGCTTCCGTACTTCCCGGCTGATCCTTTGGCGGGCCTCGTTTTCAGGTTCGGGAAAGGACCGGCAGTCCGTTACCGGCAGTTTCCTCTCCCAGTCGGACATGATCTCCTGTGAGGGCAGCACTGTCCGCAGCACTTCATGACGGCGTATGATCTCGTTGATTCCCTGTTCCAGAGCCGGAATATTTACAGATCCCCGTAACCGGCGGACGAACGAAACATTGTAGACAAGATCCTGCGTCTCAAACCGGTGCAGTTCATAGAGGCGTTCCTGAGCAAACGAGAGCGGCGCAGTACCGGTTCGCGGTACCGGCTGCACAGGCGGCATTTTTCTCTGCTCCCTGGCAAGAGTCTGAAACAGTCCCCACAACGTAAGACCGTTCTGCTGTGCAGTACGGCCTGAATCTGATGGAGAAGTACGTGGACTGCTTCCGGCAGATGACGATGAATGTCCCGGCTTAACTGAAATTTTTGGGAACCCAGTTTCTGTGGATTGCATAACATGCCTCCCGGTATAAATTGTATAACCGGTATAAGGTTTGTCTGTAAAAAAGCCAGCCGTCTTTCCTGTGCTGCTTTTGAGCAACTTTAATATTCAAAGATACAAAATCTTAGACTTCCAGTCAAGAAAAAATATTGGAATGCCAGGAAGATATATAGTATAAGTTATCATTCTTGTGTTCTGTTTAATATTTTTTACTGTATAATCCAGAAATTAGACAGGCTATTGATAACATTCTGACGGTTACAAGATGAATTCAGCAATAGACCAATCGGCAAAAGGAACATATCCGTTTTCATCGGTATTACAAATCGTGCCGCTGAACCAGGATGTTGAGTAAAGTGAGTAAAGATCCAAAGCGAAGCCAGCTTCAGTTTGGAAAAAATTCCGGATTTGCATCTTGACTGTTTGAAATATGCAGATATAGGTCAACATGGCCAGAACAGTTTCAACGCATCATGCGTACATGTTCAAATCTGACTCTGGATTTCCCTCTGGAATCATCTGTCAATTATAGGGTATATCACATCCCGTGTGATAATATTCTTATTGGCAGAGGTCCGTTCACAATCTCGAAGGTCCTCACCGACAACGGAAAGGAGTTCACCTGTCGTTTCTGTCCGTCCGGAGAGCATGAGCCGACGGGAAACATCTGTTCGGAAGTGTGCCGATCAGTCGGGGCTTGACATGCATCACCAGTCTATCGCTGCGACGCCCGGCTGCAGCGTCAGTTCATCTTTCTTGTACGGAATATATTGTTTTTTCTTTCCGCTGCAACTATGTTATATATTCTATGCTGCATAACCTATGCAGAGTTTTTCATAAACTCCGGAATCACCGGATATGCTGAAGAGAAAGAAAGAACAGTGACGCCGCGAAACGCTCTATGTTTTTTGCAGATTGGACCGATATTTCTGTTTTTCCGCGCAGGCTGAAGGCTGCCCTGCTGCTGTTTGCCTTTGCAGCAGGACTATCAGGAGTCGGCGGATGCGTCGGACATACACCTTCTGCCCGTAAGGGGAAAGGGATAAAGCCTGCATCTTCTGTCAGCAGAAGTAAAGCCGATCAGGCGGTTGATTCTGCTGAGTCGGATTCTGATAAATCTGCACCTGAAATCACCGGAGAGAAAGAAACAGCAGATTACAGCTGCAGTTATTTCCAGTTTCTCCGGGGGCGTCATGCTGAACTGGCCGCAGAATATGAAGAGGCGCTTGCCTGCTACGAAAAGTCTTTGCGCTGCGACCGGGATGCTGATTTTGTTTTCCGTAAAATCCCTCTGCTCCTCCTCCATCTGAACCGCAGTGACGAGGCGGTTTCCAGATTAAAAAAATATTTAACCGATCATCCTGAAGATACGATGTCCAGGCTGCTGCTGGCCAAAATTTTTATCCGTCAGGACGAATTCGAAAAAGCCGCCCGGCAGTACCGTGAAATTCACGGTCTGCATCCTGATGAGACCGGTTCCCAGATTCTGCTTGCAGAACTTTATCTTGCCGAGAATAAAACAGATAAGGCTGAATCAGTCCTGCGGGACATTCTTACTGCGAATGATGACTCCTATCCGGCCCATCTCCTGCTGGCCCGGCTGCTGATTGCGGAAGAAGATTTTGCAGCAGGCCGACGGCATTATCAGCAGGCCCTCGATCTTCTCTGGTCTGAAGAGCTGCAGATGGAACTGGCCGAGGTGCTGATCCGGCAAAAAAAGTATGCCCGCGCAGTTGAAATGTATCAGGAGATCCTGCAGCATGACGAGCTGAACGAGGAGGTCAGAATTTCACTGGTTCAACTGTACCTCCTGCAGGGAAAAGAAAAAAAGGCCATGGCCGAGCTGAGGCGGCTGAAGAAGAACACGCAGCATCTGGAACAGGTTGAACTGGGCGTTGTCCGGTTGTATATCCGTTGGGAAAAGTACGACAGGGCCATCCGTCTGCTGGAAAAACTGCTGCAGAGGAAGGAGCTGTCCGGGGCCCGGTATCTGCTTGCCGTGCTCCGTTTTCAGGAAAAGCAGTATGACGTGGCCTTGCGTGACCTGAAAAAAATCGGTCCGGATGCCGGGGAATATGAAGATGCTGTTTTTCTGCAGGTCCGCACGCTGCAGGAGCTGGAACGGCATAAGGAGGCTGTCCGGCTTCTGGAGTCGGCTGTTGCCGAAGAAGAAGGACGGACTCCAGATCTGTATGTTCTGCTTGCCGGAATATATGAGTTTTTAGGCTGGCAGGAGCGCGGCCGGAAAACCTTTCTCCGGGCCTTGAAGGTCTATCCGGAGAATGAGGAGGTGCTGTACGAGTACGGACTGTTTCTCCATCATATCGGAGAACAGCCGCAGGCCCTGGAGATCATGCAGCGGATTATTGCCGTACAGCCGGAACATGCAGGTGCGCTGAATTATGTCGGGTACATGTGGGCGACAAAAAAAATGCATCTGGACAAGGCCCTGCAGTATATCTCCCGCGCTGCACAACTGAAGCCGAAGAACGGTTATATACAAGACAGCCTCGGCTGGGTGTATTATCAGCAGGGCAAGTTTATCCGGGCTGTCAAGGCGCTGGAGCAGGCCCTGGAGCTGAGCCCTGATGCTCCGATGATCCTTGATCATCTTGCAGATGCCTATCTGGCTGCCGGACAGACGGAAAAAGCCCTGGCAATCTGGCGCAGGGCCTTGGAGCTGTACAGGCAAAATACAGATGAGAACGGCAAAGGGGACAGCAGTCGGAAAGAAGAAAAAAGCAAAATCGGACAACTGGAGAAAATAGAAAAAAAAATGCGTGGCCTTGAACAGAAGGAGAAAAAGTGAGATTGATCGGGCAGGGGATAAAACAGTGGATACTATGGGCTTGTGCGGGACTGCTGCTCCTGAGCGGTTGTGCGGCAACGCCGCCCAAAACCGTAGAGATCAGCGGGGGAGACCTGCAGCAGGTGGAGGACAGATTGTCCCGTTTTCTGGGTCAATCCTGTGTGAGTTCTGTGGACAGCGATGTGCAGCTCCTGCTGCAGGCGTACGGTCAGGAGAAGAAACTTTCCGCTGTGATGCAGGCCATGCGGCCGTGTTTTCTCCGTCTTGCCGTGACGGATCCTCTCGGCAGACCGCTGATGATTCTGGGAACGGATGAACACAGGTTTACCTTTGCGGATAACAGCGAATCTATCGGGTATACAGGCTCGATGGACCTGGACGTGGTGCATAAATTTCTGCCTGCATTTATTCCGACCAGGGATGTTTTTTACTGGCTCAGTGGCCGGATCAACGGCATCGGGATGCAGGTGCTGGAAAGCAAAGTGGATGCTGCTGAGGATTCGCTGTACTGGTATACAGTCGAATACAGCGGTAGCGGTCAGAACGGTCACAATCAGAGTAAGAATGAAGGGATAACCCATATGCTGGCCCTGAACGAAAAGAATCAGCTGGTCCGTCATCTGGTGCTGGATGCGGAGAAGGATATTCAGTTTGAAGCCAAGTACAGTCAGTATTCCTCAACACCGAAAGCCTGCAGCTGGCCCGGCAGGATAGACATTTCAGGCGAGGCATTGGAGTCGGATTTTACTGTGGAGTTTTCCGAGATCTTTGATTTTAACCCGAAGCCGAACAATCATTTTCAGATTAAACTGCCGCCGCATTTCACAGTCCGGAAAATCATCAACTCCTGAACGGGCAGGTCATCTCTGCTTTCTCTCCTTTCCCGCTGCATTTTCTGAAGGTTCCCTGTCTCCCTGCCCGGACGGGACAGGGACCTCATGCCGGACGTTCCCGTTGAACCGGCGTTTCCGCTCCTTCCGCTTTTTATCTCTTCCCCCATTTCTGTCTTCTGTCAGGTGCTGCCGATTGTAAACTTTTGAACCGCAGGCTACCCGGTGAGCAGAACAGTCAGTTTTTATGTGACACGGTATCAAATTTATTATACAATTTTTTATAATCAGCTTCAGTGCTCCTGCCCGGACTGTTGTTCTGCAAGAGGATCAGCAGCCGGACAGGCGGATAATTGCCTGACAACAGGCGGTACAGAAACAAGGCAGGCTGCATATGCGTATTGAGGACCCCCGGCCCCGAACAATCAGGGTCGGCTATCGTATACAACTGGAGAGGTGTCAGTCATGGGATGAGAGCTGTCATATCTTTGATGAAGAATCCGCCTTTGCCGTGGAGATGGCACTGGCCACCGGGCGGCCTCTGCTGATCCGCGGCGAGCCGGGCAGCGGCAAGAGTCAGCTGGCCCGTGCTGCTGCGCAGGAGCTGAACCGCTGCCTTCTTGCCGAGACTATTACTGCAGCTTCCGAGGGAAGGGATCTGCTCTGGCAGTATGACCCGGTAGCCCGGCTCAGTGAGGCCCAGGCCGGAGCTGCCGAGTCGGCAATACGACGGCAGCGCAGACTACTTGCCCGTGAAAATGAGGAGATGCTGTCTGCTGCGGCCGAAAATGACACCGGTCCACAGAACGGCGTAACCAGAAAAAAGAAAGTTCCTAGGTATAAAAAGAAAAAGCCGACCCACCGAAAAGACAGAAGGTTTTCATCGTTCGCCCGCACGGCAACAGCAGAACCGCTCAGTCGGATTAATTTTCCGGAACGGAAAGAACATATCCTGCGGCCTGCCCAGTACGTCAGTCCGGGCTTGCTCTGGTGGGCGTTTGACAGTATTTCTGCGTACAGGCAGTATACAACCTGCCGATACCCGTTTTATACCCCCGGTTTTTTATATGAGGACACTGATGAGCATGATGCGGCGGAGCGCGGTTTTGTTGTCCTGATTGATGAAATCGACAAGGCTGATTCCTCCCTGCCCAATGCCCTGCTTGAGGTGCTGGGGAACGGCGGCTTTTATGTGCCTATGGTTGATGAATCTGTGGGTACGGCATTGGCGCGGAAAAAACCGCTGGTGATCATCACCACCAATGAAGAGCGGGAACTGCCTCCGGCCTTTGTCCGCCGCTGTCTGGTACTGCATCTCCGTTTTGACGACGAAGAATATCTGCGTTCTTGGTGGCAGCAGCAGGCGGACCGGTCTCCGCAGCTCTATCCTCTTGATGCATTTGCCCGGGAAGCAGCCCTGATCCGCTGGCTGGCAGAACGGGGGGAAATACATTTTCAGGGGATATTCACTGAGCGGGTCAGGGAAAGGGCGGCGCTGCTGCTGGTCCGGGATCGGCGGGCGGCGCAGCGTATCGGTGCGGTCCGGCCGGGACAGGCGGAATTTCTTGATCTGTTGCGGGCCCTGCGCGACATGCCAGGCCCAGACAGTTCCGGCGAGGCCCTGGAGTTGTATCAGCTGGCTCTGCTGAAAAAAATCAGCCGGTATGCTCTGGTCAAATCCGCTGCAGAATAGACCATGAATCGGCTCCGGACACAGGTCAGCAGGGCGGACATCCTGCGTCTGCTTGCAGTGCAGCGGACAGCCTCTGTGGATGCCGCAGCCCGACTGAGCGGGTATATAGCTGAAAAAATTTCTGAAAAACAACATCGCCCAGCGGGATCGCCGGAACCGATAAAGAATCAAGTTCTCCCGCAGCGCAGGCCGACAGAAACTGCGGTTGAGGAAGAGCCTGTAGAAACTGAGGAAGTCACCGATTTCCTGCCGCCGGAACGTTTCTGGTCTGTGCATAAACGGCAGCAGGTTCAGCAATCTGTTTACGGATCAGTTTACAGTATTCCAGCGTGGCAGAAAGAGGTTCCGGGAGATGGTGTCGCCCTGCCGGTTGCCCTGCAGAAGATAGTCCCTCTGCAGCCTGAGGAGCTGCGCCTTCCTGAATTTATCCCGTGCAGCAGGAGTCAATCAGCAGGCCGGGAACCCTGTTCATTTTCCGGCTCTTTTTCTGCTCTGCCTGACAGAATCGGGAAGCAGGCCCTTTCCGGTGCAGGCATCAACAGACTGGTCGTTGCGCTGGCCAAGTTCTCCCCTCTGCACCGGCTTTCCCACCGCAGCAGGGGCCAGTCTGCTGTCCGACAATCTGCTGCAACGTCTTCTGCAGCACAGCCGGAAAAAAAGTTCCGTCTTCATATACGACGCCTGCTGGGTCTGCTTGCAGTAACCACGTATGCGGATTCCCGGTTATTCTCCGGTATTTTACGTCTTCTGCCTTCTTCATTTCCTGATCTTGAAATAGAAGCGGCTGTCCGGCTGCACCCTGATGTGCAGTGGAACGAGCGGATGCAGTTTGCCGTCAGACCGGAAAAACTGGCTGCATATCAGCAGGTCTTTGCCGAGGAAGCCCCTGCGGTGCAGGCCGGAATGGTGGATCTGCTGCGACAGCACCGTTCCGTGGATGCTCCGGCGTTATTTGCTCTGGAGCTGCTGCATCTCTGCCCGCTGTTCCGCTCGGCAGAGATGATGAAGCGGTATGCGGGCCAGCTGCTGGAGGGGTTTATGCTGCGGGTTGTCCGTACCTGGTTTGCGCGCCCGGAAGACAGCTCCCTTCTCCGGTATGCCCGTCGCCTTTTCCGGCTTCTGGAGATGCTGCCGGAAACCGTGTGGAAGCAGCGCCCCGGTCCTTCTTTTTTGTACGGTATCGTACATCGGGAACGCCTGCGGGCCGGAGCAGTTGTGCCGCCGCAATATGATCCGGAAGCTGTGCTCTGTCCGGTGCGGCAGGTCATTGTCCCGTCTGCCGGATATCTGCTCCAGCAGCAGGGAGAGTGTATTTTTTTGTCCCGAATGTCTCCTGCCGGGACAGACCGGGGCCCGGTAAGTCCGCTTGCCGAACTTGTCCTGTCCGCAGACTGTCTGCTGCTGTATCGGGAAGAGCAGGTTGAAATCCTGCCGGTCCGTTCCGGCAGGCCGATCTTCAACTGCAGCGGTCGGACAGCAGGATTCTGTCTCCAAACCCCGCTTGAAAAAATATCTGTCCGGACCTGCTTCCGACCTTTCTGGGCCCGGTCCATCGGCCGGAACAGCAGGGGACTGTTCGTTGACGTCTCCTGGCTTGGTAGAACTGAACGTCTGCTGTGGAAGAATCAGAGCGGAAACAGGGGAAACAGGACAGGCTGCTGGGTCGGGACCGGGAGCACCGGGGGGATAGGGACGGATCAGTACGGGCTGTATGCGGATGTTGCGCTTGGTGATCGGGCTATGCAGCGGTTCCGCCGGATAGAGCCGGGCAGATTTATGATGGGCTCGCCTGCGGACGAGACGGAACGGGAAAGTCTGGGCAGGGAGTCGCTGCATGAGGTCGTTTTAACCAAAGGATTCTGGATGGCAGATACTGCAGTTACCCAGAAGATGTGGCAGGCCATGATGGGGGAAAATCCCGCCTGCTTTCAGGGCGACAGCCTGCCGGTGGAAAATGTGAGCCGTCACGATGCGCTGCGGTTTGTACGCCGACTGAACAGACTGATTCCCGGGATTGTAGCGCGCCTGCCCACGGAAGCGGAATGGGAATACTGCTGCCGGGCCGGTACTTCCACCCCTTTTTTTTTCGGAGAACAGATCAGCCCGCAACAGGTGAATTATAAGAACAAGCAGCATCCCCGGCAGGATACGTCCCGTCCGGGAACATCCGGAAATAACAGCAGAGGAACTGTGGCGGTGCAATCGCTGCCCTGCAATGCTTGGGGGCTGTACGAAATGCACGGTAATGTCTGGGAATGGTGTCAGGATTACTGGCAGGACGACCTTGCTGCTGATGAACCTGTGATTGATCCCCAAGGACCGGCAATGGGAGAGTTCTGCGTTGTACGCGGCGGTTCCTGGTTTCTTGGCAGCCGCGGGGTCCGTTCGGCTGTCCGGGGAAAATTTGCGCCGCATTTCAGTAACAACCGCATCGGTTTCCGGCTTGTCCTGAACTTAGAGCAGGGAGAGGAACGTGTACCGTAATCATCTCTCGCCACCGCAGTTCCCTGCGCCGTGGGCTGCTGACTGGGGAGAGGATAACTACGGTCTGTGGATGACCTGTGCTCTGCACAGGGCGCGCCAGATCTTCCGCTGGATCAGGCCGGGAACCTTCATGATGGGCGCAGCAGCGGAGAAAGGCGGCCGGAGTCCCTGGCTTGGGCGGGTAACGCAGCACCGGGTGACCCTGTCCAAAGGTTTTTGGCTGGCCGACACAGCGGTTACTCAGGAGATGTGGACTGCAGCGATGGGTGAAAATCCGGCCTGTTTTACAGGTGCTGGCCTGCCTGTTGAACGGGTGAGCTGGCATGATGCGCAGGCCTTTATTCGGCAGCTGAATACCCTGCTTCCCGGTTTCAGAGCACGGTTACCCTTTGAGGCGGAATGGGAGTATGCCTGCCGGGCCGGAACAGCAACCCCTTTTTCGTTCGGCAATGAGGTCACGCCGGAGCAGGTTAATTATAACGGCAGATATCCCTGCAGCCGGGAGAGCCAGGGTGGTTCCGGGGTTCCCGGGCTGTACCGCCGGGAAACAGTACCGGTGAAAAGCCTACCCTGTAATTCCTGGGGCATGTACGAAATGCACGGCAATGTCCGGGAATGGTGCCAAGATTGCTGGCAGCCTGACCTGACTGCAGACCCTGCGGTTGATCCGCAGGGCCCGGTCAGGGGCTATGCCCGTCTGGTCCGGGGCGGTTCATGGGCTGATGATGCTTGGTCTGCCCGTTCCGCCTGCCGGGAAAGCTGCAGTCCCGATTTCCGCTCAGCAGGTATCGGTTTGCGGCTGGCAGTGAATTGCTTGTAAAGAGGTTTGTAAAGCGAAGACTGCCGGAACAACGATTTCGGAGTATCGGGTTGTTTTATTCTATGCAGCGGTAGCGTAACAACCGTAAGAAGAAATCCAGAATTTGCTTTTATGCTGGCCTGTGGCGCCGCAGATGGAACAACGGATATCCTGCGGATTTTCTTGAGCAACAAATTGTGTATTGAGCAGATTGTGCAGGACAAGAGGCTTGGCATAAGCGCCATCGACCAGGGCTGTGAATACGATATCATATATGGTCATCTTTCTTCCGCAGGAACATATGCAGGCATCGGATTCAAAAAAATAAGCTTGGCTGCTCAACGTGCCGGGCTGAACATCAAGCAGGTGTTCTGTTGCCTCGATATCGCTGTCCTGTACCCGGACGATTCTTGCCTCTTCTCCGTCGTCCAGAAACCTCAGGCCGTCAAACCCCTCTTCCGTCATTGATTTTACAAGATAATAATAGCTCATTCTAATAACTCATTCCGAATATTTTGAGAAAGTTGTCTTGATGAATTCTGTTTGTGAATAAGGCGTTGCAGCGTCATCGTCCGGAACGCCCTGTTCCATGACTCTTCTACTCGTTTATAGCAAGGAGTATGCCGAAGAAAAAATATCCGGTGATACCTTGTGCAACCCTCTGTTGTTTCGTCGGAAACCTGCTGGAGGCTAAACATATTGCCTCCAGCATCATCAGTGGCAACAGGTATTTTTTATCCGTTTCAGGAATGGCTTCCGGGTATTTTTTATTCAGTCCGCAGAGTTATAGGAATAATAGAGGAGATCACGCTCCCTTGCTGAATCCCGCCGGCATGACCGGGTAATTTTTATCCGGTTTCAACAGTATATTCGGATAGTTTTTATTCACTTTGGCGGAGCTGCAGGCAATGCCCGGCGGGTTCAACTTTCCATCTTTTGCCGGTAAAGCGCTTCACCTGCGCATAACAACTTATTGTTAATAAATATTATCTTTAACATGCAATATATTGTCCCCGGACTTTTCTGCGGCTCTTCAGCGGATTTATTCGAAGCAGCATTATGGTCGAAAATACAGTCTGTTCTGCAGCGGAAACTTGACAAATTTACCCACCACGAGGTATCATTAAAGTGACATAAGGCGAAGCTTATTCATCAGCGGGTGCCTCACTTTCTGGTCAGAACCGGAAAGTTGATCAAGCCACAACCGTCGTGAGACGGTGCCGGAAAGCCAAGGGTCTCAGGGGAGACAGCCGGGTTGCCTACTTTTTTCTCTACCAGGAGGTATATGTCATGAGAGCCGCAGAACAGGCCGTCAGTCAGAATTCACTTCTTCTGGCAGGATTATTTCCTGTCTCCTTGCCTTTCCCGTTTGCCGCGCTGGCAGCAGCAATGCAGAATGCGTATCGCGCAGCAGCTTTCTCCCCTGCCGGAAAACTGCGTGCAGCAGCATTTTCCTTTGTCATCGGACGGCTCCGAGCCGGGTTCCGCTCGCATCCCAAGTTTCTCCTGTTTTTCTGAAGTTCAGCGGCAACTGCAGCTGCCGGGCGACGATCCTGTCGCGCTGAACAGGAGAATACAAGATCATAGGGAGGCTATATTATGACAACGGAAACCATGACAAAGGAGACGGAGAAAGTGTATACAATTAATTTTGATTTCAGGAACAGAGAGCAGAGAAGAATCCTTGAGTATATGCAGCAGAGAGGCTATAAACTGCTGGGCTTCAAAGGGGCTGAAGGGGACTGCCGGACCGCCGGGCTGCCGGTATGGTTTTCCGTGCCGTATATCAAAATGCGCGGTGAAGTATGCAATGAATACAAGCCGCTGTATAAGGTGTATTATATGAATTCGTCTGTTCAGTCCGACGTAACCATCCGGATGGATGCCCTGTCCGAAAAAATTCGGCTCGGCGCACGGGTAACCCTGCATGTGGACGGCACCTTTTCTGTTGAATACGGCGGGCCGAAGAATGAGATTCTTTTTGTCAACGACAGACCGGTTGACACCGGCAGGATTACTGCCGGGCTGGCTGCTCTTGTTAATGGAGAGTATTCTCCTTTCTGCGCATTTGATGTCGGCCCGCACAGATCGCTGCGCATGAAGCCCAACGAAAAAGTTTCTCTCTTTGCCGTACCGACTATCATGCGAACAGGCTCACTTGCAGATGAGGCCGTGTCCTCCGGCTGCCTGTTTGACCTGATGAATCCGGACTGCCATCGTATTGATCTGGAAATGGATGAAAACTGCAACGAGTTCAATCCGGTTGCCTGCGGCGTGCCTATGCGGCGGATCAATTCCGGCCAGCCGCTCATGCCGCTGATGGCTTCCTGCTGACTTGCCATTTGACTTCTCATTGACCGATCCGGACAGCCTGTTATAATCAGCAAAAAACAGGTCAGGCGGGGCAGAGGCATACCTGAAAAGGTGTGTCTCACCCGCCTTTTTGTATCAGAATGTATCAGAAACGGAAGGCACCTGTATGAACGAAGAATACTGCATTGTGCTCACCACCTATGCTGACGAGAGCAACGGACAAAAAATTATTAATGCCCTGCTCGCGGAGCGGCTGGCAGCCTGCGTCCAGGTCATGCCGATCTGTAGTTATTATCCTTGGCAGGGCAAGGTAAACCGCGATGATGAGCAGCTAATGCTGATCAAAACCAAATGCTCCCTGTATTCCCAAGTGGAGGCAACCATCCTCGCCCGTCACGCCTACGAGACCCCAGAAATCCTGCAGGTGCCGGTCAGCGGAGGATTCAGCGGGTATCTGCAGTGGCTTGACCGGGAATGCCGCTGACATGTCCTTTCCCTTTCCTGCGGTCCTTTTCTTGGCCTGCCTGCTTGATGCGCTTTTCGGTGATCCGCGCTGGCTGCCCCATCCGGTCCGGATGATCGGATGGGCGGCTGTCTGGGCAGAGACCTTCACCCGAAGACTCCCTCTGAGTGCGTTCAACAGCGGCAGACTGACGGTTCTCCTTGTTCTGCTGAGTACCGGCGGAGTCTGCGCCTTCTTCTTTGTTCTGCTTGATCTGCTCCCCCGACCATTTTTTCTCCTTGGTGCGGCAGTGCTGCTGTATACGTCTATTGCTGCCCGCGACCTGTTGCATCATACCCAACAGGTTGCTGATGCATTGGATGTGAATATCAGGACGGCACGGCAGCAGGTCGGCATGATTGTCGGCCGGGATACGGACCGGCTGGATGAGGCCGGAGTGATTCGGGCCTGTGTGGAAAGCGTTGCAGAGAACATGTCTGACGGCATTATTGCCCCGATCTTCTGGGCAGTAACTGGTGCCTTTGCTGCACAGCAGTTCGGCGGAGATGCAGTTGTCTGGGGCGTGACAGCGGCCATGCTGTACAAAGCCGTGAATACGATGGATTCCATGTTCGGTTACACAAACGAACAGTATCTCCAGTTCGGCTTCTGTCCGGCCCGGCTTGACGATGCGGTCAATTTTTTTCCGGCCCGTCTTTCAGGCATAACCCTTGTTGCTGCAGCGTTTTTATGCGGCAATAATGCAGGCAACAGCTGGCGCATTCTCCTCCGCGACCGGCAGCAGCACAGCAGCCCTAATGCAGGCTGGCCGGAAGCCGCAATGGCCGGTGCCCTCGGTCTACAGCTCGGCGGAACCTCCTCCTATTTCGGCAGAACCTGCTACAAACCGACCCTCGGTGATCCTCTTGATTCACCGGGAAAAAAGCATATCCGCATGGCCAACACCCTGGTGCTGACCGCCTCTCTGCTCTGCCTGCTGCTGTTCAGCAGCCTCTACATTGTCGGTACACTGCTTTTCTGATTTTTCCCGGCTGCACCTCATGATCTTGAAATAGTGACTTCATCCTGTTATCATAGAAGCTGTAATGGTCTCTCCATTCAACATTGAGACCATATGTTGAATGGTTGAAAATATCTTCAGGTTTAAGGTTTATTTTTGTCTGATCTATGCGGAGGTTAAAAATGTCCGGAAAAAACATGCTCTTTGCTGCCTTTGTTCTCCAGTTTATTTTCCTGTCTGTTGCACCTCTGCATGCCTCGGCTGAACATAAGAATCTTGGGCAGGACGGGCAACAGTGCGGTGTTCCTCTGCCGGACCCGGAAAAACTCTCCGAGGAAGAAAAAGCATGGTTCCGAGCTTTTCAGGAGGGAACCTTCTATGTTCAGGGATGGAAAGACATCACCGCAGAAGTTCTTGAGAAAATTCAGCAGAAAGAGGTAAAGGATGAGCTGCGTCAGACGCTGACCATGCTGGGTATCAGGATAGGCTGTGAGTGGAGCAAAGATAACGATATCAGAAAGATCAATAACGATATGCTGGAACAGTGGGGTGATCGGCTGCAGAAAATTGCCGAGGAAAAACCGCATGAACTGCCTGTAGTAATTGCGGATATCCGGCAGCAGGTGGTTGCTCTGCTGGAGTGAGTTTCTCTGTATTCGTATTCCGCAGACTCTTCGACTCTTCCTGTCCGGTAAGGTGTATCCGGACTGTTTTTATGCTGTCCCGACAGGTTCCGCTTTCTTCTTTCTCAACTTATTGATTGCAATGAAAAAAATACGTAATGTTAATTAGCTACATTATTATTGCATTCATATCTTTTCTGCTCTCCGTTGTAATTCTCTTGATTTTTTTAAAGAAAAAATCAAGGGAGCATGACTCTGTCGTCAGAAATTTCGAGCAAAAAATTGAGATACTTGTTGATGAGCAACAAACTTTGTCACAGCAAAATGTTGCACTACAGGAGGAGAGAAAAAGGTTACGAACGACAGTTCAAGCTTTATCACGCTACAAAGGTATTGTTAAAATAGATGAGGTAATAGCTCAAAAGAAAAGACACTTTTTAGAAGAACGAAATAAGGCTCTTGAAAAACTCAATCAGCAGATAAGAGAAACCAAGAAAAAGATTAAAACGGCTACCCAAGAATCACTGAGGCGAGAAGGTATTGTTAATAGATCAATAGAAGCAAAAGAGAAGAAAGTAAAGAGCACTATACAGCAAGCAGAGGAACAAATTCTCCAACAAAAAAACGATACAAAACAAACCATAAAGGAGATGTATAAAGAAGCCAAAAAGAAGCATGAGGAAATCTTTATGTCTTCTTCCGCGGATGCCTCAGAAATAATTGCTCGCGCAGAACAACAAGCAAAAGAAATAGCCGGAGACGCATTAAAAGCTGTAGCTCACGAAAAGGAACTTGAAAAGGCCATCAAGGCTATGAGGAATACCATTAAAGGATATGGTGAGGAGTATCTTATTTCAAGCGACAACTTCCTTGATGAACTGGCAGATGAGTATAATTTTAAAAAGGCTGGTCAGGAACTTAAAAAGGTTCGAGAAAGCATCAGGCTCATGATTAAAAACGAGACTGCTGCTGATTGTGATTATGTGGAAGTCAACCGGAGGAACTACGCCATCCATTTTGTACTTGACGCTTTCAATGGAAAGGTCGATTCGATTTTGTCAAAAGTGCGCCATGATAACTATGGAAAACTACAACAGCAAATTCTTGATGCTTTTAATCTGGTTAACCACAATGGTTCGGCATTCAGGTCAGCCAGAATCAACCAACCATATCTTGATCTCAGGATGGAAGAGTTAAAATGGGCCGTTGCCGTTCACGAATTGAAGGTGCAAGATAGGGAAGAACAAAAAAGAATCAAGCAGGAAATGAGAGAAGAGGTCAAAGCCAAAAAAGAGTATGAAAAGGCCATCAAAGAGGCAGAAAAAGAGGAAAAAATATTGCAAAAAGCTATGGAGCAGGCAAGGAAAGAGCTTTTAAGCGCTACAGATGCGCAGCGTGAGGAATATGAAGCGCGGTTAAAAGATCTGGAAGAAAAAATCCATGAAGCTGAAGAAAAAAATCAAAGAGCAATCTCTATGGCTCAGCAAACAAAAAGGGGCCATGTCTATGTCATTTCCAACATTGGCTCTTTTGGTGATAATGTCTTGAAAATTGGCCTTACAAGACGACTGGAACCTATGGACCGGGTAAAAGAACTCGGTGATGCAAGCGTTCCGTTTCCTTTTGATGTCCATGCAATGATGTTTAGTGAAGATGCTCCTGCTCTGGAGAAGGAATTGCACCAGACATTCAATAACTACCAAGTAAACAAGGTTAATCAACGAAAAGAATTTTTTCAGATAAAGGTTGCCGATGTTAAAGAGGCTGCGGCAGGGCTCGGAATTGAAACCCATTGGACGATGAAAGCCGAAGCAAGAGAATATCGCGAGTCGATCATCTTGGCTCAATCGGAAAAGAATAGATCTGCTGTACCCGTATAACCAAGGCGAAAAGTATGCTCAACGCTGGATATCCTGCAAAGCGACTGACTTGTCCGACGGGCTATGGAGCAAGATTTTCAATACCGCCAGCGTAATCAGCGCAATGGAAGCAATCTCCGGTACGCCATTTCAGTACAAGGACGACATGGTTCAATCTATGCGGTATCACTCGAAAAAATACGCAAAAGCATCTTTGTTTTAAACATATTATTCCGTAGTTATGCCCAAACCATCGCAATATATTCCAGTCCTGATTGCCCTGCTCTGTGTCTGCGGTATTATCGGGTACCTCGTGTACCAAGAACAGAACACGGAACGGCCGGATCAGATCGAGGTGACCACAGCCGGTTTTCTGGAGATGTGCCTGTCCTGCCATAAGGACGAAAAGCCGGACCCGGCCCATGCGGCCCAGATGATCGGCTGCTCGCCCTGTCATCTCGGTAATGCCAAGGCTATTACTAAAGAAAAAGCCCATGAGGGTATGGTTGTCAACCCCGGTGACCTGCGGGTGGCGGAAAAAACCTGCGGTACCAAGGGCTGTCATCCGGCGGATGTGCAGAAAGTCAAGAATTCGCTCATGGCCACCAACCGGGGCATCCTGTCCACTCTGCTCTATTACTGGGGGGAGCGGGATACTCAGGATGCGGAAATCACGGTGGAGCAGCTGCTGAATTCCGGCGAGACCTCGCTGGCCCTGGATTATTTCCGTAAACTCTGCGCCACCTGTCACCTCTGGAAGCAGAAAAACGATCTGCCGGGCTACCCGAAATTTTTTAATGAAAAAGGCGGCGGCTGTTCAGCCTGTCATTATATCCCGGCCGAGGGAGATAAGCGCACCACCGTGGCTTCATTTGAAGAGGACAGCAGCGGCAAGCCGGAGAAAAAACCGCATCCGCTGATCAGCAAAAAAGTGCCGGACGAAAACTGCATCCGCTGTCATAACCGTTCCGGCCGGATCGGCATTTCGTATACCGGAAAATTTGAGGCTGAGGGCTACGGTACGCCCTATGAGAAGGGGCAGCATTCCTCACACCGCCTGCCCGGCAACCGATTTTATCTGGAAATTGCTGAGGATGTGCATCATACAAAGGACATGTCCTGCATTGACTGCCACACCCGTGAGGAAATCATGGGTGACGGCACCCAGTATGCCCATTATGAAGAGCAACTGGAGATCAGCTGCACAGGCTGTCATTCCGGAAAACCCGGCCTGACCCGCAAGAACCGGAAGATCACCAATATCAAGAAGGAAGAGAACGGCTTTATCCTGACCGGCCGCAATAACGGCAGGGTTTATCCTCTGAACCCGCCGAAAAAGAATGTCTGCACCTATCCGGGCCACAAACGGATGACCTGCGAAGCCTGCCATTCCACTTGGGTGCCCCAGTGCTACGGCTGCCACGCCAAGCGCGATGCCCGCGACACCCATCTGGATAAACTCACCATAAAGGAGACCGAGGGCTGGTGGGAGGAAGGCCGTTCGTACCTCCGCTATGAGCAGCCCATGTTAGGGGTCTGGGGCGACAAGGTGGTGATTGTGACGCCGGGCTGTCAGGATATCGTAACCCTGATTGATGAAGACGGAAATATTGATAAAGAGGGCAGCTTCAACCGATTCACTATGGCTGCGATCAATCCGCATACCACCCAGGCCAAAGGGAGGCCCTGCAAGGACTGCCACAGCTCGCCCAAGACCGTCGGTCTCGGTGAGGGCACGGTGGTGAAAAAGGACGGCAAGTGGGAGTTCCATCCGGTCGGGCAGGGAGTAGATACCCTCAAAGGCAGAACTGTGCCGCTGGACGCCTTTGTCACCATTGACGGCAAACAGCTTCAGCACGGCTCCCGTGCCGATCTGCGGCCCTTTAATGCGGAAGAGCTCTGGCGCATCCTGCGGGTCGGGCTCTGCCTGCCCTGCCATACAGACTACAATGATCCGGCCTACCGGAATTACGATCCCCAACGCCCCTGCCCGGAATATCAGGAACCGTAACGGACAGGCACATTTTTAGCTACGGCAAGGCGGAGAACTATGCTTAACGGTGTGATCACGAGAAAAATTGAAGCCCTTGAAGAAACCCTGGATGAACTTGAGTCCCTCGGTAAAGTAACCCTTGATACTCTAAAAACGGACTGGGTTGTCCGCCGGGCAGTGGAGCGTGATCTGCAGGTTCTGGTAGAGGTTGTTATCGATGTCTGCCATCGGCTTATTTCCGGGGCGGAAGTTTCCCCCGCATCCAGTGCAATTGAGGCAATCAAGAAGTGTGTCCGGCTGGGTGTCCTCTCATCTGAAGAGCCGTTTCGGCGAATGGTGCAGTTCAGAAACTTTATTGTCCACCGTTATGAACAGGTTGACCCGGAAATCCTCGTCGGGATCGTCAATAAGCACCTGCAAGATTTCAGGCTGTTTCAGGAAGAGGTACTGCGCTATGTCGGCAATGCGTAAAGTTGACCTCTTCAGAGCGGAGAAAATCTGGCAGACGTATCCCGGCATTATTGCGGTCTGGAGCTTCGGCTCTGCCCAGAACGGCAAAATCGCCTTTGGCAGTGATCTTGACATAGCGGTGCTGTTTGCCGACCCGCCGGAGTTCGAAACGCTGTGCGATCTCAGGGCTGATCTGCAGGAAATGCTGGAGCTTGAGGATATTGATCTGATGAACCTCAACACAGCAGGAACGATCAGCGCGATGGAGGCGATTTCCGGTACCCCGCTTTTCTGCCGCGACCGTGGCAAACGGGCTGAATTTGTCTCGTTGACTGCACGGCAGTACGAGGATGACATGGCCCAGCTCCGGCGGCATTACTACCGCTGAAGCAGAACTATTTGTGGTAATTATGCCCGGCCTTGATGGAACAGGCCCGATAGAGCTGTTCTATAAGGATGAAGCGGGTCATTTCATGGGTGAAGGTGAGCCGGGACAGGGACCAGATGTGGTTAGCCTGCTGCCGAACCTTCGGGTCCAGACCAAGGTGCCCGCCGATGAGGAAAATGATGGTCTGGATACCCTGATTTTCCCAGCCTTCCAGGAGAGAAGCCAGTTCCTCCGAGGTATGTTCCCGGCCTGTCGGGTCAAGCGCTACGATCAGAGAGGATGCAGCGGTCTGGCTGAGCAGCAGCTCGGCCTCACGGGCCATGATGACCTGGCCGCTGTCATTTTTTCCGTGTTTACATTTCAGCACCTTGATCTCCAGGGGCAGATAGCGACGCAGGCGTTCGGCATAGTCCCGGACAGCTTGGTCCAGATATTTTTCTCTGGTTTTTCCGACAAAGGGGAGGAGGAGTTTCATTGCTGTTCCGTTATGCAGAGAGTAGTATTTTTTCGCCAGTCCTGCTTTGAATGATGATTATTTGCCCTTGCAATATCAGCAGGGCTGTGTCATTATTTCGTAACCTTTTTATACACCATTCATTTTAAAAACACATGTTGACAACCTGTCTGTATAACTGAAGCCGTTGTAACGGCATCCGGCCCCGGGTGGGTCGGCAGGAAATGTCAGCGGTTCTTCTCCTCTCCTGATTTCTCTCCCGGAATATCTTTTTCCTCTCCGGCAAATCAGACGGACAAAGAGCCGTCTGCCGCATCTCAAACTCTGCTGGAATCCGTGCTGTCTCTGCGGAGCAGCAGTGCATATTATCGCACGGAAAGAGCAAGTATCTCTATTGCCATCTCAGCTGCCGCACCGCAGCAAACCTGATTTGTACTGCTTACTCGTTGTTTTCGTCCGACAGTTTTTCGTCACAAAATGCACTGTATCTTTGCAGAAAAAAGGACTGGAATATTCCCGGTCCGTGCGGATCAACTGACCTGTCCAACCAATTTTATCAGGAGATAACCATGCTTGAAGTGACTGAAGCCGCAGCAAAAAACGTCAAAGACTACCTGGAAAATCAGAATGTTGAGTCTGCTGTCCGCATTACCATGATGTCCGGCGGCTGCTCCGGGCCCAGCCTCGGCTTGGCCATTGACGAGGTCAAGGAAAACGACCTGACTTTTGAACAGGACGGGGTCAATTTTCTCGTCGAAAAAAGGCTTTCCGATACCTGCGGCGCTATCAAGGTGGATTTTGTCGAGTCAGGGAGCGGCTGCGGTTGCTCCGGTGGCGGCTTCAGCATCAGCAGTGAAAAGCCTCTGCCTTCGACCGGCGGCGGTTGCAGTTCCTGCGCAGGTTCCTGCGGTTAATTTCAGAAGGGAGAACAACATGAGTGATTTTGAAGTAAAAGCCTACCCGGAACTGTGGAAATCCCTGAATATGGATGTGGAGCGTTTTGACAAGGCCCGCAAGATGCTGGGCGATGTGTATGCGCAATCTTTTCTCAGCCAAAAGAACCGGCCCGAGGGTATGGCCTATTTTGATGAGATGATCGCGGAGCTGCACGGCGGTCGGATCAAGGAGCTGTTTGAACAATTGAAGGAAGAAGCGGACCGGATAGAACATCCTGTTCAGCTGACCAGCTGGGGGAGGAAGCACAAGGCTGATTTTGAACGGCTTTTGCCGCCGTATGATGGGGAGTTGGTTAATTATTGTCAGGAGTTAAGAGAGGTTTTAGAGAATTCGCCGGAGGAACTGGCGGCGTGAGATGAAGAAAGGGGCGATTTTAAAGATCGCCTCTTTCGTTTATGTAGGATGCGTGGAACGTATCCTACAGAGCTTTTTAAATGAGTTATTGTGTTTCATTATCTATAGCTTCCATCATTCTGTACCAATTTTCGTGACTACTGCTACCTCCAGCTCCTCCACTACTACTACCGCTGCTCATTCCTCCTGAATGATGAGAACCTCCACTACCGCCGCCGCTCACTCCTCCCGAATGATGAGAACCACCGCTACTTCCGCCACTGCTTGATGAAGAACCTGGGGCCTGCGCAGTATCACTTTTCAATACACCACTAACAATTTTTCCTGGTATTCCAGTTCCTACCTTTATTGCTTCTCTAACTACTGTTTCTACAGCCTTACCTGTTACACCAGAATCTTTAATAGCTTTTCCCATCGCAGCTACCCCTGGGTTTGCAAACATACCATTTGCTCCGCCTTCAATTTCAAGACCAGGAAGTTCTGCCTCTCTTTGGGGTTCCGAATTCCTTGCCAAACTATTAGTGGCAGTAATTACGAACAATAGCCCAATAGAAAAGAAGATTGTTTTTTTCATAATTATTCTCCGGTGAACAAGCTTTATATTGATAATTATTATTTATATATAATATATCTCATGCACCATATACATGTAAACCGAAAAACAACTATTTTCATTGACTTCAACCTCTCTCCGCTGTAATTTATTTACCGTCCACGGCAAAATCCGTGGGCCGGGTTTGGAAGCCCGAAGCCAAAGGTGACACCACCACCTTTTTGATTTTCAGGTGGTTTTTTTGTGTCTATAGTTCGGTATTGCTTACTTTGGGTGAGCCGGACAGGGAGCCTCACGGCTCGCCGGTTTACTTTGGCCCGGTCTTCCAACCTGTCCGGTTTCGCCCTTTTTGTATTTGGAAGTGCAAAGGGCGGAGAATTTTTTAATTCTCAGTCAAAGGAGCAATATCATGACGCAGCAAAGCGTTATGCCGTTCAGGTCATCACCGAGATCAAGGCCCATGCCCTGGGTATTCGCCATCACCTGCCCGACTGCACCACTATCGTTGATGTGGGCGGGCAGGATTCCAAGGTCATCACCCTGAATGCTCAGGGCAAGGTGGCCAATTTTCAGATGAATGATAAATGTGCTGCTGGAACCGGGCGTTTTCTGGAGATCATGGCTGCCTCTCTGGCCTATCCGCTGACGGAGTTTGGCCAAGCTGCCCTTGGTGCGGAGCAGGAGGTGCAGATCAGCTCCATGTGTACGGTCTTTGCCGAATCCGAGGTGATCTCCCTGAAAAACCGAGGTGTTCCCCGTGAGCAGATCGCCCGGACTGTGCATAGTTCCGTGGTGACCCGCCTAGTCGCCATGCTTTCCCGCACCGGCTACGGTGAGGCGGTGGCCTTTTCCGGCGGAGTGGCCAATAATCCCTGTATGGTGCGGATGCTCCAGGAACGGCTGGGTGATACCCAGGTGCTGGTGCCGGAGTTCCCGGATATCACCGGGGCATTCGGGGCGGCGTTGAGTGCTATTGAAAATAAGAAGCTGTTTTAAAAACCCTGCTGAGCCAGTCGTCTTACGGGAATACTGATATCCCTTTCCGAAATAACTTTTCAATTCCGAACGTATCCGCAAGGATATGCCGATTCCGGCCCTTGACCAGTTTCCCGCCGTCAAAGCCAAACCGCACATCCGTCAGATCCGACGGATATACCTGATGCTTACCTGCTGCTCATATGACTTCATTCTTCGTCTTCTGTCTCTGTGCTTCGTTGGATTGAGACAGGAAGTTTATCCGGAAACGGAGGTTTTTAAAACAGCTTCTCAGAGGCAGACCGTATTTTCAGATCAGTAAAATCAGATCAGTCAAAAGCAATCTTGAAAAAGTAATGCTTCTTTGTTAGAGTAGCATTTTTTATTACAAGTTTGTAAATACATGCGGGCAAACTTCCGGAGAAAAGGAATAAGGAATAAGGAATGAAGAAAATTGAGGTCATTATCAAGCCGTTCAGGCTCGATGACGTGAAAGCGGCGCTGAACGATATCGGCATCAACGGCATGACTATATCTGAAGTTAAAGGATACGGGCGCCAGAAGGGGCATAAGGAGATTTATCGCGGCGCGGAATACAAGGTTGATTTTCTGCCCAAGGTCAAGATGGAGATTATTGTCGAGGCAGACCAGGTGGACAAGGTCATCGATGTGGTGATCGGAGCCGCCCGGACCGGCAAGATCGGGGACGGCAAGATTTTTGTTCTGCCTGTGGAAAAGACCATCCGGGTTCGGACCGGGGAGACGGACAGCGAAGCCATCTGATGTCTGCGGAACTGCATGCACAGCGGCAGGCCCTGGAAGAGCTGTGGCAGCAGGGGCTGAGCGGCCACGAGCTGCTGCAACGGCATACTGAACTGGTTGACCAGTTTATTCTTGCGCACTTCAATGCCTCTCCGGCAGTGCAGCAGGCTTGTGGTGACATCGCCCTGGTGGCGCTGGGCGGCTACGGGCGTCGGGAACTGTATCCCTATTCTGATGTGGATCTGCTCCTGCTCCATGACCGGAAGGCCAAAAAATCCATGCAGGAAGTGGCGGAATCCATCCTCTATCCGCTCTGGGATGCGGGCTTTGAGGTGGGGCACAGTGTCCGCAGTATCAAGGATGCAATCCGGTTCGCCCGCACGGATTTTATTTTTACGGTCTCTCTGCTGGACGCCAGACTGCTCATTGGCTCGGAAGCCCTGTACCGGGAATTACTCAGCCGGTATCAGAAAAAAATTCTGTATGGCCGACGCGAGAACTTTGTGCGCACTATGGACGAAATGTGTCTGGAGCGCCGTCAGAAATATGGGACCCATGCCTATCTTCTGGAACCGCACATTAAAGAAGGCAGAGGAGGAATGCGGGATATTCAGGCCATGCTCTGGACAGCCAAGGCGGTCTTCGGGCTTGCCGGGCTGGAGGCAATAGAGGAAGCCGGGATGCTGACTCCGGACGACCGCAGCAGTTTTCAGCAATCTTGGGACATGCTGGCCCGGATACGAAACCGGCTTCACTATATCAGCCGTCGACATAACGATCAGATGCATTTTGAACTGCAGGAAGAAATGGCTGCCGCCTTCGGGTATCAGGATGAACAGGGGATGCTGGCTGTAGAGCATTTCATGCGGCACGTCTACGGCCATCTGCAGACCATCGCGGTGACCACGGATCTGTTTTTTGAACAGGTGCATGAAAATCTCGGCCTGACAGGCAAAGGCAGAAACGAGCAGGAACTTGAGCAGCACATTGTTGTCCGAGCAGGTACTCTGCGGCTGACCGTCACGGAATCCGGGCTTGCCGAGCGGCCTTATGTACTTATGCGCCTGTTCCTCCAGTCTGTGCGCAGCGAGCTGCCGATTCACCACAGCAGCCGTCGTCGGGTTGCCCGGCACCTGCATCTGGCAGATGAGCGTTTTCAGGCATCCAAACGGGTGGGGAAAATTTTTCTCACCCTGCTCACAGAGCAAAACAATCCTGCACCTGCTCTTGAAGTCATGCTGGAAACCGGCCTGCTGCCAGCCTATATTCCGGAATTCGGCACGGTTGAATCCCTGGCCCAGCATGACCTCTACCATATCTACACCGTGGACCGGCATCAGATACAGACGGTGGCCGAGCTGCACAAGCTGCGGCAGATAGAGAAGGAGCTGTATGCCCCGCTTTCCGCGCCACATCTCCTGTATCTGGCTGCCCTGCTGCACGATATCGGCAAGGGGCAGCAGACAGATCATTCCGTGCTGGGAGCTGAAAAAATCAGCAGAATCGGTTGGAGAATGGGCTTGAGTGAGGAAGAGTGCGATGCTCTGTCCTTTCTTGTCCGCTACCATCTGTTTCTGCCGGAAAATGCCCTGCGCCGCGATCTTGAGGATCACGATTTTATCCGGGAGACAGCGGAGCTGATCAGCGATACCGAACTGCTGACTATGCTCTATCTGCTCTCTGTGGCCGATTCCCAGGCAACCGGGCCGTCTGCCTGGTCTGACTGGAAGGCGACCCTGCTGACCGAGCTGTTCCTCAAGCTGCGCTCCTGCCTGGAAGGGGAATGTACAGCCATTGCTGCCGGGACAGAACAAGGCCATAAGCAGGGAACGGCTTGGCTGCTGGATCAGATCACGGAACAGCTCGCGCCTGACGAATCTTTCCGCATCCGGCCGGAGGATCTACCTCCGGATTATCTGACTGGCTTTACCCCGGAACAGGTGCTGCAGCATCTGCGTCTGCACCGGGATCAGGCTGCCCTGCTCCAGCAGAAGGTGCTGCTCTTCCCGGAAAAAGAGGACAGCTCATGGTCGCTGCTCATGCTTTGCCGGGACCGGCAGGGCCTGCTGGCCAAGCTCTGCGGTGTCCTGGCCCTGCACAGACTCTCTGTACTGGCGGCCCGGATTTTCACCTGGCCGGACGGCACAGTGGTAGATGTGCTGGATGTGACCCCGCAGCTTGCAGTGGGCTTTGCCGAGCAGGACTGGCAGGCTCTGGAAAACGATCTCAACCGGGCGGTCAACTACCGCCTTGATGTCGGTTTCCGGCTGCACAGCAGACTGGAGAATACCAGGCTGCCCCGCAGGGTCCAGCAGCCGCGCAATGAGGTTATTATCAGCAATACCGCTTCAGACCGGTACACGGTGATTGAGGTCTACGGCGGCGACCATCTGGGTGCTCTGTACCAGCTCACCCAGACGCTGTCTGATTTCCGTCTGGACATTCATCGGGCCAGGATCGCCACCGAAGTGGAGCAGCTGATTGATATCTTTTATGTCACCATGGAAGACGGGAGCAAAGTGGAAGATCCTGCCCTGCTGGAAAAGGTCAGATACGCTTTGCTCCATATTATCCAGGAGCAGCTGTAAAGAAAAATGCGGAAAAGCGGTAAGATATGCGCAGAGTTGAGAGCCGTACAGCGCTTAATGTTTCAGCGTTTCAGTATAAACCAAACCGTCCGGCCCGGCCGGACATCTTTCATTCTTTATTTAAGAACAAGGAGATAGTGAGATGACCCGTGACGAGATTATGAAAATTATTGAGGAGCAGAATGTCCATTTCTTCCGGCTCCAGTTTGTCGATATTCTGGGCTTTATGAAGAATGTCGCCGTGCCCCTGAGCCAGATCGAAAAGGCGCTGGACGGCCAGATGATGTTTGACGGCTCCTCTATTGACGGCTTTGTCCGCATCAATGAATCCGATATGTATCTGAAGCCGGACTATGACACCTTCACTGTCCTGCCCTGGCGGAACCAGAACGGCACCAATGCCGCCCGGATTATCTGCGATGTATACAAGTCCGACGGCACGCCCTTTGAGGGCTGCCCGCGCAACAACCTGAAGCGGGTTCTGGCCGAGGCCAAAGAGCTGGGCTACACCATGAATGTGGGCACTGAGGCGGAATTTTTCCTGTTTGAACAGAATGACGACGGCACCGGCAGCACGGTCACCCACGACGTTGCCGGATATTTTGATGTAGATCCCGAAGACAAAGGTATCAGCTGCCGCCGCGAGATCATCGAGACCCTGGAGGCTATGGGCTTTGAGATCGAGGCGTCGCATCACGAGGTTGCCGAAGGCCAACACGAGGTCAACTTCAAGTACGCCGATGCTCTGGCTGCCGCAGACAACACCGTGACCTTCAAGTGGGTTGTCCGTTCCATTGCTGCCGAATACGGCCTCCATGCCACCTTTATGCCCAAACCGGTTTTCGGCATCAACGGTTCTGGTATGCACACCAACCAGTCCCTGTTCAATCTGGACGGCACCAATGCCTTCTTTGATGAGAACGGCCCGCTCCAGCTCTCCGAGACCGCCTACAAGTACATCGCCGGTATTGCCAAGAATGCCAAGGGATTTGCTGCGGTAACCAACCCGCTGGTCAACTCCTACAAGCGGCTTGTTCCTGGCTATGAGGCCCCGGTCTACGTGGCCTGGTCAGCTTCCAACCGCTCCGCCCTGATCCGCATCCCGGCCTCACGCGGCATGGGAACCCGCACCGAGGTCCGCTGCCCGGATCCGACCTGCAACCCGTACCTGGCTTTTGCCATGATGCTGAATTCAGGTCTGGACGGCGTTAAAAACAGCCTGGAAGCACCGGATTCGGTCAATCAGGATATCTTCAAAATGACTCCGGCCGAGAAGGAAGCCGCCTGTATCGAGAGCATGCCTGCCAATCTGAAGGAGGCCATCGATGCCCTCAAGGCCAACCCGATAGCCAGAGAGACTCTCGGTGATCATATCTTCGATCACTACATCGAGAACAAAGAGAAAGAATGGGATGACTACCGTACTGCAGTCACTGACTGGGAAGTGGATAATTACCTGAATAACTACTGATCAGGCGTTACGGCATTTCCTTTTTATCTGCTCTGTCCGGGACGGTGTTGCTGTCTCGGACACCTCTCTCTTTGTCATTTTTCACTGTTTCTTTCAAAATATAGATGAGTTGCCTAATTCGACTGCAGGCAGGGTGTTGAACGGGTCGATCCGGGAGGAGGGAAATTTAAGTCACCGCCTGAAACCACGTTGGTCTATGCGTAGGGCAGGTGCCGAAGGGGGTTGTGTGTGAAGTGAGTGGTCATTCGTTCTCCGTCATTGCCCGGCCAAGCCGGGCAATTTAGACGCTTGATCTATCGAAATTTGTAGGCACGGTTGTCAGCCGACTCCTCGAATAAGAACATTAATTAAGTTGGAAACTAATACGATAAAACTATACATCTTAACCTCTTAAGGTAAGTTGAACATCAACCCCGTATTCTGAAAAGGAATCTGGTTCCCTGTAACTAACAGATTCAACAGCAAAACCTACTCTATCCCTACGGGATGTTTCTTGAAACTGAAATGCAGCTGGAGAAGCTATAACTGTTCCGTCAATCCACTGATCTCCAGTGATTGGTGGTGCTCCGTTAATATGGGACATAGAGATATAGCTGGAGCAACATAATTTGAATATGCCCACAAGAGGCATAAGTTTTGCCTTCACGCCTTTCAGATAGCTGATCCTGTATTCAGTTTATACTGCTCCAGCTATATCTCCAGAGGTTTGAGAAATTCTTCCAATAAAACATCGCCGGGAGTGATTAGAGATAATTTTTTCGCCATACTTTTATCCTTCCTGCTCCGTAAGTTCCTGTTTTTCACCATCCCCCTCAAGAATTTGCAACACCAAAAAGATCGCCACCCCGACGAAAATCGCTGAATCCGCCACATTAAAGGCAGGCCAATGGTATTTGCCGATATAGACATCCAGAAAATCCACCACTGAGCCGTACAGCACCCGGTCGATGACGTTGCCCACAGCCCCGCCGCCGATGCAGGCGAAACAGAGGGTGTACCAGGCGTTCTCTTTTCCCATCTTGCGCTGCATAAGAACAAGTGCCACCAGGGCAACCGCTGCAATGGAGATGAAAAAAATCTGCCGCCAGAGCAAAGGCATGTCAGAGAGCATACCAAAGGCGGCCCCGGTATTACGGAGAAAGGTCAGGTTGAAAAAGCCCGGAATAATAACTCTGGAATCATAGAGAGCAAAGTTGTCCAGAATCGAGACCTTGGTCAGCTGGTCGCCAACCACGACCAGCACCATGATGATGAAAAAACGGATCATAATCAGCCTGCCAGCTCCTTGACCACAGCAAGACAGCGGCTGCACAGGGTCGGATGTTCGCTGTCCTCGCCCACTGAGGGAGAAATGGTCCAGCAACGTTCACATTTATTGCCCGGTGCGGGCCGAACAGCAATCTGCAAGTCCTTCATTTCCTCGCCAGCAACAAAGCTGGCATCGCCTGCCTCGGTAACGACCTGCAAACTGGAGATAATACAGAGTTCCTGCAGCAGGGCCTGATTTTCGCGGAGAAAGGCGGCTGTTTCCGCATCTGCCTGCAGCAGCACTTCGGCATCCAGGGACAGGCCGATGGTCTTGTCCCGGCGGGCTGCCTCCAGCACCCTGGTGATTTCACTGCGCAGGGCGAGCAGTCGCTGCCAGCGGGCATCCAGTTCCGCATCCGGCACAATATCATCCACCCTGGGAAAGTCGGCAAAAAAGACCGATTCTTCAATAGGCGATTTCTGATCCAGCCCGTGCAGATGCTCCCAAGCCTCGGCTGCGGTCACGCTGAGGATGGGCGCGATAAGGCGCAGCAGCCCATCCAAAATCCGGTAGATCACGGTCTGCGCAGCCCGGCGGCCCGGCTCATCCGTGCCGGAGCAATAGAGCCGGTCTTTGAGGATATCTGCGTACAGGTTGGAAATGGTGGTGCCGCAGAAGTTGAGCAGCCGGTGATAAATAGCGTGAAACTCGTACTCGGTATAGGCGCGTTCCACCCGGTGCACCAGTTCGGCAAAACGGGCCAGGGCCCAGCGGTCCAGCTCGCTGAAGGTCTCAAGGCCCACGCTGTTTGTGTCCGGATCAAAATCATCGAGATTGGAGAGCAGGAAGCGGATGGTATTCCGAATCTTGCGGTAGGCATCCGAGACATGACGCAGGATTTCCTCGGAGACCTTGACGTCATCCCGGTAGTCCTCGCTGGCCACCCAGAGGCGCAGGATTTCCGCCCCGAACTTGTCGATCATCTCCTGGGGCAGGATGACGTTGCCCACGGATTTGGACATCTTCTTGCCTTTGCCGTCCACCACATAACCGTGGGTGAGCACACCTTTGAACGGTGCGCAGTCGCGGGTGCCCACCGAGGCCAGTAGAGAGGACTGGAACCAGCCCCGATGCTGGTCACTGCCTTCCAAGTACAGATCTGCTGGAGAGCGCAGCTCGTCCCGAGCCTCCATAACCGCCGCATGGCTGACCCCGGAATCAAACCAGACATCCAGGATATCTGTCTCTTTCTCAAAATGGGTTGAGCCGCAGGAGCATTGTACCTCGTCCGGGAGAAAGTCCGCTGCCTCATGCTTGAACCAGGCATCGGCTCCTTCTTGTTCAAACATGGCCTCAATATTTTCACAGACCGCAGCATCCTTGAGGATCTCGCCGCAATCCGCGCAGGTCAGCACGGTAAGCGGGACACCCCAGGAACGCTGGCGGGAGACACACCAGTCCGGTCGGCCTTCCACCATACCGTAGATACGTTGCTGGCCCCAGGCCGGGGTCCACTTGACCTTGTTGATGGCCTGCAGGGCCTTGTTACGCAGGTCATTATTCTTCATGGAGATGAACCACTGCTTGGTGGCTCGGTAGATCACCGGTTTTTTGCAACGCCAGCAATGGGGATAGGAGTGATTGATCTCGCTCTCCTTGACCAGGGAGCCGTCTGCTACCATGTCATCGTTGATCTCCCGGTTGACCGCCGGGATCTGGCGACCAGCGTATTTGCCTGCCTCTTCTGTGTATTCACCTGCGTCATTTAGGGGCGAAAGCACCTCCAGGTCATAGCGCAGACCGGTGATATAGTCATCTGCACCATGTCCGGGTGCGGTATGGACACAACCGGTACCGGCTTCAGTGGTGACATAATCAGCCAGCACCATCAGGGAGTTCCGATCCAGGAAGGGGTGGCGACATTTCTTGCCTTCCAGCCCCTTGGCGGAAAAGGTGGTCAGCACCTTGTAGTCGCTGATCTCGAAGTCCTCAAAGCATTTTTCTACCAGCTCTTGGGCCAGAATCCAGACCTCATCCTTGACCGCAACAGCTGCATAGACAAAATTTGGATGAAAGGCCACGCCCATATTGGCGGGCAGGGTCCAGGGGGTGGTGGTCCAGATCAGCACCTTGAGGTTTTCCAGGCCAGCCAGTTCAGGCACGGCCTCTTTCAGCTCCTCTGGCTCCTCAGCCACAGGAAATTTGACATAAATAGACGGTGAGGTATGATCGTAATATTCCACCTCAGCTTCGGCCAAGGCGGTGCGGCAGGAGGAACACCAGTACACCGGTTTTTTGGAACGGACCACGCCGCCGGAAAGCAGAAACCGGTTGAACTCGCGGGCAATGGCTGCTTCATAACCGTAGTTAATCGTCAGATAGGGATTGTCCCAGTCACCCAGCACGCCCAGCCGCCGGAACTGCTCTTTCTGGGTCTTGATCCATTTCTCCGCATACTTGCGACAGGCCCCGCGCTTTGCCAACACCGGGATGGTTTCTTTTTTCTTGCCCAGCTCCTTGTCTACATTATGCTCAATGGGCAGACCGTGGCAGTCCCAGCCCGGAATATACGGGGCCTGGAAACCAGCCAATCGGCGGGACTTGAGGATAATATCCTTGAGTACCTTATTAAAGGCTGTACCGAGATGAATATTACCGTTGGCATAGGGAGGTCCATCGTGCAGGATGAACAGGGGCCTGTCCGCTGCGGCCTGCTGCAGTTTCTGATACAGTTTTTCCTTGTCCCAGCGTTTCAGGTACTGCGGCTCCTTCTGGGTCAGATTGGCCTTCATCTTGAATTTGGTTCTGGGCAGGTTCAGGGTGTCCCGGTAGTCCATTTTTTTTCTCGCGGATAAAATATTGAATCTTATTTTTTCAGTACGCCGGACGTTCTGTACGGCCTGTTGATATTCTGCTGCCATATGCTGTCATTGAACAGGGAAAAAGATTTTACCCCGAACCGGAGAAGATGCAAGGGAAAAGCCCGGCTTTTCAGGGAAGCGGGACAGTTTACCGGCGGGAAGAAGATGACGGAATAACCTTGCACAAAATCCCTGCCGCATGAAGCCCAATTATCATTTTATTCGCTCCGGATTAATTTTGCTTCTCTCATGGAGTTTACCCTTCCATATTCCCGGCAAATCGTCTAAAATTAAAATTTTTTATCAATCACGCCGGAGATCTTGTACTCGTGCCCAGATAAAGCCATGAACTCAGCCAAACGCATACTCTTTCCAATTCCGGAAGATGAACGAAGTCCACTGGTTGATTGCCTTCTTCAGTTCATTGACTGGCAAAGGGGACGCATTGAACATCTGGAAAAAGAACTTGAGAAGCTGAAAAAACAGCAGACCGACAACGTTGATACCGTTGAAACCATTGGCACCGCCGGTACGACGCACTCCACCAGGATGGCGGACAGCAGACCGGAACGGGAAAAGCCGGAGCAGCGGAAGCCGCAAAACAGTCAGTTCGATCAAGCTGATCAAGCCGATACCGACGCTGAAACGGCTCATCACAGCAGGATGGCGGACAGCAGATCGGAACAGAAAAAACTGATTGAAAAAAAAAAAAGAGTACAAAAGAAAAAAATAGACATACTGAATATCAATGAGGACGGATTCGTCACGCCTGAAAATATTCAACAGCTGCTGGTAAAAAACATACAGCAGCAGCTGGTAAACATGGAACATAAAAACAGGCGAAGATTCACCAGGATACCTATTGACTGGAATGCTGATTTGGACTTCGGAGTAAAAAAATACTATCAGCATCCTCTTAAGGATATAAGCCTGAGCGGCGTTTTTGTTACAGGAAGTTTCAAACAGAAAAAGGGAGATATATGCTCAATAATGCTGACGCAGTCAAGAGTGGATTCAGATCTTACAATCAGGGCTGCCTGCTCAATTGTCAGAATCAATGGTCACGGCATGGCTCTCGATTTTATCTCTATGAAAATAGACGATTTTATACATCTGCAGACTGTGCTGCTGCATGAGGCGAATGACCCCATTATTCTGGGTACTGAATTTGTCAACAACATTGACCTGGAATTTGAAGATGATCTTATTTTATGTAAATCATATAAGTTTGATAATGACAAGAAAAAGAAAAAATAGCATAATTATGAGGTGATAAACCCAATAACTCTTCCCCTCCCCTCTCGTTATATCCTGTCGATACTGACTCAATCAGCTGAAGCTATATAGCTGCCAGAGCCTCCTACGCTTTTTTGTTGACAAATACAAACCATCTGTTTAAGTTCGCCTCCTAAATACCGGGTAATCAGTAAGGTAAAATGTTGCTGTTTTTCTGAACAACGTTGTTGAATTACACCTGTACTTCTACAGAGTTTGAGTAATTTTATACAGTTGTAGGCTTGTTTTATTTTTTCATATCATTTTAGCGAGGAGGGAACACCGATGGCAAAGCATGATACGCCTATGTTGGACGAACTGGAAAAAGGCCCGTGGCCGAGTTTCGTTACCGACATGAAGCGCCAGGCAGAGACGCACCCTGAGTGCTGGGATATTCTCGGCCAGCTGGAGCTTTCGTTTGAAGACAAGATCACCCACTGGAAGCATGGCGGTATCGTTGGTGTATTCGGTTACGGCGGCGGTATCGTCGGTCGTTACTCCGATGTGCCGGACCGTTTCCCCGGGGTTGAGCATTTCCATACCGTCCGTATTGCCCAGCCTTCCGGTCTGTACTACTCCACCAAGAACCTCCGGGCTCTGATGGATCTGTGGGACAAGTACGGTTCCGGTATGACCAATATGCACGGTTCCACCGGCGACATGATCTTTCTCGGTACCCGTACCGAGAATCTGGAGCCGCTGTTCTGGGATCTGACCCATGATCTGGAGCAGGATCTGGGCGGTTCCGGGTCCAACCTGCGGACCCCGTCCTGCTGTCTGGGCGAGTCCCGTTGTGAGTGGTCCTGTTATGATGCACAGGATGTCTGCCATCATCTGACCATGCATTATCAGGATGAGATTCATCGTCCGGCCTTTCCGTACAAATTTAAGTTCAAATTCTCCGGTTGTCCCAACGACTGTGTTGCCTCCATTGCCCGTTCCGATTTTGCTCTGATCGGTACCTGGAAGGACGATATCCGGATTGATCAGGCTGCGGTCAAAGAGTATGTTGCAGGCAACTATCCGGCAAACGGCGGCGCCCATGCCGGTCGTGACTGGGGTGCGTTCAGCATCAAAAAAGAAGTTATTGACATCTGCCCGACCAACTGCATGTGGATGGAAGGCGATGAGCTGAAAATCGACAACTCCGAGTGTACCCGCTGCATGCACTGCATCAACGTTATGCCGCGTGCTCTGAAACCGGGTAAGGAGAAAGGTGCTACAGTCTGCGTCGGTGCCAAGGCCCCGATTCTGGACGGAGCTCAGTTCGCCACCATGGTTATCCCGTTCATTGAGGTATCCAAGGACAATGAATACGAGAACCTGATCGATGTAATCGAGCAGATTTGGGACTGGTGGATGGAAGTCGGCAAGAACCGTGAGCGTGTCGGTGAGACCATGCAGCGCATCGGTCTGCCCGCCTTCCTCAAGGTCATGGAAGTCGATGCTATGCCGCAGCATGTGAAGGAACCCCGCTCCAACCCCTATGTCTTCTGGAAGGAAGAAGAGGTCGAGGGCGGCTGGGAGCGTGATGTTGAGGAATTCCGCAGAAGACATAAAGCATAAGTCGGTAGCCGGTCTTACATAAAGCTTGAATCAATTTTTGATATAAAAGGAGATTGTACAATGGGTTACGATCCAGCTAATCCCATGGAAGGTCGGATTACCGACTTGGGGCCCCGTTCATATACTGAAATGCTGCCGCCGGTTATTGCGGCCAATAAAGGAAAATGGGACTACCACGAGATTATTGCTCCGGGTATCCTCCTGCATGTAGGTGAGAGCGGAGACGAGTGTTACACCGTGCGTGTCGGTTCTCCCCGTCTGGTTTCCATCGAATACATCCGTGAGCTGTGTGACATCGCGGACAAGTACTGCGAAGGCTACCTGCGTTTTACCACCAGAAACAACGTGGAGTTCATGACTGACTCCAAAGAAAAATGCGATGCCTTGGTTGAAGACCTGAAGGGCCGCGACACCAAGCTGCCCGTCGGCGGTACCGGGGCCTGTGTAACCAACATCGTCCATACCCAGGGTTGGGTGCATTGCCACACCCCGGCAACTGATGCTTCCGGTCCGGTCAAGGCGGTTATGGACGACCTGTTCGAGTACTTCGGTTCCATGACCCTGCCTGCCCAGGTCCGTATTGCGCTGGCCTGTTGCCTGAACATGTGCGGTGCTGTGCATGCTTCTGATATTGCCATCCTCGGTGTGCATCGTAAGCCGCCGATGATTGATCATTCCCGCATCACCGGTGTCTGTGAGATTCCGCTGGCTATTTCCGCCTGTCCGCTTGGTGCGGTAAAACCGGCCAAAGCAGAAGTAAACGGCGAAGAGGTCAAGACCGTCAAGGTCAACGCCGAGCGCTGTATGTTCTGTGGTAACTGCTACACCATGTGTCCGGCTATGCCTCTGGCCGATCCGGATGGTGATGGTATCGCTATTCTGGTGGGCGGCAAGGTTTCCAATGCCAAGTCCGCACCCAAATTCTCCAAGCTGGTTGTGCCGTTCCTGCCCAACACCCCGCCGCGCTGGCCGGAGACTGTTGAGGTCGTCCGCAAGATTGTTGAGGTTTACGCCAAGGATGCCAAAAAGTATGAGCGCATCGGCGAATGGGCGGAGCGCATCGGTTGGGAGAAATTCTTCGAGAAATGCGAGATTCCGTTTACCGACAAGTCAATTGATGACTACCGTCTGGCGTACGATACATGGCGGACATCCACCCAGTTCAAGTACACCAACGCTACAGACGCTTACACCAAGTAAGATTCTGCGTATATCCGGTCGGATTCCCCGGCCGGATGTTTTTAAACTCAGCCAAAGAGGTATACGTCATGGCAATGAGTGTTGAAGAAGTAGAAGCTGCGATGATTGAAAAGGCGACCAAATCACCTAAGCCGCAGCTGTACGTCAAGGATTTCTATAAATGTGACCCTGATCGTAAACCACGTGAGATCAAGAAAATCGCTAATGCACTGGTGAACAAGGGCGAACTGATGTTCTGGTCCTCCGGTTCCACCACCATGTATGCTCGTCCGGATCGTATCAAGAACGAAGAGGGAGCTGAAGGAATCAATTAACCCTTTCCTTCCTCGTTGTTGTATAAAAGCAAAGGCCGTTTGGTCTTTGCTTTTTTTTTTCGGAACGAGCGAGCTGAACAGCGAAAAATATCGCTTTCAGACCATCCTCTCCCGCGACCAGTCATTGTGCTCAAACTCGGCGTGATCCGGTTTGGGCGGTTTGATTTCTTCCATGCGGAGACGCAGCCATTTCATCACCTTATCAAATTCGCTGCTCAGCTCCTGCATGGCCTTGCCCCGGTGGCTGACCGCACTTTTTTCCTCCATGCTGACCTCGGCAAAGGTTTTGCCGAATGCCTCATAATAAAAGACCGGGTCATAGCCGAATCCAGCTTCCCCTTGTCGCTGCTCCGTGATTTTCCCTTCACAGCTGCCTTCCCAGGTCAGAGCCGGACCGCCCGGTGTTGCCAGGGAGAGGACGCATTGAAACCGGGCTGAGCGGTTTGTTTTGCCTTCCATTTTTTTGAGCAGCTTTTCGCAGTTGTCCCAATCCGTGGCATTTTCGCCGCTGTACCGGGCTGAATATACTCCGGGTGCTCCGTCGAGCGTATCCACCACCAGACCGGAATCATCGGCAAGGGCAGGCACACCGAGCACCCGCGCGTAGTGAAGGGCCTTTTTATAGGCATTATCATCAAAGGTGGCACCGTCTTCCACCGCCTCCGGCAGGGGTCCGTAATCCTTCAGGCATCGGATTTCAACCGGAAAGTCTTTGACCATTTTCTGAAATTCCCTGACCTTGTTCTGATTGTTTGTTGCAAGGACAATAATGTTATGCATTGTTCAATCTCCGCTGGAAAAGTATTGCAAATTATTTATTGGCGGCATTCCGTTTTTTGCGCATTTTCTTATCGTAGCGTTTCTGCTCGCTGTAGATACAGCCGCAGTAGGGCTGCCGGTACAGATTCATGGTGATCGCGCCGTCAATTCCCTGCTGCCAGCCTTCCCGAAAGTCGTCATAATGGAAGCGGACAGCAAACTCATGGGCCAGTGCTTCGCATTGTTCGATGAGCAGACTGTGGCTCTGGTGTCTGGAGTAGAGCAGGGTGGTGGTAAAGGCATCAAAGCCCTCCTGGGCAGCCAGCCGGGCCGCAGCCCGCAGGCGCATATTATAGCATATTGCACAGCGTTTGTTTTCGCGAAAAACAACTCTGCGCAGATATTCTGTCAGGCCGTACTGCCGGTCAATGGTGACCGGGAAGTCTTTCTGTTCGGAGAATTCGACCAAGGCCCCTATCCGTCGTTTGAACTCCCGGAAGGGATGGATATTTGGATTGTAGAAATATCCGTGCACTGCATGGCCCTGCTGCCGCAGGACTTCAAGCGGATACACTGTGCACGGGCCGCAGCAGACATGGAGCAGTATTCGCATTGGTTCGCCTGTACCTGTTCTTCTATTTTACCTTGTACTGCTTGGGATCAATCCCGTAGTTATGTATCTTATAGTTGATGATCCGCAGACTGGTTTCCAACCGGGCTGCTGCTTTGGTCTGATTGCCGTTGGTCTGTTTGAGCGCATCAATGATCAGCTCCCGCTCAAAATTTTCCACCGCACTGGCCAGAGAAAGAGGACTTTCGTCGCCCGGCACTGTGCCTGAACTTTGCAGGGTAGGGGGGAGATGAACAGCCGTGATGGCACTGGAATCACAGATCAGCACGGCCCGCTCCATGCAGTTCTGCAGCTCCCGGACATTACCGGGCCAGTGATATTTGATCAGCAGGTCAATGGCAGCCGTTGAAATGCGCTCGATTTTTTTGTTGTTTTCCCGGGTGTATTTTTCCAGAAAATACTCGGCCAGCAGCAGGACATCCGTGCGTCGTTCCCGCAAAGGAGGTAGGTAGACCGGAAAGACGTTGAGCCGGTAATACAGGTCTTCCCGGAATATTCCTTCGTTCACTGCGGCCTCAAGATCACGGTTGGTTGCAGCCACCAACCGGATATCCGCTTTGAGGAGCGTTGTTCCCCCTAACCTCTGAAACGTCCGCTCCTGAATCACGTTGAGCAGCTTGACCTGCACCGGGATGCTGAGTTCGCCGATTTCGTCAAGGAACAGGGTACCGCCCTCGGCCAGTTCAAAACGGCCTTTTTTTCGCTCTACAGCTCCAGTAAAGGCACCCTTTTCATGCCCGAACAATTCGCTCTCCAGCAAGGTCTCCGGCAGCGCGGAACAGTTGACCACGGTAAACGGTTTGTCCGCTCGCTGCGAATTATGATGCAGGGCCTTGGCGATCAGGGATTTTCCGGTTCCGGACTCACCGCGCAGCAGGACCGTGGCATTGGAGTCTGCAACTCGATGTACCATCTCAAACACCTCCTGCATCCGGGAAGAGTTGCCGATAATATCATTGATCCGGTTCTTGGCGGACAATTCCCGCTTGAGGCGCAGATTTTCCTGATGCAGCTCTTCTTTTTCCCGGTTGATCACCTGGACCCGATGCACGGCCTGGGCGATCAGGGCACTGACAATGGTGAGAAAACGGAGATCCTGTTCTGACTGCAGACCAAAATCCCGGGCATAAAACCGATCAACAGACAGCGCGCCGATGGACAGATTTTCATTTTCCAACTGCGACTGCTGGTGGAGATCCAGGGCAAAAGTCTTCTCTTCCGAGGTTCCGAAGGTGGCCTTGATAGGAACGCAGATAAAGGAACTTTTCTTTTTTTCGTCATTGCTGCGTATCCCGGTCCTGTTGAGGAAAAGAGGTTCTTCCCCGATCTGGGGCACAATAACCGGCTCGCCGCTGGACACCACCCGACCGGTGATGCCTTCCCCCAGCTTGTATTTCCCTTTTTTCCGGGCCCGTGCCGTGATGCCGCAGGCCACCTCGATCTCCAGTTTTCTGGTCGTCGGATTGACAATAGTGACCGTGCCGTTTTCCATATTTTTCATGTCCGCCAGCACGGCAACCACTTTATTCAGCCCCTCCTGCAGATCGGCGACTGCAGCAAGAATTTTGGTGATTTCGTAGAGACAGGAGAGATCCTGGCGTGCAAGACCCTGATTTTTTATAGAAGTATTTGAGTCAGTGCTCATAGTGAATCAACAGCAGGAGAATATTGACAGGATGTCCTTTACATGGTATAAAAACTCGACGCTCTACTGGAGCCCCGGAGGAATGGCCGAGTGGTTGAAGGCGGCGGTCTTGAAAACCGTTGTACGAAAGTACCGTGGGTTCGAATCCTACTTCCTCCGCCACATTATTTATATTTGCTTTTTATATATACGTTCTTGTTTTCGGAGAGATGACCGAGCTGGCCGATGGTGCTCGCCTGCTAAGCGAGTGTGGGGGTCAAACTCCACCGAGGGTTCGAATCCCTCTCTCTCCGCCAGGAAGTGAAAAGCCGCCCCTTTTTCAGGAGCGGCTTTTTTTGTGCCCGCTTTTTTCCGCACTTTATTCTGCTCCGTTGCATCAATTATTCATCAATCGCTTCATTCACGTACGCTAAAATCCCCAGAGTAGTGTGCGTTTGATCCAGCCGGTCACGTTGTCGTGCCGGACTTTGACCCACCCTTTTCTCTGCTGCAGCGTTTTGAAGACAACACCGTAATAGGCCTGCGCCACAACCTTTGATCGGGTGTCGGGTTTGCTGCGTATATTAATTTTTCCCCCGTCTTTCTGGGCTCTGACGATCATATGGCCGGAACGGTTGACCACGTTTTTATGCACCCAGCCCTTGGAGCCTTCAAAATCCTGCACATGCAGCCATTTACCGGAAGTTTTCAGGACTTTCAGGGGAAACCCCTGACTGAGTTTCCAGAGCACCTTTTCATTCAGACCGGGACCGGACCGCATATTGACATTATCATTGTCCACAGCAACCATCTGGATTGCCAAGGCTGTCTGCACATGCAGAGTAAGCAGAAAAGTAAAAAGCAACAGGTTGATCAACGATGTTTTCTTCATGGTACGCAGAATATTTATTTGCTTTCCGGTTCTGCCGGATCCTCCTGCTGAGCACAGCAACACCCGACAATTTATATGAGGGGGCAAGAACAGCGGCGAAATTGATGGCTGCCGTTGTCTTTCCCGCTCCGTCCTTCTGATTTGGCAAATACAACAGTTTTTGCATCCATCACAGATACAGCTCCTTAAATGTTTCCATCCACTCTTTCCGTTTTTTTTTTCGGAAAAATCAGGCTGAGTATTTCTCTGTTTTTTCTGCCGTTTTCTGCATTTTTCAAACTGATCATCCCGAAAATACAGGAAAAAATAAAAGATGTCGTCAGCCCTCTTTCGCAGTATAGTACACTACTCTTGGAGATCGGTGAAACATTTTTTTACATTAGTTTGGCGTGAAACATGCTGGTGTACAACTGAAAATACATGTCGGCAACAGGCGACATGCTGTTTCTACGTCATCTACGTCAACGGGATCAAAAAAGGGGAGAGAATGCCTTCGACAGATATACTGGTTATCGGCAGCGGCGTGGCCGGTCTGTCGTTTGCCCTCAAAGTATCGGCATTCGCCCGTGTCACTCTGGTCACCAAAAAACAGAGTGCGGATACAGCAACCAACCTTGCTCAGGGAGGGATTGCTGCCGTCCTCTCTGAAGATGATTGTACGGAAAATCATCTTCAGGATACCCTGATTTCAGGCGACGGCCTCTGTAACCGGGACATTGTCCGGACAGTGGTTGAGGAAGGGCCTGCACGGGTCCGTGAGCTGATCAGTTTCGGCGTCCAGTTTCAGCACGGAAAGGCCGGAGAAGAATTTGATCTCGGCATGGAAGGAGGCCACTCCGCCCGACGAGTTGCCCATGCAAGGGATATGACCGGACGGGAGATTGAACGCGCATTGCTGGCCCGGGCTCAGGCCGAGGAACGAATAGAAATTCTGGAAGACCATATGGTCATTGACCTGCTGGTAGAATCCAGAGTCACAGGGGGGCCGGCAGAGCATGACCGCTGCATCGGGGCCTATGTGCTCAATCGGGCAACCGGTGAGGTCGAAACTTGGCAGGCAGGGGTTACTGTTTTATGCAGCGGCGGCAGCGGCAAGGTCTATCTGTACACCACCAATCCGGATATTGCTACTGGAGACGGGGTCGTCATGGCCTATCGGGCCGGGGCCAGGGTGGTTGATCTGGAGTTTGTCCAGTTCCATCCGACCTGTTTTTACAACTCCAAAGCAAAGAACTTCCTTATTTCCGAAGCAGTGCGGGGAGAGGGCGGTATCCTGATCAATGAACAGGGCACGCCGTTTATGCAGCAGTACGATGACCGGGGAGATCTGGCTACCAGAGATGCAGTTGCCCGGGGTATTGATGCGGAAATGAAGAAAAGCGGCGCCGACTGTGTCTATCTGGATATAACCCATAAGGACCGGGCGTTTCTTGCACAGCGCTTCCCGACGATCTATACGACCTGCAGGAAATACGGAGTTGATATCAGCCATGAACCCATTCCGGTCGTTCCGGCAGCCCATTACATGTGCGGCGGTGTGCTGACGGATCAATGGGGACGCAGCTCAGTGAACAATCTGCTGGCCCTTGGCGAAACCGCCTGTACCGGTCTGCACGGGGCAAACCGGCTGGCCAGCAATTCGCTGCTGGAGGCGGTTGTCTTTGCCCACAGGGCAGCGCAACGGGTGAAGAAAAGTTGGACAGAAATTCAGGAGCAGCCGCGCTGTGCTGTCCGGGACTGGCGGACCGGTCGTGCCCGGTCCATTGAGGAAAATGTCCTGATCAGTCATAACTGGGATCAGGTGCGGCGGCTGATGTGGAATTATGTCGGCATTGTCCGTACCAGAAAGCGGCTCCAGCTTGTTGAACGGCGGATGCGTCCGATCCTCATTGAAACCAAAGAGCATTTTTATGATTATCTGCTGACGCCTGATCTGATTGAGCTGCGCAACATCGTGATCATGGCTGACCTGATTATCCGGAGCGCATCTCTGCGCAGGGAATCACGGGGCCTGCATTATCTGGTTGATTACCCGGAAAGGGATGACGTGCTTTTCGGTACTGATACTGTCCTGCAGAAGGGCAGGGCGGACGGATGACGCACAGCCCGGTATCTTTTTCCCGCACTTCCTCACGCTCTTTTTCTCCTGCCTCCTAAGACCCGCCCGATGGGCGGTGCATCAGAAAAACGCTGCAAATAATTCACTTTTTTAAAATCAGCAGAGCGCAATATATAGTGTCTTTTAACTTGAGATAACTCTACATATTGTGTTATAAGTAATTGTCGGCTCTTTTTCAGGTACAGCTTCTCTCGTATAATCAGCAGCAGTATTCGCGACCGAATCCACGGTCATCACGCAAGGAAGGGAAACAAAATGGGTAGAAATATAAGCATGAATATTCCGCAGCAGCTCCTGACGGAAACTGCGGAAACCGTACTGGCACGTCGTTATTATCTCAAGGACGGCAACGGCACTGTCCTGGAAAATTGGGAAACGCTCTGTCGGCGGGTTGCGGATGCCGTTGCAGAAGTGGACAGCGACCAGGAAGATTATCCTGCTCTGCGGGAGGCTTTCTTTGAGATAATCTGCCAGCTCGATTTTCTGCCCAACTCTCCCTGTCTCATGAATGCGGGCACTGATCTGGGGCAGCTTTCCGCCTGTTTTGTTCTGCCGGTGGAGGATTCTATGGACGGCATTTTCACCTCCATCCGCAACGGCGCTCTGGTGCATAAAACCGGCGGCGGCACAGGATATTCCTTTTCCCGCCTCCGCCCCAAAAACTCGGCTGTCCGTTCCACTCAGGGGGTTGCGTCCGGGCCGCTCAGTTTTGCTGCGGTTTTTGATGCAGCCACCGAGACCATCAAGCAGGGAGGCAAACGGCGGGGGGCAAATATGGGCGTACTGCGGGTTGATCATCCGGATATCCTCGATTTCATCACGGCAAAAGAAGACCAGACCCGGTTCACTAATTTCAATTTTTCCGTGGCCATCACCGATACCTTTATGGAGGCGGTGAAGAACAATCAGGAGTACGATTTGATTGATCCTTCGGAAAACAAGGTGGTAAATTCGCTTAATGCGACCAAGGTCTTTGAAAAAATTATTGATCTTGCCTGGCATAACGGTGAGCCGGGTGTGCTGTTTATTGATGCGGCCAACCGGGTCAATGCCACACCCCAGCTTGGTGACTTTGAGGCGACGAATCCATGTGTCACCGGAGATACTTGGGTAATGACCGGGCAGGGACCGCGTCAAGTTGATGAGCTGATCGGTCATCAATGTAAACTGACTGTCAACGGCGAGCCTTGGAATTCTTCAGAAAAAGGCTTCTTTACGACCGGAACAAAAGAAATCTTTACTCTGCGGACCAATGAAGGCTTCATGCTGAAACTCACTGCCGATCATCCGGTCCGCAAGGTAGTGCGGAAGACCCGCTGGGTCCTGGAAAGTGATTGGCTTGAAGCAGGTGAACTGGCAGCCGGTGACGAAATTCTGCTCCATGATCACAGGAGTCTGACCAGTTGGCCCGGACAGGGCACAGAGGAAGAGGGCTATCTGCTCGGCCTGCTGCTGGGAGACGGTACTCTGAAGCCGGAAGCAGCTGTATTAAGTGTCTGGACCGCTCAGGCAGTAAACGGCGGAGAGCAACCCGGACCGCTTGCGATTATGCAGGAGGTAGAACGCTGCTGTGCAGTCGCTCTGACACATCGGGCCGATTTCAGCGGTTTTCATGCCGTCACTGGACGCGATGAATGGCGGCTGCAGTCTGCTCCGCTGCGAGACCTATCCCTGTCTCTGGGAATGGCTCCACAGAACAAGGTTATTACTCCGGCTGTTGAGCAGACTTCCTCATCGTTTCATCAGGGATTTCTCCGGGGACTTTTTGATGCGGACGGTTCAGTGCAGGGAGAACAACGTAAAGGGGTTTCCGTTCGTTTGGCACAGAGCTGCCGGGATACGTTAGAAGCAGTGCAGCGGATGTTGCTCAGGCTCGGCATTGTTTCCAATCTGTTTGTCCGTCGGGCACCAGGAATGAAAGAACTGCCGGACGGACGAGGCGGCAGCAAGAAATATCCTGTGAAAGAGCAGTTCGAGCTGATCATTAGTCGGGAAAATCTGCTTACTTTTGCGGATCGGGTCGGCTTCAGTGATACGGAAAAACAGGCAAAACTCCAGGTACTGCTTGCCTCTTTCAAGCGTTCACTCAACCGGGAACGCTTTACCGTCCGGGTGGAATCCGTTGAGTCAGCAGGTATGGAGCAAGTATATGATGTGCAGGTTCCGGGCATCAATGCCTTTGACGCCAATGGATTCTATGTGCATAACTGCGGAGAGCAGTGGCTTTTACCCTATGAATCCTGCAACTTAGGTTCAATTAATCTGGGGCATTATGTGCAGGATAAAAAGGTCGATTTTGAACGGTTAGACAAAACAGTTAAAACAGCAGTCCGGTTCCTTGATAATGTTATTGACTGCAACCGGTTTCCGATTCCTGAAATCGGGGAAATGACCCTGAAAACCCGCAAGATCGGTCTCGGCGTGATGGGGCTGCACGATATGCTTATTCAGATGGAACTGGCCTATGGAAGCGAGGAGGGCAGGGAAGCCTCAGCAGAGGTGATGCGCTTTATCCGTGACCAGGCAGAGGCTGCGTCTGTCGATCTTGCTAAGCTGAAAGGGCCGTTTCCGGCCTATGATCCGGAGGTCAATCAGTATCCGGCCCGCCGCAATGCTGCCCTGACTTCCATCCAGCCCACCGGAACCGTCTCCATGATTGCTGACTGCGCCTCCGGCTGTGAACCGTATTTTTCCGTGGTGATGGAAAAAAATGTGATGGACGGCGACAAGTTTCTGATGGTGAATAAACATTTTGAAGCTGTTGCTCGGCAGGAGGGATTTTTTTCCGAAGCCCTGATGAAAAAAGTCGCACAGAGCGGCACAGTAGTGGGGCATAACGAAATTCCGAAGAAGTGGCAGAATATCTTCTGTACTGCTCAGGATATCGCCCCGGAGGAACATATCTGGATGCAGGGCGCCCTGCAGGTCAACGGCGTGGATGCCTCCATCAGCAAGACCATCAATCTGCCCGCTTCGGCCACCAAAGAGGATGTCCGGTTCTCCTATATGCTCGGCTTTGAACTGGGCTGCAAGGGCCTGACCGTCTACCGGGACGGTTCCCGTGATGCCCAGGTCCTCAATACGGTGGGCACAGACAATAAAAACACAAAGACGGCCACGGTCTCCGGCCAGGGCATCCTGCACAAAACCGAGCTGCCTGATGTCCTTAATGCCAAACGGTACCGCCTGAAGGACGCCAATGGCAATACCATTTATATTATTGTCTGTTTTGCTGAGAATGAAACCCCGATGGAGGTCTTTGCCAAATTTCCCTTTGACAACCGGGTTGACCTGAAAGATAAGTCCACCATGTGGACAACCACCTGCCGGCTGGTGTCTCTGGCCCTGCGTTACCAGATCCCGATGGAGGAGGTGATCAAGCAGCTTGACCGCTCCAGCGGACATATGCTTGACTTACCCGCTCAATTGGGTAAACTACTCAAGTCATTCATGGCAGGAACCCGGAACGGATTTTCTTCTGCCTGCCCGGAATGTTCCGGAAAACTGGTTTTCGAGGAAGGCTGTGAGGCCTGCCGGGAATGCGGCTACTCCAAATGTTCCTGACAAACTGCAGTACAAACTGTACCTGAGCTGGAAACGTGCCGAAGATACAACGCAATCAATCATGTCCCTGCGGATCAGGCAGAAAATACAAGCATTGCTGCCTGATGCACCAGCAGGCAGGACGTCCTCTTTCTCCCATGCAGCAGATGAAGGTCTCGTTGCTGGGAGAGATTGCCAAAATTCAGCGGGCCGCAGCTGACTGCAGAACCAGAGTGTATGAACTTGGGGTTTTTATTTTCTTCAGTATGGAAAACGGTGATGCCTGGGTGCTGGAAATCACGGACTGCGATGCGGTTCGGGTTGCCGCAGCCGGTCAGCCCCTCAGACCGCCGGTCAGTGAAGACAGTGAGCGGATTGAGGTGGACTGGAGCCACGGTTTTGCCCTGCAGGAACGAAAATTTTTTCTGACCGACTACAAAGACGGGACGGAAACAGAAGTTGCTGCCGCCCCGACTCCGCAGATCAGCGCAGCCATGCGCAGAATTATCAGACAATATCCCCCGGAACTGCTGAACAGAGTGCATCTGCGAAACGAAGAAAAGTTTCCTTCCGCCTAACGTGCTGTTTTCTTCCCTGCATAGTCGCTCTGATCGCTCTGTTCTGTCCTCGGCAGTAACCTGCCGAAATACGCTTTTCCGGCTTCTTTTTCTTCCAGCCTTTCCCTGTATCGACCTCAGTTGGCAGATATGCATTTTGTAAAAAAAACAGCCTTGTTTTTCGTGCTGTGTACTGCAGGTATTATTTTACATGGCATGACAATACCTGATGGATACGGAGCAGATCGGTCCCTGACAGTATCCGTTCATTCCCATATTGCAGCGACGATGGCAGCAACAATGGCAAAGATGCAGCAGAGCAGGACCCTGAACAACGCCACCTGCGGTCGGAGGTGGAAGTTGCCTCTTGCCGAGATCCACGGCAAGATCAAAAAGGTGGAATACAGAATACAGCCGGGCACGGAAAGAAAGGGCCTGCATATTGATGTAGAGACGGCTCCTCGACAATACACGGTTGTTCATGTCTATCCGGAAAGGCTGACAGCGCAGTGTCCGACAATGTTCCATTTTAGCCCGGGTGATGTCGTTACTGTTGTCGGTTCCGCATTTTTCGCTGGCATAGGAGGGAGCCAGCGGAATATCTGTGCGGCAACGGTTACACAGAGATCTGACCGGCTGGAATTACGGGATACTGTTACTGGTGCCCTTGAACAGCAGGTCTGCTGCCGGGAGATATGCCGTAAGCAATGCACAGGTCTGCCCTTTGTATGCAGCAGGATGTGTATGGGGAACTGTCAGAACATGATAACAGCTGTGTCCCAACCGGTTGACGCTGTTTCTACCTCCGACCCCAGGTGATGGGCTTGACATATCCGTCGGTCCGTAAGCGGATGATCTCCGATTATGTCACCTGGCGATACTATTCCATCGCCAGGGCAATAAGCCGGTCCAGCAAAACGGCAAATTCAAGCCCGGCCTGAGCTGCAGCCTGGGGCAGCAGGCTGGTCGGCGTCATGCCGGGGATGGTGTTGGTTTCCAGGAGAAAAATCTCGCCGTCTTCCCGGACAATCATATCCGTACGGCTGTAGCCCCGCAGCTGCAGGGCCCTGTGAGCAGTCAGGCCGTACTGCTGCGCCTTGTCCCGGATGCTGTCGTCCACCTCTGCCGGACAGACTTCCCGTGTCGCACCGGGCCGGTACTTGGCCTCATAATCAAAGAAGTCGTATTTTTTATCCGGAATGACCTCCACGAGCGGCAGGGGCATCAGTTCATCATTGCCGATAACCCCGACGGTGATTTCCCGACCCTGAACAAACTCCTCCACCATAACACGGCTATCGTGCTGAAAAGCAGTAGCAAGGGCTGGAGAGAGTTGGTCCGCCTGCCGGACAATGGACATCCCCAGGGAGGAACCCTGCCGGACAGGCTTGATCACCAGAGGCAGACTGAGCTTAGCCAGCAGAGGAGCCGGATCGGCGATGTGTTCCTTGTCTGCCATTTCCCAGCCTGCAATCGGCAGGCCGTGCAGCCGGTACATGGTTTTGGCCAGATTTTTATCCATTGCCAGGGCGCTGCCCAGCACCCCGGCACCCTGATAGGGAATGCCCAGCAGTTCCAGCATACCCTGGACTGTGCCGTCTTCGCCGTGGATGCCGTGCAGAAGAATAAAGGCGGCATCCAGCTGGTCCGCATCCGCAGCAAGCCGGGCAAGATCAGTGGCCGGATCGTAGCGTTGTACTTCGTATTTTTCTTTGCTCAGGGCCTGTTCCACCTCTGCAGCGCCCTTCAGGGAAACTTCGCGTTCTCCGGAAGTCCCGCCAGCAATCAAGGCCAGTCGTATTTTATTCATGGCGTTTTTTTCTGTTGCGTCTGTTGGTTAAGCAGCCCGATTTCCGGTCTGCAGGCTACCGGATATACCCCTGCTCCTCAAGATAGAGAAAGATTTCCTGTACAGCCTCAGCCGGTGTCAGCTTGGAGGTGTCAATCATGATCTCCGGATTGCTCGGCGGAATATACGGGTCTGAAATGCCGGTGACCCCCTTGACCAGACCGGACCGCGCCTTTTTGTACAGGCCCTTGCGGTCGCGCAGCTCGCAGACTTCCAGCGGGGTGGCGACATGGACTTCAATATAGCCGCCGTACCGGCTGATCAGCCGCCGATTTTCATTACGAGACTCCTCATACGGCGCAATGGGTGCACACAGGGCGATGCCGCCATTTTTGGTGATTTCACTGGCCACAAACCCGATCCGGGTTACATTCAGATTCCGGTGTTCCTTGGAAAAGGTCAGCTCGGAAGACAGGTTTTTACGGACAATGTCGCCGTCCAGCAGGGTAACGGGCCGGTCCCGCATCTCCATAAAACGGACCATCAGCACCTTGGCAATGGTGGATTTTCCGGACCCGGACAGACCGGTGAGAAAAATGGTAAAGCCCTGTCTGGAGCGGGGAGGAAAGGAATGACGCAGTTCATCCACCACATTGGGAAAGGAAAACCATTCCGGGATCTCAAGGCCCTGTTCCAGGCGTCTTTTCAGCTCTTTTGAACTGATGTTTTTGACCTGTGCATCCGGAACATCGGAGAGATAAACATAGCTGGCCTTTTCCTCCACATATCCCATAGCCTGCTCAGGAATCATTTCAATGCCGGTCTCTTCTGCCAGCGAATCGACAAGCTGCTGCCCTTCGCCTGAAGGATAAAACAACGGAACATCCGTGCCTGCAAAAGGGTCACCGTGGTCAGTTGCCACCATAAAATGGCTGCAGCCGTAATTCTTGCGGATCAGGGCATGCCAAAGGGCTTCCCTCGGTCCGGCGTGGCGTTCCGCCAGAGGAATGATACCGAGCTGGATCATATTGGCGGGAAAATGCCGGACAAATTCCTGATAGCAGTGCACATGGGTGTAATGCTCCATATTGCCCGGATGTTCCAGTCCGACCACCGGCTGGAGAAAAACCGAGGCCCCGGCCTCCCGCGCTGCAGCCAGCACCATTTCCCGATGGGCGCAGTGCAGGTATTCCTTGGTGTGAAAACCGAGCACCCGGCGCCAGCCGTATTGGAGAAAACGCCGGTTAGTTTCAGTCGGCGTCAGGCGGAGATCGCAGAAATCGTAATGGATCGGCAGGGTCACGCCCTCCACCATGCCGCTGATATACCATTCGCTGACCTCGGTGAACAGGGTCTGTACACCGGGATGGCGGTCCACATCGGCCGTGCCGTAGACTGCTTCGGCCTCGGCCTTTTTATCCGACTGCCAGATATCGCCCACGGTCAGGATGGCCAGCAGAAATCCCTCCTGATCATTCAGGGCGATCTGCTGTCCGGACTGTACCTTGGCGGCAAACCCTTCATCAACATCCAGACAGACCGGAATCGGCCAGACCGTGCCGTCTGCCAGGCGCATGTGGCGCAGCACGTTTTCATAGTCATCCCGGCCCATAAAACCGGATAAGGGGTAAAAGGCCCGGTTCAGCAGCAGTTCAAGATCACAGAGCTGGCGCCTGTTCAGGTCCAGTGACGGCAGCTGCACAGCCTCGGCCCGCAGCTGCTCGGCCCGGCGGAAATGGACAATCAGACTTTCTGAATAGGAGGACAACGATACAGAGTTATTTTTCATGTCAATATATTATATTTATTATATTCTTTATTCTTTGCAGACAAAAGCTCCTGCCCGTTCGCTTATTCAACGGAATTCAGAAAAGAGAATATAGGAAAGTTCCGGGGCAGCCTGCATGATCCTACAATATATCATTCGGGAAAAAAAGCGAATAATAGTTACAGCATCCGCCGAAAGGAGAGGGATATGATCGGAAAAAACAGTTTGTTGGATTTCAGGAGAGTGACTTGGGCTTATTCACCAGCCCGGGATGCTGAGTACTTCCCATCAACATCCCGTCCAGCAGTACGCACGACTATGATGCAATAAAGATAAACTTCCTCTTTTGCCGGATGAAGGGTTATTTCACCAGTTAGGCTGTAATTTCTTTTGGATTCTCACCGTACTGATTACTGCCCGGCCCGCTGTCCTGCAGCGTAAATATAAGGAGAACGATAGCACCGATGAGAGGTACCAATCCAATGAGTAACCACCAGCCACTGCGACTGGTGTCATGCAATCGACGTACTGACACAGCCAAACTTGGAAGAAAGACGGCCAGTATGTAGATGCCCCCCAATAATCCTACACTGGTCTCCATGCTCATTCCTATAAATACATCAATCACGCCAAGAGCTATACTGATTATGATGTTGAATAATGCAAAATACCAATACTCTTTCCGTCTGGCTCTTCCACTGAATACGACGTATTTTTTTAAGACTTCGACATACCAGTTCATACTTTTCTCCTTTTTTTGTTCTTTCCGTTAAATCTGATGGACCAATACCGGAATACTTCTCCATTCAGGCATATTATTCAAGCATAAAAAAAATTGAACCATATTATTTTATTCCTGTTTCCCTTTGAAACGTGTTTTCCACCAAAGGCTTGGCTTTCACCTGCCCGACATGGCATTGGGTGCAGAAATACCAGCGGGAGGATATCGTTTCAGCAGCCTGTCCATCCCGATCAAGATAGTGGCTTTTGAAAGGACGCGGCGCACCGGAGCCTTCCACACCATGACAGCCCAGGCAGTTGTTATTTGCCGTGGTAATGGAGAATCCCTCGATGCTGTGCGGGATGACCGGCGGCTGGTGAACAAAGGTTCTGGCAACTGCCGCATCTGCGGGTTTCCAGTCCATTTCAACCGCCGGATTGGAGTCAGCAGGAAGAGCAGTATCGCCCCGCAAAGATTTAACTTCTTCTCCAGCAGCAAGGGAAAAGGAGCAGAAAACAACTGGAAAGGAAAGGATAAAGAAGAATTTTTTCATGACACCTGCCTCCGTCAGGATCGTCCGGAAAAACAAAAAACATTGTGCGGACAGATGTCGATACATCGTCCGCAGTTCAGACAGTTATTGGAAAGAATGACCGAAGAGCTCTGTTCATCCCCCTTGAGAGCAGGACGGATGACTTGTGGTTCCGGGCAGACCGCAAAGCAGTCCATGCAGTCGGTGCAGTGTTCCCGTTGAACTGCTTTTACCCGCAGCAGGGAAAAGAATCCCAACAGGCTGTAACCAGCACCGACTGGACAGAGATGCCCGCACCAGCCGCGCTGCTGGACAAAGGCATCAAGAGCAAAAACCGCAGCGATCAGCAGCCAACCTGCTCCCATTCCGAAGAGCAGCCCCCGCTGGAGCATGGTCACCGGGTTGACCAGCTCCCAGACTATGCTGCCAGTTGCAGCTGCTATAATAAGCAGCAGAGCCAGCAGCCAATACCGGGTGCTTCGACCCAAGTTTACGTTTCTTTTCAGGCCCAGCCGCCGGTGCAGCCAAGCTGCAGCATCAGTGAACACATTGACCGGACAGACCCAGGAGCAGAAAACCCTGCCGCCGATCACAGCATACAAGACCGCGACAAGCAGGGCACCGACGACCGCAGTAGCCGTGACAGCATGTCCAGCTGCCAAGGATTGGAGCAGAATCAGCGGGTCAGTGAGCGGGAGAACACCGAAGACCGTGCTGGCGGACAGCGTCCCCTGGACAATCCAGATCCCGGCCAGCGGACCGAGGAGAAACAGGCCCAGAATACCGAGCTGGGAGATGCGGCGCAGCACCAGCCATTTATTGGCCTTCAACCAGCCTTTCCTCTCAACTGCCTCGCGACCGGAAATTCTTTGTTGACTCATGGCAGCTCCTCCGGTCGTCGGACAGGCAGCTGCAGGGCTTCCGGGATCAGTGACTTGCCTGCTTTTTCCTTTTCCTGCCACCCAAGCCGGTAATGCCTGCCCAGCTCGCCCCGCGCTTGGGCAATGGGCAGTACTTTGATTGCCGCATTTTCCAGGATACAGGAACGTTCGCATTTGCCGCACCCGGTGCAGTACTTGGAGTCCACGGTCGGGATAAAACGCGCATGGATCCTGGTCCGCCGATTTACCTGCATATCCAGAGTCAGGGCCTTATCGATCACCGGGCAGTTCCGGTAGCAGACATCACAGCGCAGCCCTTGGAAACCGATGCAGTTTTCATGATCAACCAGCACAGCCAGTCCCATCCTGGCCTGATAGATGGAAGGCTGCTGTTCTGCATTCAGCAATTTTTTTTCGCTCAATGCACCGGAAGGGCAGGCCCGCACACAGGGCATGTCCTCGCACAACCGACACGGACTGACTCGCGGGATGAAATACGGAGTGCCCACCGGAATGTCGCTGCCGGACTCTGCCAGCCGCAGCACCGGTTCAAGCTCCACTGAAGCATTTGGATTGATCTCTGCTGGTTGGTCAGCATCGACCTCCTCTGTTCTGTTATTCAGCCGGAGATTGGCAAAACAGGCCCGCACACATTGTCCGCAGCGCAGACAGGCAGTCTGGAATTTTTTCTCCGGCAGAGCACCAGGCGGTCTCACCGCATAGGGCGGTACAGCACGAGCCGAACGCTGATACATCCCCAGTCCTGCAGCCAATATCAAGGCTCCGGCGGCTGCAGGAAGCTCGATCAGCAACCGTCGCCGGACACCGCGATGTTCCTGTTGACTGCTATTTTTCTCTGCCGTATCCATATGCTGCTCCTGTTCAATGCGCCGATCAGGCCTTCATCACCTTAACCGCGCATTTCTTGAAATCCGTCTCCTTGGAAATCGGACAGGTGGCATCCAGGGTCAGCTTATTCACCAAGCGGCCTGCATCAAACCAAGGGATGAACACCAATCCTTCGGGCATCTTGTTGCGGCCTCTGGTCTCCACCGGGCAGGTGATTTCTCCCCGGCGGGAAATGATTTTAGCTGGCTGCCCACGCTTCAGGCCCCGTTTTTCCGCATCCCTGGGATGCATAAAGACCACGGCATCCGGCACGGCCCGGTACAGCTCCGGTACCCTTCTGGTCATGGAACCGGAATGCCAGTGCTCCAGCACTCGGCCGGTGCAGAGCCAGAGATCGTAGTCCTTATCCGGCACTTCAGGAGGAGGCTCATAGGGAAGGGCGAAGATAATCGCTTTGCCATCCTTATGTCCATAAAACCGGATGCCTTCCCCTTTCTTGACATACGGATCGTATCCTTCCCGGAAACGCCAGAGGGTTTCTTTGTTGTCCACCACCGGCCAGCGCAAACCGCGCGCCTGATGGTACATCTCAAACGGAGCCAGATCATGGCCGTGCCCCCGGCCGAAGCTGGCGTATTCCTCGAACAGTCCTTTCTGCAGATAAAAACCGAAATGGTGCGATTCGTCGTTGTCAAAGCCCTTCTGCAGCTCGCTCAACGGGAATTTATCCACTTGGCCGTTGGTAAAAAGCACCTCATACAGCGTCTTGCCTTTATATTTCGGATTATCGGCGAGCAGCTCCTTGGGCCAGACCTCGTCTGTCTTAAAATGTTTGGACAACTCCACTAACTGCCAAAGATCGCTTTTTGCCTCGCCCGGCGCCTTGACCTGCTGGCGGAAAAACTGGGTCCGTCGCTCCGCATTGCCGTAGGCCCCTTCTTTTTCTACCCACATGGCGGTCGGCAGGATCAGATCGGCAGCCATCGCGCTGACCGTGGGATAAGGGTCAGAGACAATGATGAAATTTTTTGGATCACGGTAGCCGGGATAGCCTTCTTCGTTCATATTCGCAGCAGCCTGCATATTGTTGTTGCACATCACCCAGTAGACATTGAGCTTGCCGTCCTTGAGCATCCGATTCTGGAGCACGGCATGATAGCCTGGTTTATCCGGAATCGTGCCTTCAGGCAGTTTCCAGATCTTTTCTGCTATGTCCCGATGCTCTTTCTTCATTACCACCATATCGGCTGGCAGGCGGTGGGAAAAAGTACCTACTTCGCGGGCGGTGCCGCAGGCCGAGGGCTGGCCGGTGAGGGAGAACGGACCGTTGCCCGGCTCGGAGATCTTGCCGGTGAGCAGGTGAATATTATAGCAGAGCTGATTGACCCAGGTGCCGCGCGTATGCTGGTTAAAGCCCATAGTCCAGTAGGAAACTACCTTACGTTTCGGATCAGCGTACAGTTCGGCCAAAGCCTCCAGATCCTTTTTCGGTACACCAGACATCTCGTGCGCCTTGTCCAGGGTATACTCGGAGACGAACTTGGCGTATTCTTCAAAGGTGTATTCCTTGGAACCGATCTGCCTGGCGCGCTCTTTGGCATTGACTGCCTTTTTTTCCAGCGGATGATCCGACCGCAGGCCGTAACCGATATCTGTATTGCCGATACGGAAGTTGATATGCTTTTTGACAAACTCCTCGTTTACCTTATTATTCTGAATGATATAGTTGGCAATATAATTCAGAATGACCATATCAGTCTGCGGCTTGAACACCATAGGCAAATCGGCCAGATCAAAACAGCGGTTTTCATAGGTGGAGAGGACGGCCACCTTGACGTGATTGGCCGTCAGACGGCGGTTGGTGAGCCGCGACCAGAGGATGGGATGCATCTCAGCCATGTTCGATCCCCAGAGGACAAAGGCGTCTGCCTGTTCCAGGTCATCATAGCAGCCCATGGGCTCGTCAATGCCGAAGGTGCGCATAAATCCCGCAACCGCCGAGGCCATGCAGTGCCGGGCATTGGGATCGATATTATTAGATAACAGACCGGCTTTGAACAATTTTGCTGCGGCATAGCCCTCCCAGACCTGCCATTGGCCGGATCCGAACATGCCCACCGTGGTCGGCCCGTTTTTCCGGATTGCCTCCTTGAATTTTTCCGCCATAATTGCAAAGGCTTCATCCCAGGAAATCGGAGTGAAATCGCCGTTTTTATCGTACTCGCCGTTTTTCTTGCGCAGCAGCGGCTTGGTCAACCGATCCTTGCCGTACATGACTTTGGAGAGAAAATAGCCCTTGATGCAGTTCAGGCCCCTGTTGACCGGAGCATCCGGATCACCCTGGGTGGCTACTACCCTGCCGTCTTTTGTGCCCACCAGGACGCTGCAGCCTGTACCGCAGAACCGGCACGGTGCCTTGTCCCACCTGATTCCGGCATCGCCTTCAGCAGCCAGCACCTTTTCGGCTGCCGGAAGACGGGCACCGATTGCCGCAGCTGCGGCCACCGCTGCATTGGCCTTGATAAACTCCCGTCTGCTCAACTTCATACCTTTTCCTCCTCTGAATTTAACGGCCTGTTCATCACTCGCTATCGCAATAATTCATCGCAGTAGTTATAAATAAGAGACGCCGCCAGAACGCCGTCCACCGTCTGCACCTGCATCAGGGTATCCGCAGGAACTGTATCCGGTGTGTCTTCTATAGTGATGACAATGCTGCCGTCTTCTTTGGCTGCATGGACTTCCACTCCGGAAATTTCAGCAAGCTGCTGCTGCACTGCCGCAGAATTATCAGGATTCGACTGCACAAGTACACCGGAAATATTCATCAGTCACCTCAGAGCAATTCCAGGCTGCCGGTCAGCGAGACGCACGTTTTTAAGTTTACAATTTTGTCGATACAGCATATAAAAATACTCTATGCTGTTTTTCTTACTGTTTCCGGATGATATACAATCACCCTACAAAAAACAATGCTGTCGTTCCTTGATGTAGATCAAGCGGCGGTAAAAAACTATTTTTTAACTGACAGGTGACAGGTGACAGGTGACAGGTGACAGGTGACAGGTGACAAAAAAAAGGTGCTGGCTGGCTCTCTGCTGTTCAAGGGAATTTCCGATGAACTGATCACCATGCTTGCGGCCATTGCCCGGGAAAAATACTTTTTAAAGAGACAGACGATTTTTCTGGAAGGCAGTCCGAGCTGCGGCTTTTATATTCTTGCAGAGGGGCAGATAAAAATCTTCAAGACCTCGCCGGATGGAAAGGAACAGATGATTTATGCCCTCGGCCCCGGAGAACCCTTCGGACTGTCGCCGGTTTTTCACGGTCTGAATTTTCCTGCCACTGCTGCAAGCATGGTGCCGTCCACTGTCCTGTACTTCCCCAAACAGGAGTTTATCGCACTCGCCACTGCCCATCCTCCCCTGGCGCTCTCCATGCTGGCCGGACTGTCGCAGCGGCTGTGCCGGTTTGCGGAAAAAATAGGTAGTCTTTCCCTGAAAGATGTACCTGCCCGCCTCATCGACCATCTTATTTACCTTGCTGAACAACAGAAGAGAACTGATCTGGTGATACTTGATATGCCCAAGAAGCAGCTGGCCTGTCTGCTCGGTACTACCCCGGAAACTCTGTCCCGAATTTTCGCCGACATGAGCAGAACCGGCCTGATCCGGGTGAACGGCAGTACTGTTGAATTGCTCCGCTATGAAGCGCTGCTGCAACGGCAGTAACCTTTTCTCCGGAAAAGAATCGAAACGGCTGGAACCATCCTTCTGCTCTTCGTCAAGAAAATTTTTTCATTTTCTTGACATAAGTCAAGGAAGCAGATTTTTTTTCCAGATAGAGTACTGTACAGTAGTCGCTATCTTTCATAGACAGCAACGTTAATTCTGCCGAGCATGGTAACGCACTGCCATTCTTTATACAATTATCCTGCGGTTATTACGACCGGACTGCCCGGTGCCCGGTCGCCCTTGTTCATCCCTTTTTAAAGGAGGAAGTTATGAGAGCGGTATTATGGTCGGCTGTCCTGATGTTGGCGGTCGGAATACAGGGTGGAAATGCCCAAGCCGAACAGGAAAGTCTGCCTGCAAAGCTGTCGGATGAAACAAAAACATGCCTGCAATGTCATAAAGAGATTAATCAGGGTATGTACCAACAATGGGGCGGCAGCAAGCATTTCGGTGCCAATGTGGGCTGCTATGAATGTCATAAGGCAGAAAAAGGGGATGCGGACGCGATGGAGCATAACGGCTTCTCTGTTTCCGTTATCGTTTCGCCCAAGGACTGTTCCAGATGTCATGAAAAAGAAGTAAAAGAGTTTGAAGGCTCTCATCATTCCAAGGCCGGACAAATCATGGGATCCCTGGACAACCTGCTTGCCGAGGTTGTTGAAGGCAACCGGGGGATGAAGACCGAAAGTTTCCCAGACGGCATCTCAGCGGCAGCGGTCAACGGTTGCTGGCAATGTCACGGATCCAAGATTAAGGTGACAGGGAACGGCAAGCTGGATCCGGCCACTTGGCCGAACAGCGGTATCGGACGCATCAACCCGGACGGCAGCACAGGATCTTGTGCTGCCTGTCACTCCCGCCATGATTTTTCCGCCGGTCAGGCCAGAAATCCTGAGAACTGCGGTAAATGTCATATGGGACCGGATCATCCGCAGATTGAGGTCTATAATGAGTCCAAGCACGGTATCGCGTTCCGGGCCAATAGGGACAAGATGAATATAGATTCTCCGAAATGGATAGCAGGTGAGGATTATTCTGCTGCCCCGACCTGCGCCACCTGCCATATGTCCGCGACCAAAGATATGGATATCACCCATAACGTCGGCCTCCGCATCAAGTGGAACAACCGACCGCCGATCTCCAAGCTGTCGCATACCACAGACAAACGCTGGAAGCTGGAATCTGCCAACTTCACAGGTGATCAACGCCGAAAGAACATGGAAAAAGTCTGTATCTCATGTCATAACAAGAATTTTACAGATAACTTCTTTGTCCAGTATGAATCTCTGCTGGATCTCTATCACGACAAGTTCGCTAAACCTGGCATAGAACTGTACAAGGCCGCAACCGCAGTACTGAAAGCGGTTAAGGGCAAAGAGTATGCCAAGTTCTCCCAGATGATTGATTTCACTTGGTTTGAAATCTGGCATCATGAAGGTCGTCGGGCACGTCATGCGGCATCCATGATGGCACCTGATTACACCCATTGGCACGGCACCTATGAAGTTGCCAAGCACTGGTACGGCAAGTACATTCCTGAGTTAGAGGAAGTTGTTGAAATGGGCAAGCATAGCGAGAACAAAGATGCCCAGAAGCTTGCTGAAGAGCTTGAAAAGATGATCGAAGATGTTAAGAAGGGCGAGAACCATAAATGGTCCATTGGTCAGGAAAGCGAAGCTGACAAGAAAGTACGGCTTGAGCGTCAAAAAGAATACGACGCTGGCTACGGCAACTGAGCACTGGTGAACTATGTAGCATAACAGCCACAATAAACCGGACAGTTGATTGTCCACCAGGCCGTACAGAGTCATCTGTACGGCCTTTTTTTGTTTGCCCGGCCCGCGGCATGGAGGGCAAACAAAAACGGGAATAACGAATCAATTCGCTATTCCCGTAAACTGCAGAGGAGAGGAAGGAGAGAAGGTACAGCGCCGACCGATTACCGTTTGGAGAACTGGAAGCGGGCACGTGCACCGCGTTGACCGTATTTTTTCCGCTCTTTGCAGCGGGAATCACGAGTCAGAAGACCGGCTTTTTTCAGGGAATCGCGGAGTTCCGGATTCACCTCCTGCAGCGCTTTGGAGATACCATGCACCAGCGCATCAACCTGCGCGGACTTGCCGCCGCCCTTGACCGTGGCCTTGATATCGTATTTCTCAGTTGTTTCAGTCACGGCAAACGGCCTGTCAACCTTCTGTTCAAAGAAGATATTGCCGAAATAGCTGTCTGTGGACTGGCTATTGACAACAACATTGCCGCTGCCCGGGGTGAGCCATACTCTGGCAACAGCGCTTTTTCGTTTTCCGGTTGCGTATGTCTGTTCCTGTGCCATCTTCTAATTCCTTAAATATCCAGAGGTTCCGGCTGCTGCGCCGCATGGGGATGCTCGGTTCCGGCATAGACTTTCAGTTTTTTCAGCTGCGCCCGCCCGAGTTTATTCTTCGGCAGCATACCTTTTACCGCCATCATGATCAGATCTTCAGGAGACTTCTCACGGACTTCTTTGGCGGTTCTGCTTTTGATCCCGCCCATGTAACCGCTATGACGATAGTATACTTTATCATCCCATTTGGTACCGGTCAGGTGAACACGATCAGCATTGACAACAATAATAAAATCACCGTTATCCTGAAAATCACAGAATGTCGGTTTATGTTTGCCGCGCAGTCGGCGGGCAATCTCTGTGGCGATCCGACCGAGAACCTTGCCGTCGGCATCAACCACGTACCACTTGCGGTCAATCTCATCTACCGGCGTATAATATGTTTTCATGCATGCGCCTCAAGGTGTAATAAAAAAAGGCTCGAACATCGGTCCGAACCTTGAGCTGTTCAGGTGGAGCGGGAAACGAGATTCGAACTCGCGACTTCAACCTTGGCAAGGTTGCACTCTACCACTGAGTTATTCCCGCTCATTGAGAATTGAAACGGGCATACAGATACCATTCTTTCAGGGATGATGTCAAGAGAAAAAAGTCTCTGAAAAATACTTTTTTGAGGGTAAAGTGTACCTTCCGGTTTCCGGTTGTCGCCTGCTCCGTCCTGTACTTCCGCACAGGTTATGTGCTTTCTTTGCATGCATATCTATCTGTTATACATATCTGTTCCGCCTGTTCGGACTGCAGTACAGCGGAAAGACAATCTCCAGAGACAGTAGGCTGTTCCGCACAGCGTTATGCCGGTGCTGTTTTTCTTCTTCTCCTTTCTTGTCTCATATCGTATTATTATAATGAATTAACAGCATTTTCGTTTTGATTCCGAACAGGGTGCATGAATGAATAAAAAAATTCTGGTTGCGGTTGACGGGTCAGTGTACAGTTCAAACAGCCTGGATTATCTGATCCGCTTATTCCGGGAGGACCGGTATTTTTCCGTAGATCTGATCGGCGCTGTCCCGACCAGGGGGAGCAGCGGAGCGCTACCGACTTCCCGGCAGACAGAAACGACAGTGCAGCAGCGCAGGGCAAAGACAGAGAGCTATCTGAAAGATGCCCGGGCACGGCTGGTGCGGAACGGTTTCCCGGAAAATAATATTGCCTTTTTTATTCATCCGGCAGAACCGGGTATCGCATCATCCATCTATTATTTTGCCGAGCAGGGACTGTATGACAGCCTGCTGATCGGCAGACGGGGTGTGGGCAAGGTCGGTGAAATGCTGCTGGGCAGTGTTTCTGCGGAGCTGATCAGAAAATGTCATGAAGTCCCGCTCTGGGTTGTGGACGGCGAGATTACGTCTACCCGTTTTCTTCTGGCCGTGCACAGCAGCCCCTGCTCCCTGATGGCAGCCGACCATCTTGCGTTTATTTTGAGCAGCAACCCGAAAACGGATATCTGCATTTATCATTCCGGCGCGGTGTTCGGTTCCGCACCGCCAGCCAATCCGGAGGAATTCCACAGCCGCTGGGGGGAACAATGGTGCCGGAAGCATCTGGACCTGGATTCCTTTCTCTATCAGGCCCATACCCAGGTGCTGCTTGCAAACGGCATTCCCCTGGAACGGATCATCCACCTGCCGCCGCACCGAGATCTGGATGCCAGCCATGACCTGCTGCGCCAGGCCAAAAAACATACCTGCGGGACCATTGTCATCGGCCGTAGGGGACGGCAGGTTGACAAGGGTATCCTCGGCGGTGTTTCCGACAGAACAACCCAGCAGGCCCAGAATATGGCGGTCTGGCTGGTCGGATAACAAACAGTCGGATAGCACTATGACTGCGCCGGTCCCGGATTGCTGCGGAAAAGCATTATTCAGTGAGAAAACGAAAAAACGAGAGAAATTCTGATGGAACCTGTTGAGCTGAAAGAAAATGTCTGGTGGGTGGCCAACCGGTCTGATGCCCTGCTGGAGGTGAATATCTATCTCCTCTGTTATCCTCATGACCGGGGACAGGCCAATATTATGATCGATCCCGGTCCGGGGGAACTGCTCACCATGCTGCAGAAGGCTGTGGCCCCGATCATCGGCGGGCTGGAAAACATCCACGGGGTGCTGATCAACCATCAGGATCCGGATGTTGCACCCAATGCCGCTTTTCTGCAGAAACTGAACCCGAAATGCCTAGTGGTCGCTTCGGAAGATACGTGGCGCCTGATTCATTTTCTCGGCCTGAAGGCCAGCCGCTTCAAAGCGGTGGAAAGCTACCGTAATCACCGGGCAACCATGCCGGGTGGCAACAGCCTGATCTTTGTGCCTTCGCCGTTCTGCCATTTCCGCGGTGCCATGATGTATTATGACACCAGAAGCAGAGTCCTCTTTTCCGGCGATCTGTTTGCCGGGCTTTCCTACACCCATGATCTCTATGCCACGGAAGAATCATGGGAAGGCATCAAGACCTTTCATCAGCTCTATATGCCCTCACGGGATGCCCTGCAACTGGCTGTTTCCAGAATCCGCAATCTGGATCCGCCCGTGAAAATGATCGCCCCCCAGCACGGTTCCATTATTCAGGGAGAGCTGATCCGGGATTTTACCGACCGTATGTATAATTTGGAGGTCGGGCTGGATCTGCTTATCGAGGGGGAGAAGGTGGAGAATTATCTTGGCGCGGTGAATGAAATTCTGAGCGAACTGGAACAGGAGGATTCATCCGAAGTTGTTAAAGCTGTTGCCAGGGGGATAGCATCGCTGAATAAGGACAAGTCGTTCACCAATATCCTGAGCGTTGCTCACAACAGGGTAACCGGCTTTAAAGTTGATCCTCCGGTTGCCATCAAAACGCTGCTGGCTCACCTCCGGGAAGACGGCAGCGCAGAGCTTGAAGCTCTGGTCAACCTGGTTGCTCTGAAGATCCTGATAGGGCGCAATATTCCGATCGCCAATATTCTGCCGCAGTCCGGAGAGGAAGAACTACCGGATTATTTTGAATAATTCTAAAGAACAGTCGCCCGTGCCTGCCATGAGCCGTAAAAATATTCTGTTCGTTGACCGGAACAAGGAGTTCCTGCTGGAGATGCGGGAGGCCTTTCAGCCGTTCAAAAATATTTATCAGCTTGCCTTTGCCTCCAACATTGCCAAGGCCAGAGAAATTCTGCGGAAGTTTACAGTGCATCTGGTCATTGCCAATGTCCAGCTCTCCGGCGAAAGCGGTATCGATCTGCTGTTTTCTGTCCGTCGATGGCATGCTGAAACTCATGTGATACTGTACAGCAGCGAGCTTTCAGAGGAAATCAGGCGGTCTGCGTATCATGGAGGGGTTGCCGCGATTATCGGCTATCCGTTCAGGGTGGAAGAGCTGCTCCGGGCAGTGGCAGGTGTCTTTGCCAAGGAAGCCGGAGATTCCACCTTTCTGGATACAATTCCTCTTGCGGATCTGCTGCAGCTCATTGGTATGGGGCACCATTCCACGGATGTTATTGTAATCAACGCCAAGAGAGAGCGGGGAGTGATCCGGATCCGGCAGGGCAATCTTGTCGAAGCCGAGGCTGTTGGACTGCAGGGAGTGAATGCGGTCACGGAAATGCTTTCCTGGGAATCCCCGACCATCAAAACCTGCAGAAGCGGTCATTTCACCACCCTGTCCGGCAATCAGGTCTCTCTGCATGATGCATTGATTCTGGCTGTGGCCCGGCTGGATGAAAAGGCATGATACGGGCAGCAGGTCCTGTTGTCGGGAAATCTCCTGCCGCCCGCCTGATTTCCTGCCGCGCTATTTCTTTGTTCCCTTTTTTTCAGGCGTCCCACCTGCAGTCTTTGCTGCAGCCTGTGTGTCCTTTGCTGTTTTCTCTTTTGTTTTTTCTTTTCCACGGACTGCAGCTCCAGCGGCGGGTTTACCCACGACTCCCCCGACTGTGATCTCGTCTTTGAGCCGTTCAATGATTTTTTGACCGATACCGTATACATTCTGCAGGTCACTGATATCTCTAAACTGCCCTTTCTCTTTCCGATATTTAATGATCGCCTGGGCTTTTACTGTGCCGATTCCGGGCAATGATTTCAGTTCCGATTCACTGGCGGTATTGATGTTCACCGCTGCAAATGCTGCGGCTGCGAAAAACAAAACAAAAAACAGGGAAAGATAGAATGTCTTCACGGGTGATTCCTCCAGAGTGGTAAAAAAAGGGGGATGCAGCCTGCCTGAGCAGGTACTCTTTTTATCAGGAAGATAAATCTATTCCAGCATTCTGTTTTTTGTCAATAAAAAAAGAAAATATTTGATAATTCCATCTCTGATTCTTCAACAAATGTCATGCTGCTATTTGTTCTCCGGTTGACACGTATCCCAGAGCCAGATAGTATACTTATTGATTCCACTGTCCTGCTGCGCTCAGTTTTCTTTCTGCTTCGGGAAGGTTGCCGGGAACCGAAAAAGCTGCAGGACAACGTTTCCGGCATATTCCCGTATTGCTCTTTCTATCGGCACAAATACTCATGGACGCAACGGACCAGAATGTTCAGCAGGACGTTCAGCAGAATATTCAGGATTTCATTGAAATCCTGCTGAAAACGGATCAGGTGGGGGCAGAACAGCTGTTTCATCAGGTGCAGGAGCAAAGTTCCTCCTTCCGGACTGTAGACAGGCTCATTGTTCCGGCGCTGGAAAAAATCGGCAGAGAATGGGAACAGGGTTCCGTTGCCTTGGCTCAGGTCTATATGAGCAGCAAAATCTGTGAAGAGCTGATGGCCCGCTTTCTCCCTGCGGTCGGGCCGGAATACGTTAAACACCCCCGCATTGCCATTGCCCTGCTGGAAGATTATCATGCGCTGGGAAAAATGATCATCTCCACCGCCCTGCGTGCTCACGGCTACAGGGTGCAGGACTACGGTCGTCTGACCGCCGGAGAAATCGCGCAGCGGGTCTGTGACGAGGGTGTCGATATCATCCTTATTTCCGCCCTGATGCTCCGCTCAGCCCTGCAGATCAAAGAGGTACGGCGGCGGCTGGATGAATCCGGTTCTTCGGCCCGCCTCATTGTCGGCGGTGCGCCGTTCCGCTTTGATCCTCTGCTCTGGCAGGAAGTGGGCGCCGACGCCACAGGCGCAAATGCCGCTGAAGCCCTTGCTGCTGTGGCCGCGTGTCTGAACACGGAGGAAAGAATATGACAATCCGAGACAACACGGCGGAAATGACCCCGATGGAGCGAGTTCTGACGGCGATGAGCCATCAGGAGGCGGACCGGGTTCCCTTTTTTCTGCTCCTCACCATGCATGGAGCCAGAGAGCTAGGCCTGAGTATCCGGGAATATTTTTCCAGAGCCGAATATGTGGTGGAGGGGCAGCTGCGCATGCTGAAAAAATATCGCCACGACTGCCTCAATCCTTTCTGTTATGCTGCGATGGAGGCAGAAGCGTTCGGCGGAGAGGTCATCTGGTTTGAGGACGGGCCGCCCAACAGCGGCGAACCGATTATCCGGACGGAGCAGGACATTCTCTCTCTGCAGGTTCCGGACATACCCGGCACACCCTGTCTTGCCCGGATGCTGGATATTATCCGGACCTTGAAACAGGAGGTCGGAGATACGGTACCGCTAATGGGCGTGGTTGTCTCGCCCTTTTCTCTGCCGGTCATGCAGATGGGTTTTCCCGCCTACATCGAGCTGATGTATGAACAGCCCGATCTGTTCAACCGGCTCATGGCCGTGAATCAGGAATTTTGTATTGCCTGGGCTGAAGCTCAGATCCGGGCCGGAGTAGCTGCTGTCTGCTATTTTGACCCGCTCACCTCGCCCACTATAACTGCACCGGGCAAATATCTCACAACAGGATTCCGGATAGCACGGCAGACCCTGGCCCGGATCAACACCGCAACCGGAATCCATATGGCCTCCGGCTGCACCCTGCCTGTGATTGAGGAAATTGTCGCCACCGGAGCATCGGTGGTCGGGATCAGTGTCAAAGATGATCTGAAAAAGGTCAAAGCGGCATGTAAAGACAGACTGACCGTTCTGGGCAATCTGAACGGCGTTGAGATGCGGCGCTGGACAGCTGAACAGGCGGAGCAGAAAGTAAAGGAGGCGATCAGTACTGCCGGGTCGGGTGGCGGCTTTATTCTTGCTGATAATCACGGCGAAATCCCCTGGCAGGTCGGCGAAGATGTGCTGCTGGCAATCTCGGAAGCCGTGCACAGATGGGGCCGCTATCCTCTGCAGGTCTGTACAGAGGAACAGACCGAAAGATAATGGACCAATAACAGGCCAGAAAAACAGCTAAAAAGATTATGCCGTTGAGAGTATATTTTTTCGTCTGTGAAAATCTGTATGCAGAAATGAAAGAGGTTGTCCAGTTCCGGAAGCTGACGGAGGTGGAGGTCAGGTCATTCCCGGCCCGTTGCGGCTCGCCACCGATGAACTGGACGGAACTTGCCGATATCGTGACGGAGACGGAAGAGTGCAGGATAGAAGTATTGGGCAGTTATTGTCTTGATCAACTGTGCCCGCCTCTGTCGTCCTGCTACCGGATCAACCGGCAGGAGCAGTGTTTTCATCTGCTCTGCGGCGCCTCCCTAGTCAATGCATTGCAGGAAAAAGGAGCCCAGTTGCTCACCCCCGGCTGGCTCTCCCGCTGGGAGCACTATATCAAAGAGAAATGGGGTTTTGACCGGTCAACAGCACAACAGTTCTTTGGGGAGTCTGTAAAGAACCTGATTCTGCTGGATACCGGCACGGATGCCAGGGCAGCAGATCATTTTGCCGCTTTGCAGGAGTTTCTTTCCCTGCCCGGAGAGATACTTCCGGTCGGGCTTGATTTTCTCGGTCTCCTGGCTGCCCGTACCGTGGAGCAGTACCAGCTGAAGCAGACCGGACAGGAGGCGGAAAAAAGCGGGCGCCGGGCCGCTGACGCAGCAATGACCCTGGATCTGATCGGGATGGTGACCAGGGCCAAATCCCGCCCTGAAGTGGTTGCCGCCATTACTGACCTGTTTACCATGCTCTTTGCCCCGGAAAAAGTGCACTTTCTGCCGGTCAATGCAGCAGCAGGGATACAGTTTGATCAGGCAACCGGACTGAACGAGGAGGAGCGCCTGCAGGCAACTCAGCTGTATACCCGTCCGGATAAACGTTTTATTCTGAACGAAGCGCAGGACAGTTTTTTCCTCCGTATAGGCAGAGGGGACACAATATCCGCGCTGATTTATGTTGTCCGAGTCGCTTTTCCTCAATATATTGATTCGTATCTCAATGCTGCTCTGACAGTGTCCGAGGTCTGTGCCCTGTCCATCGAGCATGTGCAGGCCTTAAAAAAACTGTTTGATGCTTCGCGTCTTGCCGGGAAAGCCGAAGTCGCTACCGAGGTTCTGCATAATGTGGGCAACACGCTGAACAGTATTTCTGTTTCTTCGGAGTACATCCGGGAAATGGTGCATGCAAGCAGCAGTACCTCTCTGTCTGATGTTGTCCGGCTGATACAGGAACATGAGCATGATAGAGAGCATTTTTGCACCCATGACCCCAGAGGGAAAAAACTGCCTTTCTATTTTGCCCGGCTTGCGGAAAAATTACACGATGAACGGCAACGCCTGCTTGCCGAAACAACACGTCAGCTGCATCACATACAGCGTCTTGTTGAAATCATCCGTGTTCAGCAGGATGAGGTCAGACATGCCGACTTTACCGAACAGCTTGAACTGAGTTCCATCATTGAAGAAAGCCTAGAGCTGTACCGGAAGCGTCTGGCAGACCGGCAGATCACGGTAGAACGAAATTACACGTTTCAGCAGAGCATGCACGGTGAACCGCATAAAATACTGCAGGTCGTGAACAATCTTATCATTAATGCGGTTGATGCATTTGACGGCACAGCAGTTGAGCAGAAAAAAATTTTCCTGAATACATATCCTGTTGACAGCAACGAAGTTGTTCTGGAAATTTCCGATAACGGAAAGGGACTGCCGGAGAACGCATTGCAGCAGATTTTCAGCTTCGGGTTTACCACCAAGGAAAACGGACACGGTTTCGGCCTGCATAATGCGGTCAATCTTGTCATTGAAATGGGCGGCAGTCTGACTGCGGAAAGTTCCGGCCCGGATCAGGGGGCAACGTTCAGAATGCGGCTGCCCGTAACAGCAGCGGAGAAAACAGAGTGACAGCAATATGACAGCAATAGCACAGGGAATCCGGCGGGTTCTGGTCATTGACGACAACCCGGAGATTCACAATGACATCAAGACAATCCTGCAGCCAGCTGCGGCACATGACGACTTTGACGATCTGCTTGCCGATATTACCGGCAAAGATGCCCCGCCCCGGAATCAGCTCAATCATCCCTTAATTCAGGTGGACTCGGCCTTTCAGGGAGATGACGGCATAAGATTGGTCCGGCAGGCCAGGCTGGAGGAGCGGCCGTATGCCCTTGCCTACGTTGACATGCGGATACCTCCCGGTCTTGACGGTCTGCAGACCATCAAAGAACTGCAGAAAGAAGATGACCGCCTGCAGTATGTTATCATTACGGCCTATTCAGATTACTCCTGGCAGGAGATCAGTGATTCTCTCATCTCCAGAGACAATCTTCTGGTCATAAAAAAACCTTTTGAGTCCATAGAGATCCGGCAGTCGGCAAGCGCTCTGCTGGAAAAATGGCATATTGCCATGGAACGGGAGCAAATGCTTGCTGCTCTGGCCATGCAGCGCGACCTGCTGGAGGAAAAGGTCCGCGAACGGACAAAGGAGCTGGACCGGAAGAACAGGCTGCTGCGCCGGGAAGTGGAAGTACGCAGAAAGGCGGAGGAGCAGTTACGGCAGCACCGGGACAGACTGGAAGACGAGGTTGCCCGCCGGAGCGCAGAGCTTGTAGCCCGGAATCAGCTGCTCACCACGGTGATCAACTCGCTTTCCTATCCCTTTCTGGTTGTTGATATTGCAGATTACAGCGTCAGCCTTGCCAACCGGGTGACATATGAAGCAGCAGGCGCACCGCCTGAGGGAGGCAGATGCTATGAGTATCTCCATGGGCTGCAGCAGCCCTGCCATGAGCACGGCCTGCCCTGCCCGCTGGAACATATCCGCAGCAGCGGTGAGGCTCCGGTGCTTGAACATACGTACAGGGACAGAAACGGCAAGGAGCAGATCCTGGAGATACACACCTATCCGGTGCAGGAACAGGACGGGAAAAGCAGGCGGACGATTGAGTACTGTCCTGATGTTACCCGTCGGAAAAAGCTGGAAGCGGCTCTGATCAAAAACAGCAGGATAGAGCTGGTTGCCTCCTTGGCTGGCGGCATAGCGCATGATTTCAATAATCTGCTGATGGCGATTGTCGGAAATATTGAACTTGCAGCAATGAACGTGCCGGAAAACCACGCAGCCTTTCCGTTTCTGCGCTATGCAAGCGATGCCTCTGCCCAGGCAAAGGAACTGACGCATAAATTTCTTCTGTTTTCCAAGATTGATCCGCCGGTCTGTCAGGCTGTTCCTCCTGTTGATCTCATAACGGCCAGCTGTCGGGCAGCTCTGGCGGATTCCGACATTGTTCCTGAATTTCATTTTCCGCCGGACCTGCATCTTGGCTACATGGATCCGGGGCAGATCGATCTGGCTCTGCGTGAACTGCTGAAAAATGCCTTGGAATCTATGGATAATACCGGAAGAATTATTGTCTCTGGTGAAAATACGTATCGTTCCGACAAGATACATCATGAGGATGAAACAGGTGAAAAAGGAGAGTACATCAGGATAACGGTGCAGGATGAAGGATGCGGTATCCGGCAGGAAGATTTGGCCCATGTCTTTGATCCGTATTTTTCCCGCAAGAGCAGAGGAAACGGCAAGGGAATGGGGCTCGGACTCACCATTGCCGCCTCAATTGTCCAGCAGCATCAGGGCTATATAGATATAGATTCAACTCCGGATAAAGGCACGGCCGTATATATCGAGCTCCCGGCAGCAACTGAAAGTGAACAGACTTGATGAACAGACCGGAACGGCCTGAGCAGAGCATCGCCATGCTCATCATGTCCAGCTTATCATGCTCAGGCCTTCCGGGACTCATCCAGTACCTCCCTGACTATCTCGGCAAGTTTTTTGGCATTCAGCGGCTTGACCGCATACCTTCTGATGCCGAGCTGCAGGGCCTCCTCCTCTGAAAGAGCTGCTGTATAACCGGTACAGAGAATCACAGGCAGATCCGGCCGCTGTTCCAGGATAACCCGTGCCAGTTCGCTGCCGGTCATGCCGGGCATGGTATGATCGGTAATCAGCAGATCAAAGGAATCCGGGGCTTCCTGAAACAGCTGCAGAGCCCTGTCACTCCTGGTCTCCGCTGTCACCCGATAGCCGAGGTTGCTCAGAACTGATCTGCTGATATGGGTGATGGGCGCCTCATCGTCCACAAAAAGAATCCGTTCATGCCCCGCAGGTAATGGGGTTTCAGGTTCCTCTGCATCATGTTTATCTCCTTCCTCCACCGAGGGCAGATAAACATGGAAGGCTGTCCCCTCTCCCGGAGTACTTTCGACTTCAATAAACCCGTTGCAGTCCTCAACCACACCGTGAATGACAGCCAGTCCGAGACCGGTCCCGGCACCCTGCTCCTTGGTTGTGAAATACGGATCAAAAATCCGGGTCATGGTGACTTCATCCATGCCGTGTCCGCTGTCCCGCACGCTCAGTCGGACAAAAGATCCCGATTTCCCCGGTTCCGTATCCGGCTTGTCAGCCATTTGCCTAGCGCTCAGTTCCACCTGCTCCAGCGTGATGTGCAGCACGCCCTGCGCATTCCCGATGGCATGGTAACCGTTGGTGCAGAGATTGATCACAATCTGATGAATATTGGTCGGATCCGCCAGCACCAAGCCGCTCTCCGGATCAATATTTTCCCGGATAGCAATGGTGGTCGGCAGCGAGGAGCGCATCATTTTGACCGCTTCTTTGACCAGCAGATGCACCTGGATTTTCTTTTTCTGATGTTTGTTCTTGCGGCTGAAGGTAAGGATCTGTTTCACCAGATCTGTTGCCCGGTTCCCGGCAATGATGATCTGATCCAGATCATTTTTTATATGGTTGTCCTCAGGCAGCTCCATCCTGGCCAGTTCCGTATACCCTAGGATTGCCGCAAGTATATTGTTGAAATCATGAGCAATACCTCCAGCAAGCGTACCGATGGCTTCCATTTTCCGAGCCTGGAAGAGTTCTTCCTCCAGCTTCTTTTTATCCGTGATATCATGGGCAATATAGACGAAGTACTGAAACTGGTCTGCCTTATTCAGAACAGGGGCGGAGCAGATATGAAAAAATTTTTCCACCGGTTTATGCTCAATGGTGCTGCAGTGCTTCTGCATATCATCCAGGGAACGCACTCCCGGACAACCGGGGCAGGGTTCTCCGGCTCCGCGGAACAGTTGGTGGCAGGTGGAACCCAGCAGCTCATCGGGTGACATCTGAAAAAAATCAAATGCCGCCTGATTGGCCCGGATAATCCGCATCCGGCTGTCCTGCAGGGTAATGATGTCCGGTATGGCGTTAAAGGTATTTTCCCATTCCTCTGTCCTGCGCATCAGCTGTTCCTGGGCCAGTTTACCGGCTGTCACGTCCTCATACACCGCGACGATTTCTCCGGTCGGTACTTTGTAGACATAGTACTCCAGCCACTGCATCTCCTCCTGTTCTTCCTTGCCTTGGGCACGCTGCACTATCGCCTCTGCAACGGAAAAACTTTCAGGATGCTCTGTCTGCATGATGCGCCGGAGAATTTCCGGCAGACCGGAACTGCTCATATTCGGAAATACCTCGGCGATATCTCTGCCCGCAACATCCTCCTCCATGCCGAGTCGGGCAATCCTCCTGCCGGCAGGATTGACGCTTTTCACGACAAAATGCCCCTGCTGCTCCTCGTACACGGCAATGCCGCTGGATATATTGTCAACAATACCCAGCAGGTACTGTTCCTGCACAGAAAGCTCCTGTTCTGCGGCGGCACGTCGGACAAGCTGTCTGCTGGTCTGGATATAAAAGACCACCAGCCCGGCTATACCGATCAGGTAGATCAGCATATGATACAGGATGCTTGTTTTAAACTGGGCCTGAAACATATCCACGATCTCCTGAATCGGAACAGTGATGCTGATGCCACCGCGGATATCACCGACCTTGTAGCCCTGTTCAATATGACATTTCAGGCAGGATGCTCTGGTGATTGTCGGCACCATGACCCGTATAAATGTTTCCCTGTCTTTTCTGATCAGTTCGGCAACATCCTTTTCTCCCTGTTCAAAGCGGTGCAGGGCCTTTTCTTCCCATTCATCAGGGGTATTTTCAGGCCGGACCACATTCAGACTGGTCACCCGTCCACTGATACCGTATAATTCCTGTTCAAGCTGATAGATCTGCCGGGTCATATGGGCCGGGTTGACCAAGGTCAATTTTTCTCCTGTCCGGGTCACAACATCCCGGTCAGCAAGATGACTCAGGTACGGGTTGGGTGGATTTTTTTCGCTGACCGGAACATAAACCCCGCCGTTCTGCGCATTCCAGATCTCATACGTATAATCTTTATGGATGGCAGTAAGGCCTATTTTTCTCCCGATAAACAGAACACTTTGCCATTCATGCCGGACAAAAAGACAGAGAGAGCCGTTGATCAGGAACGACCAGAAGATAAGAGCAGTCAGGCACCAGCTGCGCAGCTGTTTCAGATCAACGCTTGTTCTTTTCTGCATACCGGGTATTTTGTGTTTTTGCCGGAGGGAAGCAATCGGCAGAAGCGGGAAAAGGGTCTTCCCCTGCAGGCCGGACAGCAGAAGGAATCCCCTTCTGTATCATAGTATGAAAAAAGAATAATCCGATACCCCGTCTTCCTGCCTAATTCCATAGTTCCATAGTAATCCATAGTATGGAGAAAGAAAAGGAAAGTCAGACAGGAACGCCGGAGGTTCCGGTCATGCATTATGCAGAGGTTCTGACTAAAGCGAAAGAAAGAAATTATGAATCCGTATCTTGTTTTTGTCCTCGCCGTACTGCTTGTCGGCTATTTCCTTGATCTGCTGTGTTCCTTCCTGGAGATCCGTTCTCTGCATCCCGAACTGCCCGGAGAGTTCAGCGATATCTATGATGATGAAAAATACCGCAAATCCCAGCAGTACACCAGAGTAACCACCCGTTTTTCTCTGCTCCAGGATACCGTTACCCTGCTGCTTACCCTTGTTTTTATTCTGGTCGGCGGGTTTAATTATATCGATCTGCTGGCGCGTAGCGCCGGGGTGGGATCCATCAGCACCGGTCTGCTATTCACCGGCCTGCTGCTCCTGATTTCCTCGGCTGTCAGCCTGCCTTTTTCCGTCTACTCCACCTTTGTTATTGAACAGCGGTTCGGCTTCAATACAACCACGCCCAAGACCTTTGGTCTTGATCTCCTGAAGGCTGTTCTGCTGACCGTTGTCATCGGCGGCCCGCTGCTCGCCGGGGTGCTCTGGTTCTTTGAAGCGACCGGCAGCATGGCCTGGCTCTGGTGCTGGCTGGCTGTGACCCTGTTCACCTTGATTCTCCAGTTTCTTGCCCCGGTGCTGATTATGCCGCTGTTCAACAAGTTTACGCCCCTGGAGGACGGAGAACTCAAACAGGCGATTACCGAGTATGCCGGGGAACAGAACTTTGCCATTCAGGGCATCTATACCATGGACGGCTCAAAACGTTCCACCCGGCTGAATGCCTTTTTCACCGGCTTCGGCCGTTTCCGGCGGATTGTCTTTTTCGACACCCTGATCAGCAAACTGCTTCCACAGGAAATCGTTGCTGTCCAGGCCCATGAAATGGGACATTTCAAGAAGAAGCATATCCTCAAAATGATGGCCCTCTCGATTGTCCAGACCGGGATCATCTTTTATATTCTGTCCCTGTTTCTCGGCAACCGCCAGCTCTTTGCCGCCTTCGGCATGGAACATATCTCGGTCTATGCAGGGCTGATTTTCTTCGGCTTTCTCTATGCGCCGATTTCTATGCTGCTGTCCATTCTGTTCAATATTTATTCACGAAAAAATGAGTACGAGGCTGATGCCTGGGCGGTCGCCACCACAGCAGACCGGGGCCAGAGTCTGATCAGCGGCCTGAAAAAGCTCAGCGTACATAACCTGTCCAACCTGACCCCGCATCCCTTTAATGTTTTTCTCCATTATTCCCATCCGCCTGTGCTGCAGCGAATCAGGGCAGTCCGCCGGATGATGGAAGACGGGTACTCCTGATCATCCTGCGGTCATCCTGCTCATACATTGACAGCGGAACGAAACAACTGATATACTCATTTCTATATTTTCTATGAAGCCCCGTCGAAAAATGCAACAAGTGTCCCGGTGCTTCCGATTCCATTGCCGCTGCTGATTATTTCTCCGGAATCTGACGAAGTGAACTTCAACCCAGAATTGAATAATGACTGAACCGAGAACAGATGAACAGGATATCCAACAAGACGGAGAGGATACGGGCGCAGAAAAGAAGATAAATGCAGAAGTAGAAGAGACTGCTCCCGACAATGACGGACAACCACCGAAAAAAAAGGGCGGGAAGAAAAATACAAAAAAATCCGACCCGGTTAATCCGAAAACAATCCTCGTTGACGGCCAGGAAATCAACCTGAAGAAGTTCATCAAGGAATATAAAGAACTTGCTGATGGCGCCCCCAAATTCAACAAGTTTCAGAGAAAGGCAATCCGGCGCTATTACCGGGAAGAAGCGCTGAAGCCCTATCAGGCCGAACTGATCAGGATGCAGAAGTATCTCGAACTCAATAAAAGACGGATGATTATTCTGTTTGAGGGGAGAGACGCGGCAGGCAAAGGCGGCACCATCCGCCGGGTGACCCGGTATATGAACGAAAAGCATTACCGGATCGTCGCCCTCGGCAAACCGACAGACCATCAGAAAACAGAGTGGTTTTTTCAAAAATACGTTGCCGAATTTCCCTACGGCGGAGAAGTGGTGCTGTTTGACCGCAGCTGGTACAACCGGGCAGTTGTGGAGCCGGTTTTCGGCTTCTGCACCAATGAGGAATATAATGATTTCATGCGCGGGGTCACCGGTTTTGAAAAGGATCTGGTGCGGCAGGGCACTGTTCTGGTAAAACTTTATTTTTCCGTCACCAAAGAGGAGCAGGCAAGACGCTTCAACCGCCGCAAGACCGACCCGCTGCGCCAGTGGAAATTATCCGAGATTGATGTGCAGGCCCAGGACCGGTGGGACGATTTTACCCGGCAGAAGTACGAAATGCTGAAACGCACCCATACTAATGTGGCGCCGTGGACGATCATCCGGTCCAATAATAAACACAACGCCCGCCTGAACGCCATGAAGGTGATTCTTAATTCAGTGCCCTATGATAAGGGCAACAAAAATCTTGATCTTGTGCCGGATCCGGATGTGGTGATCTCCGGAGCCAGGGAAAAAGAGCTGATGGATGCCCAGTTGCTGAAACTTGGCCGTTTTATCGGCTGATCCTCGGCAGACCTTCACACGGTACGGAGAATGGCAGAGCCGGTTCAGAAACAGGGTGCTTCTTTACTGCTGCTGACTCTTCAGGGCAACAAAGGAGGCAAAGTTGATCCAGCGGAAAAACAGCTCGACCTCGCTGAAGCCGCAGCCGGTCAGCAGTTCCATATTTTCCTGCACAGTAAAGGGAATCAGGACATTTTCCAGGGCTTCGCGTTTGGCGGCGATCTCCAGTTCGGTATAGCCCTGCTCCCGTTTGAAGATATGATACAGGCTGATGAATTTTCTGTTCAGGCGGCTGTGACTGCTGATGATTTTTTCACTGAGAAAGAGCGCACCGCCCGGAGACAGTGCAGAATGGAGCTGCCGGGTAAATTCCTGTCTGCGTATGGGACGGATGAACTGCATGGTATAATTGCAGAGAAGAATATCAGCTCCTCCGATATCGGCACAGAGGGCAGGGGCGGTAATATCCCGCCGCCTGAATTCAATCACTGCCCCTTTGCCGAACATCTCCGCCTTGCGCCGGGCTTTATCCAGCATGGCCGGGGCATTGTCAAGGCCGATAAAGCGGAGGTCCATATCGGCCAGCAGGCGGGAAAGCTCCAGCAGGGTCGAGCCGGTGGCGCAGCCGAGATCCACGACTCTGCTTCCCGGTTCTGCCAGCTCCCGGATCATGGCAGCCGTGGTGCTGATTACTGCCCGGTAATAGGGAACAGAGCGGTCAAGCATATCGTCAAAAACTTCCGCCACCCTGTCGTTAAAGGAAAAATCCTCTGTTACTTCACCGGTGCTGTATAGCCTGTCGCTGTTCATTCCTGCTTCCCCGCAAGTTTCAGAAAACGGTTGAATTTGGCCTGTAAAATATCTTGCTATCTTGTCGGTCCGAAAGTATACAATGCATTACTGTCTGTCATCAATATTGTCTGCTGCGGAACCGGAAATCTGGAGCTGATCTGCCATCCCCTGTTATCCTCCATAAGAAAGTAATATGACATTTGTAAATAGCAATAGAGAACACTTTATTGACCAAAGGTTTGATAAGGACGTGTCAGATATTGAATATAGCAACAAGCTGTTTTTAAGGATAGTTGCAAAGGATAAAAGATTTGAAAAAGTCGTTTTCAAACATTCAATTTTTGACACTACATATTTCAGAAATTGCGTTTTTGACTCTTGTGATTTTACAGGTTGCAGATTTGTAGGTGTTAATTTGTACGGGGCCAAGTTTACAGGATGTAAATTTGACTATGCCACTTTTGAAAGGACAATAATAGCAAGTGACGTATTAGATAATTGTTGTCCGGGTTGGGATAACCTTAAGCTGAAGTTCGCCAGAACATTGAGAGTTAACTTTCAGCAACTTGGAGATTCAAAATCAGCAAATAAAGCCATTAAAGTTGAACTTAACGCAACAGAAATTCATTTGAAAAAATCTTGGCGGTCAAATGAATCTTATTACAGGAAAAAGTACCGTGGTTGGAAGCGCATAGGAAAATTTTTAGAGTGGTTGAACTTTAAAATTTTGGATTTTATTTGGGGAAATGGTGAAAACACATACAAGTTGACAAGAACTGTAATTTTGCTGCTTATCGTCATGGCCTTATTTGATGTTTTAAGTTTTCAAGATCCAACAAGAATTAAAAGCTATAGCGATGCCATCCTTAAAATGCCTGAAATTTTTCTGGGGATAACTTCCCCGAAAAAATATCCAAATTGGTATATTGCGATTATTTTTTTTACGAGATTGGTTGCTATGGGATTTTTTATGTCAATTATTATAAAAAGATTCAACAGGAGGTAAATTTGCATATTTATGCCTTTGGATCTGTTTGTAGAGGAGAAATCGATAACCGGTCTGATATCGATTTGCTCGCGGTTGTTGAAGGTGCAGCTAATAGATTTGATTCGTCAATTTATTCGATTTATTCTTATAAACGGCTCGCAGAATTGTGGAAGGAAGGAAATCCATTTGCTTGGCACCTTTCATCCGAAGCAAAGATTATTTTTTCTTCAAACGGCAAGGATCCTCTAAAAAAACTTGGATTTCCAGGACCTTACAAGGAATACAAAGAAGATTGCTGGAAATTCTATAATCTTTATTGCAAATCAATTGAATCAATTTCTAACGGGAGTAACAGTTTAATTTTCGAACTATCGACCATCTTTTTGTCAATAAGAAATTTTGCAACCTGTTTCCTTCTGGGAAAAAAAATAAAGAAATTTTCAAGACGATCAGCATTACAGATGGGTGAACAATCTATTAAAATTCATCCTGACACATTTGAACTGCTGGAACGAGCAAGAATACTAAGTATTCGAGGTGTCGGAACCAGTATAAATCAAGATGAAATCAAATATTCTTTGGAGGATATTTATTCCATAAAAAAATGGATGGCTGATTTACTTCTGGAGGTGGAATACAATGGATGAATTTAATAATAGAATGGATGCACAGAGGGATATTCTCGAAGTCGTAAATCGACAAGCAGGATACTCAGAAGAACTATGTGGTCTATCAAAAAAAGCCATAGAGAGATGGATCTCATCAAATCAATTGAATCCAAAATCTGAAACTTGTGATATCTTGTTCCAAATAGCAAAGAAGTTATTTTTCTTAGCTAACAAGAGCCAAGAACAGATTACGGAAGAATATAAGGCACTGTCGTCCGAGATTTTTTTCCTTAAAATTAATCTCGAAAAATCGATAGGATAACCTGCCATATCTGTTGGGCGGACAAGGGTAATCAGATCAGTTTTCTGACAATATTTCAGTAAATTCAGTGTCAGTGACTTTAGCAAAGGCTTTTTACCCTACCGCTGCTGAACTTAACGTTAACATAGTTCCATATATAAAATCCGAAAAAGATACCAGCTATGTCTTCTTGTCAGGAAATACATTTTGACGATATTCTCGCCCGTTACAAAAAAGACCCGTATAACTATGTGGATATGTACGCTGTTCATACCGGTGAGGTCCACTTCCTGGTGGAGGAGGGCAGCACAGTTGAAGGTGTATCCGGGGAGTGGCAGCATAAACCGGGGACCCCCCTGTATAAAATCACCCGGGAGCGCAATACCAAGGCGATAACCTCAAAGACCGGAGGCACAATCTCCGAAATTCGCTCCGATTTGAACGGCAATTTTGTCGAAGCAGGAGAGAAGCTGCTCACCATCCGGCATCCGCTCAAGAAAAAGGAGATTATCGAACGGATCCTTCAGGAAGTCCTGTTTCTCTTTGAGGCACCGGAACGGGCCCGTTATTATTTTTCCCTGGATATTCAGTCACGAATTGATCAGAAAGGTGCCCGGTCCGTGTTCATCAAGCCGGGCGACGAAATTATCACCATGTCCCTGATGAAGCGGGATACTCCGGTGTATTATACTGGCGAACCCGGTATTATTCATTCCGTCTACTTTACGCCCGGTGACAGTATTGATCAGGGCACGCCGCTGATCGGTGTCTGTGCAGAAGATAAACTCCCCATTGTCCAAAAAGTCATCACCAGGGTCAAGGCTGAGTGGGAATAGCCGGGCTGATCCGGTATGATACAATTTTCATTGCGTTCGTTTTCCCCCTTGTCTCCTTTTCTTCAGCAAATCCGCAGAGACCGTCAGCACCAGCTTGACCGGTTGGACACCAGAGGTTTCTCCGGGCAGGCCGTAGAAAAAATCCTTGCCTACGGCGCCCCGGTCGGTGCTGAGATCGAACATCACCATCGCCTTGACCGCTGCATGGACCGGCTGCAGCAGCTGATGCAGGAGGCCGAGCAGCAGGGCAGGGTGCTTGCCGCCGGAACAGTTGTGCTGGCCGATACCCTGACCGGCTCCACCGGGCGCTTTGACCGGTCCTGGTATGCCCCGGAAGGCGGGATCTGGCTGGCAATGGCCTGGCCGGATATTTTGCTGCCGGAATTTGCCCGGCTCCTGCCTTTTGCTGTCGGGCTGGCCTGCTGCCGGGCCGTGAGACGGTACGGTGTCGATGCCCGCCTGAAATGGGTCAACGATGTTCTAATCAGCAGGAGGAAGCTGGCCGGTATCCTCTGCACCACTGTGCAGCGGTCTGATGGGGAGCGTTATCATCTGCTCGGCATAGGGATCAACGGGAACAATCAGGTTTTCCCGGCAGAGCTGCGAGGAACGGCAACCAGCATCTGCCGGGAAATAGGGCGAGAGCTCGATCCTGCAGAGCTTGTTGCTGCGCTGCTGGCTGAATTACAATGGGCAATCGGCCTGCTGCATTATGATGAGGAACAGGCCCTGCGGGAAGGAACGGGCTGCGAACAGGGCAGGGCGTCACTGCTGCTCACTGCCTGGCGGCAGCTCAGTGATACTGTGGGGCGAAAGGTGGAATACGGCTTTGATGTGCAGCAGCAGCCGCTGTATCGGGCCCTTGCCACTGCTATTGATCCCTGCGGAGGGCTGATCATGGAGCTGGAAGACGGCAGCCGGGTCACCGAATATTCCGGTGAGATTGTTTATCTTGACTGAAGGTAACTGTTCCCCCCCTATAAGCCCTATAGCTATGAAGAAATCCCCGCCGATATGGCCTTGGTGCATTTTTTTGGCATCATAAGGCCATGGAGCCGTTATGGCAGGCGCCGCCTCATAGATGGAGTCCATCGTAAAATCAGGCTGTTTTTGTCAGTCGTGTATGTAGTAGACGTTCGGCAGTGACCCGACTTCCGGCCGAAGAACCCAGGCCCTTCTCTCCGGCCTATGGATCAATCGGGCGACTTTGCTGTTCGGATCGGACAGATCACCGAACACCCTGGCTTTTCCGCCCTTTGTCCGGCAGATATACGAACAGGCGGTTTCCGTCTCGCCTTTACTCAGCCGGGTATCATAGCAGAAGTTGCACTTATCGACCGTTCCTCCCGGAATTCCCCCTTCGGCCTCCTTGAAATAGCGGGCATTGTACGGACAGACGGCTATGCAGGTTCTGCAGCCTATACATTTTTTCGGGTCCATCATTACAATACCGGTTTTCTCATCCTTGTAGGTCGCCTTGGTGGGGCAGCCGGAGGTGCAGGGCGGGACATTGCAGTGATTGCAGAGCACGGGAATGAAGAGCCGCTCTGTTTCGCCCGGTCCGATGACCTTCTGGGCCTCCAGAAGAGTGGTACGGTAGCCGTATTCCGGCACATGATTGGTTTCCGCACAGGCCTCTCTGCAGAACTCGCAGCCGATGCAGTGATTCCGGCGTATGACCATGGAGTAATGGGGCCGATAGGGGTACGGATATTCATAGCCCATATCCGATGCTGCGCCTGCTTTCCGGGCCGTTGTCAGAGAGAGAATGGTGCCGCCCAGGTAGGTGCCGGTGACGGACAGCCCTGCTTTCAGGAATGTACGGCGCTCTTCCGAACGCAGTTTGTCCGTGCCCTCATTGTCGAGCTTTTCCAGTTTATGTTTATTGATATCCATTTCATCCATTGTATTTCTCCGTTGAGATAACCGTTCTCTTATCAGAACACAAACTGCCCGGTTTATCATCATGAATATCACTCTGCACAAAAAATGCGTACAATTCAGGCTGTGCGCCGGAAAATGCAGCAGTCAGAGTTATCTGAACGTAACTTGGCGGAAAAATACAGTATCAGCATGGTTGCGTGACGTACCTGCAGGTGAACGATGTTCCGGTACACGAGCGGCAAAGGGCGCACAAATTCTGCCGAAACAGTGCAGCTCGATTTTATAACCCGCCGCTCAATTGAGAGCGAAGCGGCGGGTTTGACGATCGGAGCTGGAGCTGATGCAGCCATTAAACTTTAATGCTTGTCGCCAATCACAGTACAGTGAGGTTGTATGTCACATCCACCTCGAACAGGGGGAGATTCGAGTCCAAGTCGCAGATCGCGCCTTGGATATGGAGCGTGTGTTGCCCTTCGGGCAGCCGAAGCATTACCCAGAACCCGTCAGACACTGCCTCCGAGTCGTCATGATGCAGAAAGAGCGGCGATTGAGCGCGAACGATTGCAGTGCCGGAGAACAAACTCGGAACCTCGTCAACAGTAACATCCAGCCTGCAAGCACGGCTGTTAAAAAAGCCGGGGGTATTATCGCTCATAGCACCATCTAAAAAGTCCCGCTTCTCATCCACTGTATAGCTTTCTCCAGGTCCGTTATAGAACACTAAGTTGACCAGAGGAAAAAAAAGGTGCTTTCCCTTAGGCACGGTACATTCACGTTCTATTGGACCACCTCCGCCCGTTCCGGCAAGGAACCATACAGGACCCCGTTGTCCCTTGCTGCAGTCAACGACCCCCTCTTCCATTAACGGGTTGGGGTCCTGTGACTCCCGCCACTGCCACCATTCAGCTGACCATTCACCATAGGTCTTCCCGAAAACTGCCGGATTCCCTTTGTCGCCAGCATACGCAGATCCCGCCGTTAGAAATACTATAAGCCCAAGAATAACAACTGCTGCATTACTGTTCTTCATTATAACATCCTCCTTTCTTTATGGAATCGCCTTACTGCCAAGCCCTGTGAAGCTGCGGAACATGGAGCGGTCCATCCTATCAGGGCAACAAATAAGCGGAGCGGAAATTTTCCATGCTGTTGAAAGTAACAGCTTCTGTAAAAATCAACTTGTTCCGATAGACGGCAAGGCGAAAAATAGGAAATATTTTTCCGTTGAAGTTTTCACTTTATTATTATCGAGTATTACTCCTTTAAAGGAATTTTTATCGATAGCATGTTGGTATTATCAGATACAAGGGACAGTTCTGTCAAGTGAAAAAATATTGCAGAGCAGCTGTGTCCGGTCAGACTTCTGTGTCCGGCTGTTGAAAACAGGCTGTTATTCTTGATAGAAAGTTCGGAGCAGCGCGGCTTTATTCCGATATCGATTTTGAGGTGAAAAACAGAAAAACGTCGGAGAGAAGTGTGTTAGGTTGGCGACGGGACTCATCAGGATTTTGCCGAAGCGGTTCAGCTCGATTTTATAACCCGCCACTCAATTCAGAAGCATATTTTTCAAACAGCTTCTGAAGCGGCTGAATCCATCTGAAATCAACCGGTTGTATAAGTGCCCGCCGAGAGACATCCTGCGAGGGGCCGCAGCGGCTCTGCTTTCTGACATGATCAGGTGGCTTTCAGCAAGGCAAGAATGCCCTTGATGGTAGCTGTTACAGGAGCAGCCATTCCTGCACACGCTTTTGCTGCTTCAATCAATCCTTCCGCACTCAATTCATACCATTTTCTTCGCGGTGTTTCTTTTGTCGCTTCTTTCACCAAACTATCCAGGTCTTGAGCAGCCTCTTCTCTCTTCTCTTCCGGCAGTTCGGGGAGCATCTGCTCAACTTGCTGACAGAGGCGTTCCAGTTCAGTTTTCAAAGCAGGTTCAGCATCAGATTCGGCGATTGTATTGAAACTGTTCTGGATCGTCGAGCCTGCAATTGTATTTCCGTGAACAGTTGCCCCATCACCAATAACGATACTGTTGTCGTTTTTACTTGTTTCACTAACCATAATATCCCCCTTTGGATTATGAAAATTGTATATTGTTTTCCCCTCATTTTCCTGCTGATACGCCGGTCTCGCCTCTCTGGGCATGATCTGGAGGATTTTGCTCAAATCAAATTTGCCCGCTTTGCAGATGTATTCTGTGCCGCCGTTTTCTTCCAAGGCGAGGAGATCCTGAAAGTCAGCGCGGACGACCTGCTCGGAGCGGTGGAAGTTCAGCGGCGGGGCACTGATTCTGCTTTCTTCCGGTACAATCACGAATTCCTCAAAACGGAGTTCCGGCATCAGATCAAGAAGTTTATGAATATCTCGATAGATAATTTTGAAATAGTCGTTTGCCTTTTTGCCATGTACCCAGATAGCCAACTTGCGGTCATGGTAATCAACCTGAATTAAGGCTTCTGCTGTTTCATCCTTAGAATGCAGGATGACACCATTCTGCCAGACCATTTTTTCCTTGATCTCGTCATGGAATTCCACAATGAAGTTAGGCATGATGTGGCGGGGCAGGAAGCCGGTAAAATCGAACTCAAAGGCAAGGCTATCCTTTTTGTTAAAACTGTGCTCGGGCTGATCGGAGTTCAGTAGAGCCGGGATGATAATCTTGTCCGGTTCATGGCGGCAGGGAAAGCAGAGTTTGAACTGTTCCATCGCCTGAATGACAATGGCCGACTTTTCCGGTGGATAATTGAGCACATTGCCCAGATTGTCCTCAACCTTGGCGGCACTGAGGATGCGGACAACCTCGTCCCTGTCCAGCCTGCCCTGCTTTTCCTTAGCCTCGTTGGAATAGAGCAGGGTATAGACGCCGTAGGTCAGCCATCTGGGATTAAGGATATAACTGTCCAGAGCAGCTAATTTGGGAAAATGGACAATCACGCCGAGCTTGTCAAAGAGGTCCAGGAGCCATGCCTGATTCAGGTCGCCCTGCTCGGCAAGCCCTTGGTCTGCGCAGAGATCAAGCCAGTCGGTTTTGGGGAGAAAAGATTCCGTGCCGGATCGGTCGGTCAGCTCATCCAGAACGGCCAGATGAGCCTTGCCAAAGCGGACGGTATGCACGCCCAGTTCCGCAACCTCTTTGCTGAGGTCGTTTTGGAAACGCTGAAACTCCAGGGCATATTTGTTTTGGTATTGGGTGCAGGAGAGCGGGTAAAAACCGAGCACGTTATCATGCTTTTCCTTGAGCCGGGCCATGTCCAGGTTAACCGCGCAGAGATCGGCTTTATTACCGACCAGCATAACCGGGGCCTTATTGCCAAAGGCCCGCACATGCTCCAGCCAGTATTCGGCCTGCTCATTGGCGTTGATCTCGGTACGACCGTCCAGGAGGAGGACATAGAGACAGCGGGAGCGGAGAAAGAACTGGTGGGTGGCGTGGGCCACGACTTGTCCTCCGAAATCCCAGAAATGGGCGGTGATTTCCGTGTCCGGTACCTGCCAGGTGGAGATATCTATGCCCGGCGTCATTTTTTCTTTGCCCTCATCTACTTCCAGGCCGTTCAGGGCTCGGATGAGGGAGGTTTTGCCTGCTTCCCCATAGCCGAGAAAGATAACGCGGACTCGGTTGAGGGGGCGATCTGTTTGGCTGAGGTTCTTCAGGTAGGCATTGATCTGCGCCGGTTCCTGAGCCAGCTGTTCTTCGGAAAGATAAACGATAGCCTTGAGCAGTTCCGTATCCGGCTCTTTTCCCTCCAGCCAGTCCTGGTACCAGTCGGCCCAGATGTCAAAGCCGAAGCCGTAGTCGCGAAGAACCTGAACAAATTCTTTGCTGCGTTGATGCCATACATCTTCCGGGGTCCAAAGCGGTTGCAAGAGATATGCTGCGACTTTTTTATCTTCTTGGTATATTTTTTTCAAAAAAGAAATTTCTTTTGCAACATCTATGCCAGCAGTGGAGGCGGCGTAGGAGGCGTAGGAGGCGGAGGAGGCGGAGGAGGCGGCGGAGGCGGCGTAGGAGGCGTAGGAGGCGGAGGAGGCGGAGGAGGCGGCGGAGGCGGCGTAGGCGGAGGCTTTGGCGGCGTAGGCGGCGGCGTAGGCTTCGGCGTAGGAGGAGGCGGCTTCGTAGACGTAGGCGGCGATACCATTAGCCCGCAGCACGGCAAACAAATACTGTGATCGCTTCTCGTCCGGCCAGTAGGCAAAATAAAGATCAGTTAGTTGCTTTTTTTCTAACAATGCAGGCAGGCATTGGGCCGCAGTCCGGACGGCAAAGGCAGCTACCCATTCCCTAGGCAGCTGTTCCAGTTCTTTTCGTATTTCTTTTTTGTTCATACGCTTCCTTCGGGCCGTGACCCTACGACACCATGAAGTTTCTCCAGCCTCCTCGTTGATCATTGCCGCGACTTAAATAACCGGGCAGGGCATTATGCAGATGAAAAACATAATTTTCGGAAAAACGCAAGATATTACGGTCGGACAAACTGTCAACATGCCCTTCTGGATTTCTCTGCTCACTGAAAAAATACAGACACTCAACCCGGCTTTTGCAGCCGGGTTCCGGCAATGGCTGTGGCAGCCCGGTATGTGCTTTCAGGACGACCAGCTCTGGTGGGGCGAGAGAAAGAAACGCATTACCGCTCATGAGGGAATTGACCTGGCCTGTTCTGCAGATCAGCAGGGCCGCATCTGCTGGCTCGCTCCCGACCTGCTTGTTCCGGCAGTATTTCCGGGCCGGGTGGTGCAGCTGCATCAGGATTTTCTGAACTGGTCGCTGTACATCCGGCATGATCGATTCAGCCGGGACGGGGCTGTGCTGCACACGGTGTACGGACATGTCCGGCCAGAGGCGACGGTCTGTATCGGGCAGGAAGCTGCAGCAGGTGAGCCGGTGGCGGTACTGGCAGGATATCCGCGCAGTACAGTTCCGCTTCATCTTCATTTCACGGTGGCGTGGATACCGGAAAACATCGCGCCGCACCAGCTTGACTGGCAGATGCTGGGGGAAAACCGGCAGATTATTCTGCTTGATCCGGCGGCAGAGTGTGATTCGTCGGGGTGAGAGCTATTCCCCGGCTTCCTTCAGCACAGCGTCAATCAGTTCCTGGCGGATATAAATTCCGTTTTCCACCAAAGCCTCAAGACGCAGTCTGATGCTGTCCAGCAGTCCCCGCCGCTTGGCCCGAAGCAGCAGGCCAAGGGTGCCGATCTGCGGTACATCCAGGCGCTGGGCAACCTTTCTGGCCCGCAGATCATCCAGAAGGACAGTACATCCTGCTGTGGTCTGGGCCAGGGCAATAGCCTGCGCCTCTCCCTTACCCACAAAAATGCTGAGCGGTTTGACCAGTTGCGGAACAGGGGCCCGGATTTTGAGCCACCCGGCCTGACTCACTTTGTATGCCCCGGGATAATGTCGTCCGCGCACGGTCACTTCCTGCCATACCTCCGGCGGAATAAGGACTTCTGCAAACAGGCCGGGCAGCAGATCGAGCTGATCAATCCGTGCAAGGCAGACCAGCGGGCCGCTGTCGGCAACAGACGCGACATCACGCACTACGCAGCTCATCCCGGATTTGTTCATCATCCAGATTTATAACCGGAATGCCCATGCAGCCCAATTTTTCCATAAAGTTGAACTGGTGCATCCCGCACAGCTGCGCAGCCTTACCCAACGAAAGACGGTGCAGTTCAAACAGCTTGACAGCGAGCAGAAAACACAGTTCCTTCTCAAGCCCCTCTTTTGACTGGCCGGTGGAGAGTAAAAGGTCATCGCTGTACGGTATGGAAAGTGTCGGCAGCCCTTTGACCTCATGCTCTATTTCCTTTCCCATCTGCAATATCTTATTTATACAGCCTGCCTGCCCGGTACGCTGCCTTGCGCTTTTTTCTGCTCACGAACCGCACATCGCTTCGTATAAAAGGTAGTTCCTGCGTGGTCCAAATTTTTTCTGCAAGGTACAATGCAGCAACGGGACGCGATAGCGGACAATCTTTTCAGGTTAAATTTCTTGCTTTAAATGTCATGCAAGAATTATACCTATTTTAGGTAAAAACAAAATGTTATATAACGAAAAGCACTGCCGTGCTTTTATCTGGAGCTTAAGAAAAAGAGCCTTTCTTTTCGTAATGTTTTCAGACAGTTTTTTGTACCGAAGAAAAGCAGATCGGATACTTTTTACCCGGCACCGGGATGTTGGTGCGCCAGCGCACCGAAGCCCTTGAGGCGGTGATGCAAATCCGGGAGGAGATTGCGGCAAGCGAGGGAGAAAAGATCAGGACCGAGTCTGCATCCCTACGGGATCAGATCTTTTTATGCCCACGTTTTCATGGCTCAATTATGTTCAGGAGATCGGCGTAGCCCAACTCGCCGTTGACTGCAGCGATATGATCGATATCTGACCAGTTTTTCCCAGGCAGCGTAGCAGTTTATCTGTTCAATATTCATTTGCTTTTTCTGAAGTGACAGGGTTGTCCTAATCGATATCTCCGGAAATTTTGAGGTAGCTTTGCATGTTGTTCTGCTGACAGGAGGAATACCTTGAAACATCTGGCTGTGTTAACTTCTGAAGATTTTCTCGCTGGACATATCTTATCCCGATATCGCCATCATCATCGGCTTTAATTTTTACACGTTTTTCTGTAAATCCTATAATCTTACCTGCCACAGGGTACACATAATCACCCCAGGGTATCCGCTTGAGCCAGACAACTTTGTCGCCAATTTTGAATTCCATGACAGCTCTATGTCCTAAAAAAGATTGTCCTCTTTCGTTTCACGCAAACAGACTGGCCGGGTCTATTCAATGGTTCAACTTTCAATTACTCCGGCCTGAAACGATAAATATATCCCAAATAGCCGCAGGGAACAACAAGGTCATCAGTAAGGCTACCCTGGGATGGATAAGAAGGGAGGAGGCTGTGTGATCCCTACTTCCGGGTATGACGGTTGCTCTTTCTCTGCAGCACGGATACAGCCCGCCCCGATAATCGATAAAACCGCAAAAACTGATAATGCTCTTCTGATCATCTTGGCTCCGGCAGAACTGACTGGCAAAACAACTTTCTCCTTTTCAAGGAAAAAAATACTGCTCATAGCTGTCAGGCAGAGTTGCTGCGCAGGTCTGATTGAGTGCAACGGAATCAGACAGTTTGAGTTTATTAAAAAAGACTGGTGTATAATCAGGCTTAACAATTCCGCAGTCTCTCGGCCTGCTGATTCTGAACAAAAAAATGTACACTGTTTTCAGGCGAAAATGAAGCCCGAAAACAGCAGGCAATCGATCCGTAACAGAACATGCACGATTTCCATGACCCCTGCAATCAGCTTTTTCCGACACCCCGATATGAACAGGCGGCTTTCCATCTTGGGCGGTTGCATCGTCCTTACCTGCCTCGGTATTTTCCTGCTTGACCTGCTCCTGCCATCCCCTCTGCCGGGAATCTTTCCCATGCCCTGTTCCACCCGTGTTGTTGACCGGAACGGCAGGGTGCTCCGCCTGTTCACCACCAAGGGCGGCTATTGGCGCCTTCCTGCCCGACTGGATGACCGGAAAGACGGTACAGCCGTTGATCCGGCCTTTATCCGTCTGCTGCTGGCCTGTGAGGACAAGCGCTTTTGGACCCATCACGGGGTGGACCTGCTTGCCGCCGGTCGGGCTTTTGTGCAGTTCATCACGCATGGCCGGGTGGTGTCCGGGGCCTCCACCATCACCATGCAGACTGTCCGTCTGCTGCGCCCGCATCCGCGCACTCTGGCAGGCAAAGTTTTTGAGATGATTCAGGCAGTGCGCCTGGAGCGGCTGCTCAGCAAACAGGAAATCCTGGAGACCTACCTGACCCTGGCCCCGTATGGCGGCAATATTGAAGGCATTGAGGCTGCCTGCCTGTTTTATTTTCAGAAGAACGCGGCCCGGATCACGCCGTCCCAAGCTGCCCTGCTGATCAGTCTGCCTCAGTCTCCTGAGCAGCGTCGGCCTGACAGGCGGCATGCGCAGGCTGTCACAGCCAGAAATACAGTGCTTTCCCGGCTTGAGGAGAACAATCTGCTGAGCACGGAGCAGGCAGTTCTTGGCCGCACTCAGCCGGTTCCCCGGAAACGTGGCCCGACGCCTTTTCTTGCCCCGCATCTGAGCGAACGGCTGCATTGGGCCCGTCCGGCGCAGGAGATCATCAGAACTTCGCTGGACAGCCGTCTGCAGGAACAGCTGGAAAAAATTGCCGGGCAGGTCCAGGAACGGCTCGGTGCAGGCGGGCATAAAACCCTGGCCATGCTGGTAATCGAAAATCGGACCCGGCAGGTTCTGGCCCATGTCGGATCAGGCAGCTATTGGCTCAGCCGCCTTGACCTGACCAGAGCCTCCCGTTCTCCCGGTTCTGCGCTCAAACCCTTTATCTACGGTATGGCCTTTGAACAGGGTTTTCTCCACCCGGAGACCAGAATACTTGACCGGCCGGTGCGCTACGGCAGTTACGGCCCGGGGAATTTTGACGGCACCTTTCAGGGCTGGATTGCTGTGCGCGAGGCCCTGCACCGGTCTCTGAATCTGCCTGCAGTGCAGGTCCTGGCACGGGTTGGTCCACAGCGTCTACTCTCCCGTTTTGCCGGACTCGGCCTGGCTGTTGACCCAAACAGACTGCCCGGACTTTCTCTGGCTCTGGGCGGCACTTCAGTCACGCTGCAGGAACTGGTGGCCCTGTATGCAGCCTTTGCGGAGCAGGGCCGGTACAGGCGGCTCAGCTTTACCCCGGATGCACCTGCTCCGGAGGGCAAGAGAATGCTTTCCAGGACAGCGGCCTGGTACGTGGACGAGATCCTCCGCACCATGCCGCTGACTTCCGGCCTGAGCGCAGAGAGCATACCGGGCGGCAGAATCCGCTACAAAACTGGGACCTCCTACGGATTTCGGGATGCCTGGGCCATCGGCTATAATCAGCAGTACACTATCGGCATCTGGATCGGCCGTCCGGACTGGGGCTACGGCAAACATACAACCGGGGCAAATTCGGCTGTACCGGTCCTGTTCCAGGTCTTTGCGGCTCTGCCTTCTGCCCGGTCCGGGCAGGAAAGAGGCGGGGAACTCCGGCACGGCCTGCCCGCAGGTGTTATCCTGGGCCGTCATGATCAGCTTCCGCCGTACCTGCAAAGGTTCAGCCCCTCGTCCGGAAAAGAACTGCAGACCGACGTCCCCAGGATCTATTTCCCGGTTAACGGCAGCACAGTACAGCTTGAGCAGAAAAAACTGCCGGTCCTGGTCCTCAAGGCACGGGGCGGCACCCCACCTTTTCACTGGCTGGTCAACGGTATTCCGCTCGGCAGAGAACACAGTGAACCCGTGACCTCGTACACCCCGCAGGGAGAAGGGCTGGCGCAGATCATCCTGGTGGACAGCAGAGGAAAGCGGGATAAGGTTTCGGTGTGGGTGGATACGGGAGGGACTGCGGGGTTCTGAGCGGCCTTTCAGGTGCAGAATTTAGTATCAGCATGAGCATAAGTTTAAAATTGCCCTGCACAACCCTTCCCCGCAAGAACAATATCAGCACGCCCCCTGTCTCTGCCGGTCGTCTTCTCCGGCGGGCTACCGTGCAGACCAATTTTCTATGCGATGTGATATTCCTGATGAAAAAATCATGATTTTATGTTCTGTTCAGTATGCTTTATCCGTCCGCAGGCTGAAACAGAGGCCAGCTTCTCTGCAGAATATTATCATACGTATCATACGGGACGCGACATGCTATGGATTCGCCATTGACCGCCCAGGAGAACGAACAGCAGGTTGTTATACCTCCTGTCATGCCGCAGAATTTTTCCGAGCTGATGAACGCAATACAACGGGTTTTCAACATCAGCTTATACTATCCGTCCGGCCATCATCTGGCGGATCAGGCGATAAATACCTTTTTAGCCTCTGTCAAAAAAGGCATTCATAATGAACCTGAACCGTTTCTCCGTTTTACTGTTACAGATACAACCTTATCGCTGCAGAATATTGAGCTTGACTGCCGGCTTCCGTCAGTAAAAACGTTTCACGGCCATCTTCATACCCTGAATATCAGCTCTCTTGCCATCCATCGTGATATCACCCCGGATGAGGCGCGTCAGTTTTTCGGGAATATCATCTCGTTCCGGGCCAAGATACAGCACAGCCGGAATTTCTCTGAAATGAGAATCACCGGCATGCCTAAGACGATCAGAATTCATCACCATAAATTTGTCGCAGGTCAGGCATCAACTTCCGACAATATTCCCGACCATGCTGTACAGGCAACCGTCGATTCTTTACTCTCCTCCCTGGAGCAGCAGGGTATAGAGCAGGAACTGCTTGCTGTCTGCCGGCAGTTGTTGCTGTCAATCCCGGATGCTTTAAAAAAACGACAGGCCTCAAAGACTGATCTTCCCTCTGTTACCTGGAGTGATGTGGAACAGTTACTTTCCGGCCTGGCTGAATTCATTTCCTCTTCTACGCAGGATGCTGCAGCGCCTCCTCTGGAAAAACATTATAATATAGATGCGCTGATAGCTATTCTGACAACGCTGGAAAATCCGGCGGAGCAAAATCAATCTAGAGAGACTGTCCGAAAGGCGATGAATCTCCTGATTGACCTGACAAAAGGCTCCTCACAGCCCCGGGATGATGCCCCGAAAGCAGACAAAGGGTTGCGTCCCGGTGACAGGCCGGGTATAAGCATCAACGAGTTAAAGCTGAGTCTGCTGCCGATGAGGATACACCCTCTTCCGAGCCGATTTTTTGAGCGTGACCGAGGTGAGCAGCTGTCTATTTTCATGCTGATACTGGGACGAACCCCGGATGTTCAGGTTGTGATGGGCATACGGGATTCTTTGCATGACTGTTTTGCAACTCCCCTGCGGCCGGAAGAATGGAATATTGTCGTACAGGGAATGCGTCAACTGGTAAAAACGCTGGACAGCGGGCGGCTGCAATTTATTTTTTTTACTTTTCTTACAGTGCTGCGCAGCTCGGAACATACCGGTCCGCTGATTTTTTTTCGGGATTTCTGCCGGAGATTACGGGTCACCGAATTTGCTTCCTGCTGGCCCTTTCTGATCAATGAGCTTCTCATTGAAGGTCCGCAGCAGCATCCTGAACTTTTTCATAAACTCTGCTCCCTTGCCGGTCGTCTGCCGGAACACTACATGCGCAGAGGAATCCCCTGCCTGAAGCAACTTGATGCCATGGGGAAGCGAAAGATCGCGGCAGATATTTTTTCGCCCCCGCCTCCCGGACTGTATTCCTTTTTCATTATCCTGCTTCAATCATCCCAGGCAGTATATATCTGTAAAAAATTCATTCTCGGTCTGCAGCAGCAGGCAATCGGCTGGCTGGACAGGGCGGTAGCTCCCTTCCTTGACGGCAGTCTGGCGTCAGACCGCCTGTTTCTTATTGAACTGCTGCAGCAGGCCGATCCTGCTGCGCCGGATCAGCATCTGAAAAAGAAAGGTATTCAAATCATTATAGAGAGATTGCCGGCACTTTCCCTTGAGCGGAGAGAGGAAAAATGGGTGCCCGGGAGCATTGCTGCGTTGTCTGCTGTCCGCTTGCAGACGGCTTATGATCTGCTTACGAATATAGCCCGGGGTAAACAGTATCTGCTTCTTTCCCAATGGCCCAAGGCTGCCCGTACTGCCGCCCGTAACGTGTTGACCAGATACTATCCTCCTGTTCACAGGTAGCACACCCCATGTCGTTGAAACTGAACAGCCTGATCGTTTTTTTATGTAAAAGTATCGGACAGCGAAGGATCTACTTTGCAGACCATCCTATCATACAGGAGACCTGCCGAAATTTTATAACCGATCTGCACAGTTTTCTTGCTGCCACGGGCAAAAAAAAACTGACGATCGGCATTGCTGAAAACAAAATTGTTTATAAAGGGCATTATCTGATCGGTCCCAGTATCATGGGGCTGCAGCTGGTGGAATTTTCCAAGTCGATTCATTGCGCAGGTTTTGTGTTCGATGCCGACGTTACCCTCCGGGAAGTACAGAAACTTCTTGAGCTTACTGACCATCATGCTCATCCTGTCAATAATCTTCAGGAAAGCAGAGAGTTTCTGAAGCTGCATCGTATCGATAAAATACATCTGGAGGCCCAGTGCAGCGCGCCTCCCTCCAAAAAATCGAAGGGTGACCGGAAGGGACAGGATCAGGAGACAGAAGAGAGCGGCAGAAACACGCAGCATTCTCCTCTGGCAGTCTGTCAGGCACTTTTTGACGTTGTGGCAAAGTCATATGCTTATGTTAGCCTGAACCGGTCCATGGACATCAACAGTGCGCGGTCGGTGAGCGAACATCTGCTTAACGTTACCCGGACCAGTTTTACGGATATGCTGCAGTTTGTCCAATATCCCGATCATGACAGCTATACGGTGGGGCATTCTGTCAGAGCTGCAATATTGGCTGTCTTTGTCGGTGAGCGTCTGGGCTTTGCCAACGAACACCTGATTGAGCTGGGGACCGCCGCCCTACTGCATGATGTGGGCAAGGGAAAAATTCCTTCGGAAATTATCTATAAAATGGGCAAGCTGACCCGGGAGGAATTTGAACTGATGCGGGCTCATCCTGCAATTGGCGCAGAGATTCTCCTTGAACACAAGGAGGCCACCCGGATGCAGATTACCGCAGCCTGGGGACATCATATCCGCTACGACGGCAGGGGATATCCGGAAGTTCCGTCCTGGGCGGTACGCAGTCATGTCACATCCCTTTTGCAGATCTGCGATGTCTTTGAGGCATTGACTGCTGTTCGGCCGTATAAACCCTCTATTACTCCTTTGTCGGCATTCGGGATTATGGTCAATGACAAAGGAGCCTTTGATCCGGCACTGCTCTTTGCTTTTATTTCCGCCTTAGGTATTTATCCTCCCGGCAATCAGGTACGGCTGAACAATGGCTGCTTAGGCATGGTTGTTGCCTCCAGTTCGGAAATTGATAAACCTGTAGTCTGTATCACCCATGATCAGGCAGGCGATGCCATAGATGAATGCGACCAGCAGGTTATTGATCTGTCAAAAGAGGCAGGAAAGGAAGTAACGGTTGCCGAACTGCTGATCTGAGCAGGCGGAGCATCGGAAGAATCATACCCTTTCGGCAGGCAAAAGTTGGCAAAATTTTCTTTTTTCTGGTAGGTTCTTTTTGTTTCTTTCCGCTGTCGCGGACTGCGGGATCAACTTCTTCCCTGTTCCTGTCGCGGAATTTTTCTGTAGTCCTCCTGGATGGCCACCCTGTTGAGTGTTGCCGCCCGATAACGACTGTCCTGAAAAACTCTTGTTAGGTTGCCGGAAGTGAAAATTATAAGTGAAAAAATAAAAGCTTTCTTTGATACTTTTGTTAACTTGGTTTTCGGCGTTATTCTCTTATTTATGATCATCGGTATGGCAATTGGGACTGCGCAGCTTTTTTTCACGACTTGGAGACTGTTTACTTCCTCAGGAATAACCGGGCACTACATTAACCTTATTACTGATATATTAACACTATATGTATTAATCGAGCTCTCCAGATCACTTGTGGATTACTTTAATGTACATAAACTTCGGCTTACATATATCCTTGATGCCGCATTGGTGTTTGTGTTGCGCGAAGCGCTTATCTCCCTCTTTAAACATGAAATTAAACCAGACATGATATATGCCTTTTCGACGCTTTTATTCGTGCTCGGCGCTCTTCGTATAGGGTCTATCCTTCTGTATCAACGAGAAAAACTTCTTCTATAGTGCAGAGTGAGTCTGCACCTAATTCAGCTGTGTCGTCAGCTTTTTGCTTGTGAGTTACTGTCAAGGGCTGACTTGATCTATATGGACGTTCAAAGAGCTTTTCAGAACGACCGTTATCGGAAAACAACGTTCAACGGGATGACTACCCCTTCTGAGGGGGTAACAAAAAACTATGAGCAAAAAAATAGCCGTACTGGCCGGTGACGGCATCGGGCCGGAGGTGATGGCCGAAGCTGTTAAGGTATTGCATGCAGTACAGCAGAAATTCGGTTTCCAGCTGGAATATGAAGCTGCAGACGTGGGCGGTATTGCCATTGACAACCACGGTCATGCTCTGCCGCAGTCTACCTTGGATATTTGTGCCTCCAGCGACGCCATTCTGTTCGGGTCAGTAGGCGGGCCGAAATGGGAAAATTTGCCTCCGGCGGAACAGCCGGAACGGGCCGCCTTGCTGCCCCTGCGCAAGCATTTTGATCTGTTCTGCAATCTGCGGCCTGCCAGGGTTTTCAAATCACTGGCCGCCTCCTGTCCTCTGCGGCCGGATATTGTCGGCAACGGATTTGACGTTCTGGTGGTGCGGGAGCTGACTTCCGGAATTTATTTCGGTACTCCCAAGGGGCGGGAAGGCGAAGGAGCGGACGAGTTCGCCTTTGACACTATGGTCTACAAACGCTCCGAAATCGAGCGGATCGCCCGGATGGCCTTTGAAGCAGCACGGGTACGGAAGAAAAAAGTCACTTCGGTGGACAAGGCTAATGTGCTGACCACGATGGTCTTCTGGCGCGAAGTTGTCATGGAGGTGGCGGCTGACTATCCGGATGTGGAGCTGAATCATATTTATGTGGACAATGCCACTATGCAGTTAGTGCGTTGGCCGCAGCAGTTTGACGTCATGCTCTGCGGTAATATGTTCGGTGATATCATTTCGGATGAGGCGGCCATGCTCACCGGCTCTATGGGGATGTTGGCATCCGCCAGCCTGAACAGCGACAACTTCGGCCTGTTTGAACCGGCAGGCGGCTCGGCGCCGGATATTGCCGGAAAGGGAATCGCCAATCCTATCGCCCAGATCCTGTCCGCTGCCATGATGCTGCGCTACAGTCTGCAGCAGGACGCAGCAGCTACGGCCATTGAGAATGCGGTTGCCGCTGCCCTGGAAAAAGGCATCATGACCGCCGATATCGCAACCGGGGGATGCACACCGGTCAATACCAGAGAAATGGGAGATGCCGTTGTGGCGGCGTTATAACCAAGCAGAAAAGGAACCATGACCAGAAGAGAAAATATCCTCCTTCTTGCGACGCAGGATTCTGTGCCGCTGGCAGATAAAGTGGCAGCAGAACTGAAAGTCGTCTGCACACCCATGATCCGTAAACAGTTTGCTGACGGTGAAATTTATCACGCCTTTCCCTGTGACGTATCCGGTCGGGATATTATTATTGTTTCCTCCACCCACAGTGATGGAGCCCTTCAGGAACTGCTCGACCTGATTGCGGGCGGACGCTACTGGAATGCCCGCAGCGTTAATGTGGTGATCCCGTATCTGGGGTATTCCACGATGGAGCGGTCCAAGCCGGAATCCGGCGAAATTCCCAAGGGCATCACTCGGACCCGGCTGATTTTCCGGAGCCGCCCCAATTACGTGGCCTTTATCGACCTCCACTCCGAGGCCGTGCTCCACGCCCATTCCGGGGAGGTGAAAACCCGGCATCTGTGGACGGAATCGCTGGCTGCTCAGAAAATCCGCGATATGGAACTGGAGGATTATGTACTGGTTTCGCCTGATTACGGGTTCAGCAAGCGGGTTGCCCTGCTGGCCGGAATCCTGCGATGTCCGCACACGGCAGCCAACAAGGACAGGTATGATATTGATAAGACCATTATCAGCCAGCTTTCCAGTGCAGTCAAAGGGAAAACCGCGATTATCTGCGATGATATGATCCGTACAGGCGGTTCCATGCTGCAGACTGCAGACCGCTGCTACGAGGCCGGTGCGGTTGACGTGATGGTCATGGCGACGCATCTGGTGCTCTCCGGAGATTCCCGCGAGCGGTTCAGGGAAAAGGGCATTCACCGGATCATCGGGGCAGACACCTTCCCCGGCACCAAAAAGGACGATTTGCTGGAAGTATATTCCGTGGCACCGATTATTGCCAGTGAGCTGATTCACTATCTGCGGGTGGTGTAAACGAATTCCTTCCGAAAGGGACGGACAACTTCAAACCGGCGGGTTGCTCCCGCCCCGAAAAAATAGGAAAAAAGATGAAGAAAGTAGGGATAATCGGTTGGCGGGGCATGGTCGGTTCCGTGCTTATGGAGCGTATGCGCGAGGAAGATGATTTTCAGGGGATTGAGCCTCTGTTTTTTTCCACTTCCCAGGCTGGGCAGGAGGGGCCGGAGGTCAGCGGCACCACCTATGAACTCCAAGATGCCCTTGATATCAAGCTGCTCAAGGAAGCAGACATCCTGCTTTCCTGCCAGGGCGGCGAATACACTTCCGAGGTCTATCCGAAGCTGCGTAATGAAGGCTGGGAAGGCTACTGGATCGATGCGGCTTCTACTCTGCGCATGGAGAACGATTCCATTATTGTTCTGGATCCGGTGAACCGTAAGGTGATTGATCAGGGGCTTGCCGACGGAATCAAAAATTATATCGGCGGCAACTGTACGGTTTCCCTTATGCTCATGGCTCTGGCCGGTCTATTTGAACAGGGCTGGGTGGAATGGATTACCTCGCAGACGTATCAGGCTGCCTCCGGGGCAGGGGCCAAAAATATGCTTGAGCTGGTCAACCAGATGCGCCTGATCGGAGAGAATGCTCAGAACTTGCTGGATGACCATGAGACTATTATGAAAATTGATAAAAACGTAACCAACACCATCCGCAGCCCGCGTTTTTTGACCAAGCATTTCGGCGCCCCCTTGGCGGCCAGCCTTATCCCTTGGATCGATCGGGATATGGAGAACGGTCAAACCCGCGAAGAGTGGAAGGGGATCAGTGAGACCAATAAAATTCTTGGTTATACGGAAAACCGGATTCCCATTGATGGCTGCTGTGTCCGGGTCGGCTCCATGCGTTGTCACAGCCAAGCCTTCACCATCAAACTGAATCAGGATGTTCCTCTTGCCGATATCGAGGAAGCTATTGCCGGGCAGAACAAATGGGTCTACCTGGTTGCCAATACCAAGGAAGAGACGGTCAATAAACTGACCCCGACCCGGGTCACCGGAACCCTGGATATTCCGGTGGGACGGCTGCGCAAAATGAATTTGGGAGAGCAGTACCTGAGCGCCTTTTCTGTCGGAGACCAGCTGCTATGGGGCGCTGCCGAGCCGGTGCGGCGGATGCTGAAGATTGCTCTGGAGCATATCGGCTGAGATTTTCTTTATTGCGAAGCTCCGGGAGTTCCCACTGTTTGAGGCGAACTGTACAAAACATTTCAGTTTGATCTCCCGCCCTAAGGATGGTTCATTTCCATCAAGCCGAGCGCAAAAAAGACCGGCAGAGCATGGTGCGACGCTGCAATAAACGGCAGGATATGGAAACCCGTTACAGGCGGGCGAGGCGGCGTAGTCTGGTGAGTGCGAAGCCAGGGCTCCATGACTGTATTCTGGTTCTGGACGGCCTTAAGCCGGATTTCAATATCGGCAAAATCTTCAGAACAGCAGATGCCTTCGGGGCCTTTGAACTTCACTTGGTGGGCGTGGAATTTTTTGATCCGGAACCGGCCAAGGGGTCAGTGCGCTGGGTCGGTTTTCATCTCCATGAAAATTTTGCCTCCTGTTATTCGGTACTGATCGAAGCCGGGTATACGATAACCGTGCTGGAACCCGGCTGCCCGAAACTGCTGGGCAACTGTGCGCTGGAGAAAAAATCCGCCTTTATTCTGGGGCATGAAGAATTCGGTATCAGTTTTGACAGAGCCGAATATCCGGATATTGCTGGCATCTCCATTCCGCAGTGGGGACATGTGCAGAGTCTGAATGTCAGTATTGCCGCTTCGATTGTCATGTATGAATACGTGCGCCAGCACGGCAGACCGGTTTCCGAGGGGCTGCCGCAGAAACATGCTACCACAACCCGAACAACCCGACACTGCAGGCGGTAAATAATATGTCTGAGTCTGATATATCCGCACAGAATGCACACAATGCAAAAGGCGTCTTCCTGCTTTTTACCGGCAACGGCAAAGGAAAAACCACGGCAGCCCTCGGACTGACCCTGCGGATGATCGGGCATGGCGGCAGAGTCTGTTTTATTCAGTTTATCAAAGGAAGCTGGAAGTACGGTGAACTGGAAGCAGCCAGCCGGTTTCAGGATCTGCTGGACTTTCACGTCATGGGGCGCGGATTTACCTGGAAATCGGATAATCCGGACAAGGATATTGCAGCAGCCCGTGAGGCATGGGAATTTGCCCAGGAGACAATTCAGAAAAATCAGCACCAATTGGTGGTGCTGGATGAACTGACCTATCCGATTACCTACGGGATAATCGATGAACAGGAAGTCATCAGGACAATCGTGGCCCGTGCCCCGGAGATGCATATTGCTGTTACCGGCAGAGGGGCCGGAGAACAGTTGGTGCAGGCGGCAGACCTGGTCACCGAGATGCAGGAGGTCAGGCATCCCTATACAAACGGGACACCGGCGCAGAAGGGGATTGAGTTCTGATCCGGCTGGCTCGGTTCATGCGGCTTCATGCGCTGCGCCGAAAAAAGAAAATAGGTGCCGCCGATATCCCTGAGATCATCCTGCCGATGGCACCTATACACATTGACTCATGTTACCCGATCTCCCGCATAACCTCCCGGATCAGGTTGATGTAGACCGCAGGGCTGTTCAATTCTATAAGAGCTTGTATTTTCAAGACGTATGCAGTAATTGATACAGAAAAACTTTACACGAGGATTCTGCATGCTGTTTTTTTGCTGAACACAATCAAAGATCATCGACGCGGGCAGGGCCGGCGATATGAGCTTACGCATATTCTTCTGTTTTCGATCATGGCGATCCTGAGCGGTTCGGATTCTTATCGCAAAATCCATCTGTTCGTTGATGCGCATCGTGAAAGGCTCAATGAATATTTCGGCCTGGACTGGAAAAAAGCTCCTGCATATACAACGATCCGCACTGTCATTCTGAATACTTCCGGTTCGGAACTTGAGCGGATTTTCAGGGAGCACGGCAAAGCTCTCGCGGAAGAGGAACCGGACGGAGAATTTATTCGTTGCGACGGCAAAACTCTCCGGGGAAGTTTCGATAACATGAAGGATATTAATCAGCTTCAGATATTGAGTGCTTTTGCTGGCGACCGCGCCGTCGTTCTCGGCCATGAAGAAATCAGGGAGAAAAGCAATGAAATCCCGGCGGCGCGGAAACTGATGAAAGAACTCGGTTTATCCGACCGCATTTGACCGCTCCCGAATTCGTTGCAATCCGCACATATTTGCGAAACTGAGAAGCTTCGCTCTCAATATTCTTCGTAAGAACAAGGTGAAAAATGTCAGCCGGGAGCTTTTCAGGAACTGTATGGATATAAATCGTCTGTTTGATTACGCCGGGATTTTCTAGAATTGAACAGCCCTGATGTAGACCCCGGCCCGGCTGACATTGCCGAGAAAAAGCATACCGACAAGACGATCTCCGGCAAAAATGAGTTTGCGGTAATTGTCTCCTGATGCCTCTGTGTAAACCGCATACTCTTCCGAATCGGCATGCAGATCCCCGGCGGAAATAATAGGCAGACTGGCTATATCGGTACTGTTCAGGGAAGAGAGCAGCGGCGGCACATAGGCCTCGATGCCGCTCATGTTGAACCCGGCAGTTCTGGACATATGAACGGCATTGCCCCACAGAGCGCTGACAACGTCCTTGCCGACAACCGCATCATGGAACTGCACTATGTCACCGGCGGCGTAGACGTCTGGAACCGAAGTCCGCATTGTCCGGTCCGTGAGCACCGCCTGATCAACTGTAATCCCGGAACCGGCAAGAAAATCGATATTCGGCTGCACACCCACCATCAGGATAACCAGGTCAGCAGCAACGGTTTTTATCGAGGACAGCCGGACGCCGGTTGCCCTGCCGTCAGCAGTAAGAATTTCCTGGGCAGACTCTTTCGTCAGAATATCCATGCCGCTTTGCCGCAGCCGCCGGGTGATTCGATCGGCAATTTCCGTATCAGCGATATGCGGCAGAATATGACGGCGCTGCTCGACCACTGTAACCTGCAGTTTTGTGCGCTGCAGGGCCTCGGCCACCTTGATTCCGGCAAAGGCGCCGCCGACCACCACGGCATTTCTGCATCCTTTCAGGTACTCCCGTACCTTGAGCGCCTCATCCAGAGTGCGCAGGGTAAAAACGCCCTGACTGTCGATACCGGCAATATCAGGTAATGTGGAAGAGCTGCCCGCAGCCAGCAGCAGCCGGTCATAGTTCAGCTCCTGACCCGACCCGAGTCCGACGGTCCGCTTCTCCGGATCAACAGCAATACACCGATCATGGTGGATATGCACCCGCTCATCATCCGAGGGTTGCTCGGTAAATAAAATTTCATCCACTGTACGGCTGTCGTCGAGCAGATAGGGGATCAGGGCGCGGTAATAAAACGGCACCGCTTCATCAGCCACTACCCGGATTTCTGCTCCCGGACTGTTGGTCCGGATCACATTCAGTGCGGTGGAGGCGGAAATGGAGCCGCCCACGATGACATATTGCATATTTTTCTCCTTTACGTACTGCGTCAGGTGTCATACTCAATTGCTGATGGTTGCTGAAATTGTAATCTTAATGGATTATTATGCGAAAATCAATCAGGCTGACAATTTTCCCGAAGCGGTATTTTTCGGCGGGTTTCCGTTCAAACAACAGCTCCGATTGCTGAATCTCCCGGCAGTACAGCCGGGGCGTCGCATCCTTTTGAGCAGTCTGATATTCATGATGAAAAACCGGGAAGTTTGTGTTCTGATAGGAGAGTGCTTATCCGTTGGCAGGCCGGGAACAGCGGTCTGCTCCTATTATCCCATCATCATTATCACACGGGGCGCGACATAACCCTCTATAAATATGTAAAATAAATAACAGGCAAGAGATGGAGAATCTTATGAACAACAACGAAATAGAACAACTCATCACCGGTATGGCTGAAAAGGGCCGAAAAGCAGCCCGCAAGCTGGCTGCCCTGCCCACGTCGGTCAAGAATGACATTCTGCTGGCTACTGCCGTTCAGCTTCAGGCGGAGCGGGAATTTATCCGCACGGAAAACGAAAAAGACCTTGCTGCAGGTCGGGAGAAAGGATTGTCCACCGCCATGCTGGATCGTCTGGAACTGAGCGACAAAGTCATTGCCTCGATGATTCAGGGGCTGGAGGAAATCGCTGCTCTGCCGGACCCAGTGGGCGAAGTGGATGACATGAAGCGCAGGCCCAGCGGCATCACCGTGGGCCGGATGCGGGTACCGCTCGGTGTAGTAGGCATGATCTACGAATCCCGGCCAAATGTGACCATTGACGCAGCTGCCCTCTGCCTGAAGGCCGGGAACGGCGTCCTGCTGCGGGGCGGCTCCGAGGCTATCCACTCCAATCTGGCTCTGGCCAGGCTGCTGCAGAAGGTGCTGGAGGCCCATGATGTCCCGAAAGAGGCTGTGCAGGTCATCCCGGTGACTGACCGTTACGGGGTCAATGCCATGCTGGCTCAGGAGGAGTTTGTCGATGTCGTCATCCCCAGGGGCGGCGAGGGTCTGATCCGTTTTGTCACGGAAAATTCTAAGATTCCGGTACTCAAACATTATAAAGGCGTCTGTCACCTTTATATGGACGACAGCGGTGACATCGATACCGGCATCCGCATTGCCATGAACGGCAAGACCCAGCGGCCTGGAGTATGTAATGCTCTGGAAGGAATGCTGGTGCATAAAGGAATTGCAGATCACTTTCTGCCTGCCGCTGCCAAGGAGCTGATCGCTGCCGGAGTAGAGCTGCGCGGCTGCGATCAGAGCTGCGCCCTGGTGCCAGAGATCGTGCCGGCGGAAGGCACGGACTGGGGTACCGAGTTTCTGGACCTGAAAATGGTCGTCCGGGTGGTGGGGGATATGGATGAGGCCATGCGCTACATCGAACAGTACGGCTCACAGCATACCGAGGTCATCGTCACCGAATCCTATGCAAACAGCCAGCGTTTTCTGCGCGAGGTAGATGCCTCGGCCGTAATGGTCAATGCCTCCAGCCGGTTCAACGACGGCGGCCAGTTCGGTCTGGGTGCGGAGATCGGCATCTCCACCACCAAGCTGCATGCCTACGGACCGATGGGGCTGGAAGAACTGACCACCAGGAAATTCGTGGTTTACGGAGAAGGGGAGGTGCGGAAGTAGGCTCTCTTGTTCATCCCGCAGTCTATTGCGGAAAAAAGCAGAATGGCGGAAACAATCGGCCTTACTCCAGATAAAAGAGTAATATACAATGTTCTTTTAAAATGTCATTGATATTTTTTATCGCGTTTCTTTTTTCCTTTTAAAATTGGAAGAAGAACCTTGACAGCAGAGCTACATGCATTATCTTTTGGCTGGAATATGAAAGACAGTATGATTTTCTTTCATAACTTGTAAATCAAGTTCATTCTGCCTATCCGGAGGGAAAAGCTACTACCGGCTGGAATGTTCCTGCGGATCATGAAGTCTGAGGTGAAGCGGACTGAGATTCAGAGCATCTGGCTGAAATTCCGGATAGGCACAGTGAGTTAAGGGAAGAGGTATACCGGGTTCCTGCGGCAGTTGAAGGCAGCTGAATCCGGTATGATTGTTTTTATTCATTTTTTGTTACAGGAGGTACAGAAATGAAAACCGGAACCCTTATCAGAGCAGGAATGGCAGTGCTGCTGACAACAGTGACTGTGACGGCAGTACCGTTCAGTCATGCAGCGACCGATACCGGTGCGGCAGATACGCCGCAGAAAAAGGTCGAAACCGCCGAACAGGATCAGTCTGCAGCGGACAGCAGCTGGAATCCTTGGAACTGGTTCAGGCATGAAGAAAATACCGGAGCAAAAGTTCCGATACAACAGGGGGCTGCAAAGGAGGGAGGAAAGGCACTTACCGGTCCGCTGCAGGAATTTCATCATGAAGTCGATCGACTTTTTAATAATATGTTCCGTGACTTTAATGCATCTTCATTTGATTTTCATCATCCATTTATGCTGCGCACCGCAGACGGCGCGTTTAGGCCCACCCTGGATCTGAGCGCAGGCGACAAGGAATATACGGTCACTGTGGAGCTTCCCGGCGCGGACGAGGACGACATCAAGGTCGAACTTGTCGATAATGTTATGACGATCAGCGGTGAGAAGAAACAGGAGAAGGAAAAAAAAGACAAGGACCATTACCGCCAGGAACGCTATTTCGGTGCATTTCAGCGGGTGCTCACCCTGCCGGAAGATGCTGATCAGGAGGGTATCAAGGCTAAATTCAAACAGGGTGTACTAACCGTAACCGTACCCAGAAAGCCTATGCCGAAGTCTAAGGTCAAGGAAATCGAAATCCATACCTGATCAATCGCGCAGGCTGCATCCCGGATACAGTGAAACGACTGCGACCCGATCTGTTGACCAGTTATGGCCGCTCGAAATCCCTGTACAGCAGAAAGGAAAAAGCGTTTTGGGCGGTCGTAATGTATCCACAAGGCAGTCTCACCAACGCCAAGCTGCCAGCGGACCGCTTTCAGATCAAAATCGCAGCAGAGCATTCGGGCGACCTCGCACTCTGCTGCTGAAGAAAAAAACGGGGCGGACTGTAAGCCGAATTTTGTTCCTGCCGAAGCAGGCCATGATCATTTGACTGGGATGCCGGTCACCCGGCACCTCGTGCAACCCACCCGGAAACCTTGGACGGGCAGTCCTCAGACGTTTCCCTATTTGGTCTTGCACCCGGCGGGGTTTACCCTGCCCTCCATGTCACCATGAAGGCGGTGAGCTCTTACCTCACCATTTCAACCTTGCCTGTGAACGGAGCGCCCGTTCCATCGGCGGTGTGTTTTCTGTGGCACTTTCCTCCGGTTACCCGAAGTTCCTGTTAGGAACCGCTGTGCCCTGTGGTGTTCGGACTTTCCTCTCCGGCATAAAGACCGGAGCGATCATGCGTCCGCCCCGAACCTGCCCATGCTCTTCTATTTTTTCCGAAAAGTCAAACGGTTTTTTTTCGCAGAAGGCGAGAGAAGGGATGCGTTCATCAGGTACTGCTGGTTGCAGACAGGGAGAAGAGCGGAAAGGAAATCGTTATTCCAATATGTTTAATTAAAAAACAGGCGGGAATCAGTCAGGGTTTGACAACTGCAGATTTTTTCGGCGGTAGCCCTTCGAAAAGACGAAAAGCTGCCGCCCCAAGCATCAGTTAGAAGAGCTCACAACTCAATGCATTCATTGATTCTTCTTTGCAGAACCTGAATAAATCAGATTCAATTTCCATTTCATCGGTAACTCTTATTTTTATATTATTTTTACCTTTTTTGTCTTTGTCGTCAATATTGACTCTCGTTTTCCAACCGTGTTCACGTATTAACCAATTCGACGGATTAATCTTTAAACCGTCCTTCAGATAATGATGTCCGTTTTCCTCGTAGGTCATTTTTGTCAGTTGTTTTATAAAGACAGGATCAAATTCGTGGGGTTGATAAGTTAATATACAATCCACTAATGCATCGGCTTCTTTCATACAATCAGCAGAACTGGCTGGATTTGCAGTTAGTATTAATACACCTGTGCCTGCTGTTATCAATGCCTTTTTGACGAAAGACTGAAATGTCAGACAATTTTTACTCAACATGTTTTCCTCCTTAGGTTGGTTAGATATAATATATATCCTTTACACCTCTTCTTTTAAGATGATTTATATATCAAATGACATTGAATTGCACTTGTTATTTTTTCTTTTTGCCCGGTTATAACAAAAAATAACGAAATCGTATCCCAATGCTGCTCAAATTCACTCTTCGGTCTGCGGAGCTTTACCCCTTTCAGCCGGTTCATGTTTCCCATTCCGGCTTCGGTGACGGCTGCACAGTAACAAGAAAAATTCTATAATTTTATATAAATACATAAGATGGAAATTATCTGTTTTCCGTTCTGAATTGCAGGTAAGAAGGATTACGGAGGAACTGCCGCCCCGTTCTTCTTCTTTCCTGTTGTCTTTCCGGTGCAATCTATTTATAACGGTCAGCATCACGTAGTAACATCTGTTGAACAAGCCAGTTATTGACCGGACAACTTCTGCCCGGCCCTTTATTTATATTTTTTACCAATGGAGTTTATGATGTCCCTGAAATTTGATCCTGCGGCGACTGAACTGACTGCCGAAGAAATCGCAACCCTGAAGGAGATGCGAATCCGCTCTGCCCGACGCATCCTGCTGTCCACCAGCCTGGCTGCTTCCGGTCATCCGGGCGGTTCGCTGTCCTCGCTGGATATGCTGTTGGTGGCTTACGGTCTGCTCAAACATGATCCGGCCAATCCCCGCATGGCTGGACGTGACCGGATGGTGGAGTCCATCGGTCATATCTCGCCAGGCGTGTACAGCGTGCTGGCCGAGAACGGCTATTTCAGCGAAGAGGATTTTCTGATCGGCTTCCGTCGTACCGGTTCCGGTTTTCCCGGCCATGTGGAATCCATTGTGCCGGGTGTGGAATGGGATACCGGCAACTTGGGTCAGGGGTTGTCCATCGCCGTAGGCATGGCCCATGCCTTCAAGATCAAGGGCATGCAAAACCGGGTGTTCTGCCTGATGGGCGACGGTGAGCAGCAGAAAGGCCAGATCGCCGAGGCCATCCGCCATGCGGTCAAATACAAGCTGGACAACCTGACCGTGCTCATTGACCGCAACCGCCTGCAGATCTGCGGCAGCACCGAGGATATTATGCCTCAGTGTATGCAGAAGCTGTACGGCGGCCTGGGATTCAACACGGTGGTTCTGAAAGACGGCCATGATTATCAGGCTATCTATCAGGCCATGCGGGACGCCTACCGCAATATCAGCGGGGTGCCTACTGTGCTGGTTGCGAAGACCGTCATGGGCAAGGGGATTTCCTTTATGGAGAACAAGGCCAAATACCACGGTTCACCCCTGCCGCCGGATATGCTGGCAGATGCCTTGGCTGAACTGGGCGTAGAAAATGATTTTGCCCAATGGCAGGAGCGGCGCAAGGAGCCGGTCAGCACCAAGACCATCATGCCGCCACGGGCTGATTACCCGGAAGTACAGCCGGGTGAGCCCATTGTCTATGCGGCTGATGAGAAGACCGACTGTCGTTCCGGCTACGGCAATGCCCTATTGGGCTTGGCTGAGGCCAATAATCAGGCAGGACAGCCCCCCAAGATCGTGGGTATATCCTGCGATCTGGAAGGTTCGGTCAAGATGGGCGGCTTCCATAAACATTCGCCGGACGCCTATTTGGAACTGGGCATTCAGGAGCATCATGCCGCCGGTACTGCCGGGGCCATGAGCTGCGAGAACTTGGTCACCTTTTTCTCCACCTTCGGTTCCTTTGCCGTGTCCGAGGTCTACAACCAGAACCGACTCAATGACTTCAACCACAGCAATGTCAAGGTGGTGGCTACCCATGTAGGGCTGGATGTAGGCGAGGACGGTCCGACCCATCAGTGCATTGATTACCTGGGCCTGATGAAAAACTACTTCCGTTTTTCCGTGTTCATCCCCTGCGACCCCAACCAGACCGACCGGATCATCCGCTATATCGCCTGCCAGCCGGGCAATCATTTTGTCGGCATGGGCCGATCCAAAACCCCGACCATCACCAAGGAAGACGGCTCCGTGTTCTATGATGCCGACTACGTGTTCACACCGGGCAAAGCGGATTGGCTGCGCCAAGGCCGTGATGCCGTCATCATCACCTACGGTGCGGTGACTCCGGCCTGTATCAAGGCATGGCAGATCCTCAAGGATGCCGGGAAATCCGTGGGCCTGCTGAACATGGCCTCGTTGCTGCCCATAGATGCAGAGGCTGTGCTTGAAGCGGCCGAGATCGGCCCGATTGTCACGGTGGAAGATCACCATGTGGACACCGGCTTGGGGGCTTCGGTGGCCACGATTCTGCTGGATAACGGACTGGCACCGAAGATGAAGCGGCTTGGCGTGCGCCATTACGGCGGCTCCGGCAGCCCGGCTGATCTGTACAGGCAGCAGGGACTGGACGGGGAGTCTATTGCCGCGACCGTGCAGGAGCTGATCGGCTAGACAGCATCCGAACAGTCAGGGATGTCGGTAGGCAGCCCTGACTGCTGCAGAACCTTTCAGGAAATTGACGATGCATTCAATAAGGGAACAGTTACTTGGCAGTATTTCCTCTGGATTTTTTTTAGAGGTTGCTTGTCGTGTTTATCTGGAAAACCATGATAAAAAAGAATCAGTTGGTCAGGAAGTTGCTGATCTTCATAATGCAGGAAAGATTGATGCAATAGCAGAATTCAGGAAGCTCAAGAGTTCAGATCAACAGCATGATTTTTTCATGACCCGACATGTACTGGAGCATGCCCTGCCAAGCATAGAATCCCCGGTTGCCGCCGTGATGGACTGCGTCAAGCATCTTGTAGAAGAAGCGGGAAATAATATGGCCGCTGGCACACTGATTCCCCCGTTCATCGACTTCTGTGAGGCAGATGCAGGACGACCTGACGAAGTCCTCTCTGCCGCTTTAAATGAGGTTGATGATACCTTTGACTTCATAACTCCGGCAATTACTGCCGGTTCTAACCTCCAACTGGAGCAATATGCAAACAAGGCGGTCGAGCTGTGCTCTCACGAAAATATCCTGATCCGCTCCCGAGCTGTTCATGCACTTGGCCGTATAAAATATCACGACCGTGAGGAGCTGATTAGTAAATCCTTGCAGGCTATCCAAACGACACTTGAGCAGGATTGCGATGAATACTTGTATGCAGCTATATTGAGATCTACTGTTGCACTGTACAAAGCAGATAACAGCACTGAAAAACACGCTATCAAACTTCTACAACATATCCTTCCGCAACAGGATGATATCGTTCTATATGAAGCAGCTCAATGTCTCTTCTCAAAACTGCCTGCCAGCATGGTTGATCTCCTGCTTAACACCTTGGCTCAAATAAACATTCAACGTATCAATATAATAAGAGATATAGATTTCGGCCTTTGCTCTTTGATCAAGCATGGGATGCGTGAAAAAGTTCTCTTGTTCCTTGAGAAGTTACTTGTTCAGAGAGAGCAGGAATTTTCCATTAGGCAATTTGATACACTGAACTTGGCAATTTGTAATAACAAAGAGGGGTATCTCGATTTTCTCATCACCCGCTGGCTGCTCTCCAAGCAAGTGGCCTTAGGTCGTGCGGCTGCTGATTTACTGGAGAATACGTCAGAGTATGGTACACCTGTTGCGGTTGACCTTGACCAATTGCAGGAATTGCCCGAAGGAATTCGTGTCTTTCTGGTAAGAAAAGCCTGCGGTTGGTTCTTTCATAAGCCTATAAGTGCGACCAGCTTCATTGTGTCCTTGATTGATACTGCCTCAGGCGATGAAATCGAAGAGATAACCGACATCTTGTTTCATCCTCTTTTGATCAACTATTCCGGCTGCGTAAAGGATTATCTTGTCAAAACAGTTGAGGAAGAACCTTCCGAAAAGGTAAAGCTTGTTATCGATACTGTTCTCGAACAGCTTAAAAACTATCATGAAAGTTTAAATTCATCAATTAGCGAACTGCAACCAACACAAGCACAAAGAGAGGTTTTTCATCGGTATCAAAGCAGATTATTTGCTGAGTCGTACAAAGTAGCTCAGGAGAATTCAATATTTAATTTGATTACAACTAAGATGTGTATATTGTACGGAACTCGTTCTGTTTATTATATTCATCATGGCCCCGGCGACCAAAAGAGCAGGCAGGAAATGGCATTAGCAGAACACAGCCATTATTTTGAACTCCCATCTCTCGAACGTATCGATCCGCACGGACTTGATTACACCTTGTATGTTTTTCGCGTAGAAGGATGTGACTCATGAAGCTCATTATTCGGGAATATCTCGCCTCGTTACGGGAAAGAAAGGAGCTGGATGCCCTGCTTCCTGATCTGCTTTCCCAAATGGGCTTAGATGTCTTTTCAAAACCGGGCATAGGCAATCGGCAATATGGCGTAGATGTCGCTGCCTTTGGCAGTATTGACGATCAACCAGAGAAAGTTTATCTGGTTTCAATTAAGTCAGGAGACTTGGGGAGAAAGGATTGGAACAGTGGCTCGATTCAGGATCTCCAGCCCTCACTGGATGAAATCCGTGATACCTATATCCCTACACACCTGCCTGCCGAATATAAAAACAAACCTATAGAAATAGGAGTTACGCAGTTGGTTTTATAACCCGTTGGTTTTGTTCAACTGACGGTTTAAACCTCCAACAGGAGAACCTATTGTAACAATTGAGCTTCTTGTTTTCAACTGCGTAACTCCTAAGAAATTTGCATATGCTTTGGAGGCGAACTTAAGCGTCAAATTCATCAACGAGTTTCTTTATACGAAGAAAAAAACAGCACAGATCAGATCTCTTTCAGCAGATGGGATGGAGAAAAATTAGCAGGATATATTGAAAAATTTCTTCTGCGTGAAGAACTGCTGCCAAAAAATTGCCGTCGCCTGCTCAGGAAATCCCTGGCCATGCTTGACGAACCGGATGTTTCGCACAGGCATTTTTGCGAGCTGATCAAGCTGCTGGCAGATAATGAGGGCAAGAAACCGAAAGAAATTCTGACCGCAATGAGGCAGCTCAATTTATGCTTGTGGATTCTTTATACTTGGTGTCGAGAATCGGATAATCTCGAAAGCGCCTTCCTTTCCGGCGAACGGGCAGTGTTAACGGCTTGGTTCATGGGTAAACCATTCCTTGAAAAGAAAGGCAAAATTTCAACAGCCCTGTTTGAAACATCAGGCTCCATCTTACTCCTCTACACGCAGATAGCCCATTATTTTCTGGCAAACAAAATCCTTCCTCATACAGGAAAACTGTATGCGATTTCCAGAGCAACAGCTCCATCTTGTGCTCTGGATGTCAATCTGAAACTCTTTGATCTTCTCGGTAGACTGGCTTTATCTGGGCTTTGGTTATATTGGTGGTTAAATTACTTTCCCCAGGATAAGGATGATTCGCAGGAAAAGAGAAAAGAAATCCAGCAAGGAATTGCACAATATCAGATTGGTATAAAACAGCTTATAGCAAACAATCCGATCCTGTTTACTCCATATAAGGACGACCAAGCAATAGACATAGCACTTGCAGCCTTTTTTCTATCCATTGACCAAAGAAACCACGGTAACCTTTATGAGTGGTTGAACAATATGGTTCATATAATTCATTTCCTTTTTCAGACAAACAGTACCTATCCTTGTAATCTTCATAATTACTATGAACTCTTAGATCACCCGGTACGGGAAAGGGAAGACTATCAAAAGAATGTCACAAGTGCGAGCGTTCTGTATCCCACCATTGCGGTATTCGCCGCGTTGCTCGGATTTGAAGATATCTATTCATCCGTGCAGAAGATCAAATCCGATTTTTTAGAGCATTGCGATTTTCAGTATTGGTACCCAGATGCCAGCTCAGAGGAACATTACTACACGAATGATGCACTTCATGGTGCTGCATTTCTTGGTGTATATATCGACAAAGATCACAAGAGTTTCTTGGATGACCTATTCAACGAGTGCGAGGAGTCAGCACATTTTCATGAATTGAGTGCGATCAAGTATGGGCACTGGCCTCTCCTCCTCCTTGCCTCCAGGCATTACCGACTGCCAATTCCTCTGTATTTTTTGAAGAATCTGAGCGGTTCAAAAGAGCAGACTGAATGATTTCAGCTTGTATGCCCGTCTGTAAATAGACACGGAACCGGGGCCGCAATTACCTCCACCAGATGTTCATTGCTCAATATTTCGGTGGCGCTTGGGATAGGAACGATAATGATGACGAGGTGGTGGAGGTACTGGCACTCTATATCTTCGATCTTTTCGATAACTCCGAGGATAGGAGTAACGGTAAGAACGGGGTGCCAGCACAATAACTGCCGGAGCCGGGGCAGGGACGACAACTGCCGGGCTCGGCGCTGGCGACGCAGGAACGACAATGAGTTTTCTGCTTGTCTCACCAGCGGGATGGGGTATATATTTATTCCGATCTTCCTTTTTCATCCGCTCAGTTCACCAAAATATAAACGCAATGCCGACCCGGCTTCTTCTCCTCCGTCACGGCCCGACCGCAGCACCAGCTGGATGTTTTGTCGGCAGCACGGATGTGCCCCTGTCCGGCAGCGGGTTGGCCCGGCTGGACAGTCTGATCCCGCAGCTCAGGCAAGCAGACTACTGGTACTGCAGCCCCATGCGCCGCACCCGGCAGACTCTGGAGCGGCTGCAGCAGAGCGGCTGCCCTGTGGGCAGTCCTGTCTATGATGAACGTCTGCGGGAAATTAACTTCGGCCGCTGGGAGATGAAAACCTTTGCCGAAATCAGCACAACAGATCAGGACCAGCTTGCGGCGTGGCAGCAGTACCTGGATTTTGTTTTTCCGGAAGGGGAAGCAGTACCTGCCTTTCTCAGCCGGGTCAACGACCTGCTTGCCGAATTCAGTGCAGCAGGCAGTACTGTCGCCATCGTGACCCACGGCGGGGTGATCCGTACCATGATTTGTCTGGCTCTGAGCATCTCTCCGCGCAACTATCTGCTCTTTGATGTGCAGCCAGCTTCTCTAACCATCCTTGATCTGTTTTCAGAAGGAGGCGTGCTGCGCGGCCTGAATCTCTGAATTGTGCGACGTTCCGACTTTCCGCAAATCCTGATTTTTTTTCTTAGTTGTTCATGAGGTAACCGTTATGAGTAATCCGCAATCCTCCGCATTCACCTCCAAGGCATGGGAGGCCAATAAACTGGAAACCGCCAGCAAGGTACAGATTCCCGAGCGGTTCAGGCTGCTGCAGGAGGTGGTGGTCCGCTATCAGGGACTGGCAGCCAAACTGGATCAGCTGCTGTACGAGATCAGTCATCCCTTCCGCAACTGGCAGTTGATCATCACGGAACTGCGGCCTTTTGTCCTGAAGAACTTTACCCATTACCGCAGACATGAACAAGGGCCAGCCTGTTTCGGCCTGTTCACCGGGATTTTTCTGGATGCGCTGCGGGATTCACGGAAAAACGGCAAGGTCATCGCCATGACGATGGAGGCCATGCTGGCCTATGCGGACAAACTGATCTCTTCGTTGGATGCGGATGCCCTGCCCCTGTACCGGGATGAGCTGGACGCATTTTTCGACAGCCTGGCCGGGCTGGATGCAATTGATGAGACCGTGATGATGTATATGGTCCAGGGCCATCATCCCATGAAGAAAATGGCACAGCATCTGATAAAAATCGGTCGTGTTAACGAGGATGTCTTTTTCTCCTGTGCTTCGCTGGCCCGGCTGATGAACAAAATCCTCTTTCTCAACTATACCTACTGGCTGAGCGAGGAAAATCCGCAGCCCTGGTTTGAATCCCGCTGCGGTTCGTTCTGCAATGACTGCCAGGCAGGTCCGTTGCTGGAGGCCATTTCCCATGACCGGATCCGCGAACATCTTGCTGCGCTGGATCTCATTGATATTGAGGAGGATGCCTATCAGGCCCTCAGTGAGATCATGGAGCTTCCGGCTCACATCGATATTGTCCGCCTGTATCGGGAAATCCCGGCCAAGCTAACAACGGACAGCAAGGATGAAGAGGAGGCATCTTTTGCGGAAAACCGTAAACTGTTCTTTCTTTTCCGAATCATGGAAACCTCCGGCTTGTATCTCATTCATGAGGAAAGCCTGCGGGAAATCAACCGCTCTCTGATTCAGCTCATTCGGAAGCAGAGCTTTGAGGAGATTGAGCAGTTTTTCGTCACCACCTTTCAGCTGCTCAAGGCCAATGTGCGGAAATATCCGCATACCTCGCTGCAGTGCATCCAGGTGATCGGCGGTGAGGTCTTCCGGCGGAGCAACTCCAAGTTGGTGGAGGCCTTTCTCTTCGAAGCGGTGCGCTTTGGGTTTCAGTACGCCAATGTCATGGGCGTGGACGAGGACTGGCAGCCCATCACCAACCCAGCCCATCTCGCCAATATCCGGGTCTGGCTGAACCTGATCATGCAGGAACCGAAATGGTGCTCCACCCTGTTTTCCGCCCTGATCATCAATATCCGGCTGTCCGGCACCTGTGTCAAGGATACGGATCTGTTTCAGCGGGATATCACTGACCTGCTCAATCATCCGATCACGCCCATCTACAATCTGGCCAAGCAGTTCACCAAACTGATGCCGGTTTTTTTTAACGAGATCGGTGCGGAAGGCGAACTGCGGGATGTCTCCACCGAGCTGGATGAAATGCACAAACGGCATGACGTGCTCATCCACTTCCTGCGCAAGCAGTCCCATGTGGAATCCTCCAACCTGATTGTCGGCTTTATCCGGACGATTTTTATTTTCTGGATGACCCTGGACAAAGAACATCTCCGTCCCTTTCTGCCGCAGGAGATTCTCGGTCAGGTTGCCACGCAGGGCCTGTTTCTCGATGAACTGCACAGCCTGACAGGGCGTCTTCGGGACGAACTGGAATTTACGGCAATGGATGATGTGCTGACTTGGGACGAAAAGGAGCGCACAGCCTGGCTTGCCCGGCAGGAGGATATTTCCGTAGGGGAACGGAAGCGCTTTGAGCTGCTGGTCAGAATGTTTAAACTCCTGCACCATAAATACAACTTGGGGATGCAGGAACTGCGGCATCAGCTGCAGCAGGCTGCCCAGTCCGGCTTTCCGGAGATGGAAAATCTGCTGGAGATCCTAGAAAAAGGCGACACCTATACCTGTCTGGATGCCCTGCTGACCCATCTGGAGCAGCTGAAAGACATTATTCTGAGCAAAGAAACATTCGAACCCAAGGAAGAGATTTATTACAAACGCCATATTGCGGTGGATATCCCCTCGGTTTACGGCCGGTATTCCGAACGGAAGTTCGATGCCCTCGGTCTGACCTTCCGCCTAGAGAATCTGGCGAATATCTACATCGAGCGGCTGACCCAGTCCATCAATCTGGGCTTTATCACCCAGGCCACCTTTATCCGGATTGCCCGCTGCCTGACCCTGTTTCTCCGGGCGCTCAAAGTGGACGGCATCAGCAGCCGCCGGCTGGATACCTACACCAGTCTGCTGAGTTCCTCCATCACCATGAAGCGGTTCACCTATACCCAGCATCTGGATATTGTCCGCGGCCTGTCCGAGGGGGTCAAGGACGTCATCTATGCCTATTACACCAATGTCCATCAGACCAATCTGTCCATTGTCATTCCGCAGATCGGTCAGGAAAATCTGCTGACCAAGTACCGTTCCCTCTGGGATGACGACGATATGCCCTCCACGGTGCATCGTCTTTCCGAGTCATTTTTCCGGGATCTTATCGCCACCACTTTCGGGCTCCAGCATCTGGACAACTTCATCACCCGGATTATCCATACCCTGGAAGCGCAGAAGGATATTCTGGATGAAAAGACCATTGATCTGCTGATGACCTATAATCCGGACAAGACAATTTCCTCGCTGTACAACGAGAATCTGCGTACCCACAACCTGATCCATCTGGGCAACAAAGGCTTTAATCTGATGATGCTGGCCAATGACGGCAAGCCGGTGCCGCCCGCTTTTATCATTACCACGGAAATCTTCCGCTGCTGGCAGGCAGTGCAGAGCTTCAAGCGGGCCAGGGACGAATTTATGCAGCGGGTCCGGGCTGCCATCACCGGCCTTGAGGAACAAACTGGCCGCAGCTTCGGAGCGCCCAATACTCCGCTGCTCCTCTCGGTGCGCTCCGGCTCTGCCATCTCCATGCCCGGCATGATGACCACCATCCATAATGTGGGCCTGAATGAGGATCTGCTGCAGGATCTGGTGAGCAATCATCCAGAGCAGAAGTATTTTCTCTGGGACAACTACCGCCGTTTTCTCCAGTCCTGGGCCATGGCCGGGGGGATGGAACGCGAAGAATTCCAGGAACTGATGAATGCCCATAAACAACGCTACAAGATCCGTTTGAAACGGGAGTTCACCCCGGACCAGATGCGGGAGTTGGCCCTAGAATACCAGAGCGCTTTGCGCAGACGCGGCTGCAGCGCCCCGGAAGATCCGTGGCTCCAGCTTGTCGGGGCCGTGGAAATGGTGCTGGAGTCCTGGAACACCATGAAGGCCAAGCAGTACCGGCATCTCATGGATGTCTCCGACGACTGGGGCACTGCCGTGATTGTCCAGTCCATGGCCTACGGCAACCTGAGTGCGCAGGCGGGCAGCGGGGTGCTCTTTACCGCCCATCCCTACCGCAAGGTCCGCCGGGTGGCCCTGTGGGGCGACTATGCTGCTGGAGATCAGGGCGAAGATATTGTTTCCGGTCTGGTGAACAGCTATCCTGTTTCCGTGGAGCAGGCCGAGCTTGACGGCCGTCCTGTGGAGCGGACTTTGGAACGGAAATTTCCGGCCATTTACCAGGGCCTGCTCCAAATCGCCCGTGACCTGGTCTATACCAAGGAGTGGAATCCCCAGGAAATCGAGTTCACCTTTGAAGGGCCGGATCAGGAGGATCTGTATATCCTCCAGACCCGTGACATGATTACCATTAAGAAAAAAGAGCATTTCCAGGTCTTTGAGGAGTCCGATATTCTGCAGGAAAATATCCTCGGCAAAGGCATCGGCGTGAGCGGCTCGGCTCTGTCCGGTTTGGCTGTGTTTACGGATGAGAATATCCGGCAGCTCAGGCAGGAACAGCCGCATGTGCCGCTGATCCTGATCCGGCAGGACACGGTCCCAGAAGACATCCGGGAAATCTCCATGACCGACGGCCTGCTCACCGCGCGCGGCGGCCAGACCTCTCATGCCTCAGTGGTGGCTACCCGGCTGGAAAAAACCTGTGTGGTGGGCTGCCGGGATCTGCAGGTCGTGGAAACCGGGGAATATGCCCGGATAAACGGGTTCAGAATCGGCTTCGGCGACCCGATCTCCATTGACGGCCGCAGCGGCCTGCTGCTGAAAGGGGTGCATAAGGTACGGGAGGAGGTGCATATTCTGCCGCTGTAGGAGCGGGGAAAAACGGGCGTATTTTGCCGGAGCAGGTGCCGCGCCTGTTTATAAATCTTCGTGAGATTGGGGATTACCTGTATGGTACAGGGAAACTTTAAGCAGATGGTAGCTGGGGAGATAAGGGGATGGGAGGATGAGTTGAGCGGTCGTTCATTTCTTGTAGATCGAGAGGGTTTGCTATTTTTGTTTGTTGGTGAATTAGCTGTAAACATTGAAAAGATAACCATCACAACAAAGCCGCCAAAGATCAGCACTAAACACCCTGAGCATCCCTTTAATGAGTTGCGATCAACCTTATCCTTGTTTTCTTGTTTTGGTTGCTCTTCCTTTAAAGGCTCTCCGCAATGAGGACAGCTCTCAGCATTTCTTGAAATTTCTTTTTTGCATACAGGACAGTTGATAATATTCGCCTTTCTTTCTTCTTCTTGCTGTTTTTTCCTCCTTATTTCCTCTTTTTTTCGTGCCTCTTTCCTTCTTTTCTCTTCGTCCCTCTTGCGAGACATTATTGTTTTGTATTTATTGAATATAACGCCACAACTTGGACATTCTCATCCAATTGTCGTCCCGCTAAAGGGTGTTTGCATTTAGGACATGTACGGGTTACTTTGGATGGAGAGCTTTTAGAGGGAGATGCTACAGGCTTTAAAGGGATTGATTTTCCACATGCTTTTTACATTTTGCTTGCTTGGTTCCCGATGGAATTTTGCTTTGGTTAAGCTTGTATCTTTTTTTACAAGTCGAACACTCTATAATCATCTTTGTTATCTCGTCACTAATACCATCTCATTTATGAATCATGCCCCTTTGCTTTGATTTTTACGAAGGTAATAGCAATAAAATCTATTGTCAACAGAGGTCTGCATAAATTCAGAAGAGACGCGGTTCAGCAAGGCAAAAAAGTACCCCCGCCGCAATACTGCGACAGGGGTACGGAACATCAAACCGTCTCAATGAACCTGCATCAGGTCCACCAGATTGAGCGCTTGGGCGGGTTGCCGTATTTCTCAAATACGTCCCCGGCTTCCTGCAGCACCTGATCCAGTTCCTCCACGGTAAAGGTATAGCCGTCCTCGGCAGCCAGGGTGACAAATTCCTCTTTATTGCCCGGAACATCATATTTCGCCCGGACATGTTTATCCTCGCCGCCTGCTATCAACAATGCTTCCACGTCTTTCTTTGCCATCAGGGCCTCCTTATGATCCGGTTGAAAAGACAACCGGTCAGTTATATGTTACTGCAATATTACTGCATGAATTCAATATGTATCTGTTCGTCCTCTCCCTGGGACAGCGCATATTGACTGCCGTCGAGAAAGGTCATTTCCTTTTCCTGTGCTTCCAGCTTGAGGATATCAATCACCTCTTCGGTCCTGCTGCTGTCCGCCTCTGTGTTGGTATGTACCAGCACTCTGTCTCTTTCTCCGGTGAACTGCAGCAGCAGGGCATTATGATCGAGAAAGACCAAATCTTCATAGGCATAGGAAATGCCCATACCGGCCGCCTCCACAATTTCTTTCACAACACCGAGTTTCATTTCCGCCATTTTTCTTTCCTTACGCTTCCTTCCGTCTCTATCTTCGGTCGTTTCAGTCCAGTAATTCTTCAACCACCAGCAGGCGAAGCTGTTCCGCCAAATCCAGCATCTCCGGAATCTCCTCCATGTCCGGCTGGCTGATTTTGAACCCGTCCAGATCACAGATTTCCTGATAACTGTCCATCTTGAGCAGCCCTTGCCGGAGCTTCTCCATCCTGCCGGGAAAGGTGTTTTCCATCGCCTCGACCAGGTCCGCCATTGTATGGTTATAGGGCATGGTTCCGTGCTGCATCAGCGCAGCCATGATAAATTTTTCAATGGCCATGGCAATAATATTGTAGAGGATTTCAGCAGTAAATACCGGACGCTGTTTCTGGTACGCTCCTTTTGCTGTGCGCAGATAGCCTTCGCCGTCTTTGAGAAACTCCTCCCAGCCCCTGATCGGTTCGATCGATTTCAGGGCAATCGGCTCTGCCGTCATCGTTGCTGTTGTCATCATTTTCCTCCATCAACCCTGCGTAAGCAGATCAGCTCGGTCACCCGGTAGCCGAGCCTGTTATAGAAAGCAAGGGCGCTGCTGTTGTTGCGGTCAGCAAGCAGCTGAACCCGAGTTGCGCCTTGTTCTGTTGCCCAGTCGGCAATTGCCTTCATGAGCTGCCTGCCTATCCCCTGTCCCCGCCATTCCGGCAGAAGCACCACATCCTCCACCAGCGCAGACAGGCCGCCTTCAGCCGTGGAAATCAGAAGCTGCCCGGTACACATCCCGACAACCTGTCCTTCCTGTTCGGCAACCAAGACCGCAGTCCGGCTGTTGTCCAGCAGCAGCTGCAGGCCCTGTTCCTGCCTGGCTGCATCGGCGGCAAAGTCCTCTTCAATACTGAACAGGACATCTAGCAGGTTGACCAGGGCAGGCAGGTCAGCGGCAGCGGCCCGACGAATCTTCATCGCCCTCAGCCTGAAATCAGGTAATCTGCCGACGGCTCGCCATCTTCAAGCCCGTCCAGAATGGTGTCAATGGCCTCTTCGCTGTTCACGCCGCCGAACCACCAGTTCTCCGGCTGAATCACCATGACCGGCCCTTTTTCACATTGCTTGAGGCAGGTGGTGGCGGTGACCAAGCAGTCCAGCCCGCGATCCAGCACTTCTTCCTCGATGTACTGCAGAAATCCGTCGCTCTGCTTATGACAGATGCCCTTTTTATCCCCTGCGACACGAAAACTCTGGCAGAGCAGAATCTGCCTCTCCGGTATTGCCATTGTCTATTCTCCTTTTTCCTTTATGAATTATCAAACAATTATAAATCGTTATTTCTTACATTTCTTTTTCTTGCCGCCGCCGTAGAGTACATCCACCGTGCCCTCAATATTTTCCTCGGTCAGCAGCACTTTAATGCCCTGTTCGGCCAGAACCTTTTGCGGATTTTCTCCGGCATTGGCGGCCAGCAGGGCAAAACAGTCGGACAGGCATTCGTCCGCCAGTGCCTGCCAGCGGGAGGTCCCTGAGCCTGCTGCCGGGGTGTTGCGGGATTCCAGAAGACAGGCCAGGCCGTCCTGCCTGGGGCCGTAGATCAGCATCTTGCCTGCCTGACCGAGGTGCAGGTCCACATCCATGCCGTTGGAACTGGCCACAGCCACGTTGGGCCGTTCCTTGCTCGGCTTGGGCAGCAGGGCTGCGGAATTTTTGAAATCACCGCCTGAAGGCGGGGTCAGATACCGTTCCCCGTACTCAAGAACCTTCAGGTGAGGAGCAGCTGCTTCGGCTGCCGCAGCCAGCATCCCGGTATCGCAGGCAGACAGGTTCTCTTCTTCGGAAACCGGCCGGAAAGGGATCAGGGTCATAGTGATCGCACCCAGACCGGCTGCCTTCTCTGCAACAGCATTGATATGCGCCTCATTCAGGCCGGGATATACCGTGGTCAGGATGTTCACCTCCAGCCCTGCAGCACAGAACGCCCGGATGGCCTCCTCCTGTTCACCAACCAGGAGCTCCGTGGCTGCAGGCAGAGGAACCGTCTTTTTTCCCGGTCGGATCCAGGCATAAACCTTTTGGGCCACATCTGCGGTGACCGCCTCTACCTGTAGGTCAATCCGGACAACACCTTTCTCCGCCAAAGCATCGGCAAGCTGCGCCGCCCCAAGCCCGATGGTGGTTACCTTGACCGGCAGGTCAGGATATCTTTCCTGCAGTAGAGTCAGAACAGCCAGCAGGATATCAGGGGCGGCCAGGGCATCACCGGGGCCGCAGATATTCAGGCCATGAATTTCCTTGCCTCCTTTGATCAGTTCTCCGATCCAAGCAACAGCCTCATCCGGCAGCATGGCCGGAGCGACCTTGTCCGGTTCGCCGAACCGTTTTCTGCTGTTGACCTGCGGAGCTGCCAGCAGGATCAGGCTGTCAATGCACATGGATTGTTCACAGGGTTTCTTGCTGTTCTCGCAGTGCGGGATAGTCATTGTCTGCTCTTTGTACGCTTTGGTAAGGATATTTGCTTCTCCGCAGATCAGATACGGAACTGTACTGTTATTTCCTATAAAGCAAACAACGCGCCAAAGAGGATATTGATTTGATATAATCAATAATAGCAGCTCTATAAGATGGAAGGGCCGTATGCAGTTCGCAAGTATGCGCTGTTCCGGACGTAACAGTATTGTTAGCAATGTAACGAGAAGGCGGGGTGTTGCCAAATTTGTCAAACAACAACTTTTCATTGCACCATCATTGCATTATGAAGGATGTGCTGCTATCTGCTGTACATTCTCCTGTTTCCCCTTGCAATATCAGCAGGAGAATGGTATTGATTAATAATCGTTGCACTTTAACCTTTTATGAATTCATCAGAAGTGAAGCCATGCTGAAGAACTGTCGTTATAACTGAAGCTGACGCAACAGCATCCGGCCCCGGGCGGGTCGGCAGAACATGTCAGCGGTTCTTCTCCTCCCCTGATTGCCTTCCGGATTTTTCTTCTCTTCCTCTCCGGTATATTCAGACGGACAAAGGACCGTCTGATTTTGTTGCCATGCGTACATTCTTTAACGGAGAGAGAACATGTCTGCATTTCAGCCGAAAATATTATATTTTTTATGCGGTTGGTCGTATCCGGCTGCAGCGTACCCGGCAGGTACAGACCGTTATCAGCATTTGGCCAATCTACGGACCATCCGCATGCTGTGTACCGACGGGCCGGATCCTTCCTTTCCCTTGGAAGGACTGGCCAACGGAGCTGATGCTGTCGTTGTGGGCAGTGTTTATCCTGATGAATGCCATTCTGCGGACAGGAATGACCATGCCCTGATTTCAGTCTGCCTGGTGCATGCGGTTCTGGACCGGCTGGGCGTCAACCGGCAACGTTTTCTGGTTGACTGGACTTTGGCTGCAGAAGGCCAGAACTTTTTCAGAAGCATTGCGCAATTTGCCGGAAAAGCTGCTGAACTTGGCCCCCTGGGCAAGGCTGAGGGGATGGATCAGGTGGAGCTGCGGGAAAAGCTGAAGGATGCAGCAGAGACCGCCCGGAGCCTGAAGGTATGCGCTGCCCTGACCAATTCCAATTCTAATAGGAGTTACGCAGTTGAAAACAGGAAGCGCAGTTGTTACAATAGGTTCGCTTGTTAGAGCTGCAAACCGTCAGTTGAACAAAATCAACGGGTTGTAAATCCAACTGCGTAACTCCTATCTAATTTTAATTCCGGCAGACAAAGAATGAAGCTGAGCGGGAGCGAATCTTCCCCTGCGGCTGTTGCCGGAAATGCAGCGTCTGACAGTGGCAACGTTTTATTCTTTCATAAAGATTTCAATAAAAACAAAAGGGGAAATGCCCCGTTTTTCAGGTCAGCCGACCTGTTCAATCAACATATCAGGAGAGATTATCATGCTTGAAGTAACCGAAGCCGCAGTAACAAATGTCAAAGAATATCTGAGTCAGCAGAATATCGAGTCTGCTGTCCGCATCATCGTGACGTCCGGGGGCTGCTCCGGCCCCGGTCTCGGTCTGGCCATTGACGAGGCCAAGGAAAATGATCTGACCTTTGAGCAGGACGGGGTCAATTTTGTCGTGGAAAAAGGACTTTCCGAGACATGTGGTGCCATTAAAGTAGATTTTGTCGAATCAGGAAGCGGCTGCGGCTGTTCCGGTGGCGGTTTCAGTATTGCCAGTGAAAATCCCCTGCCTGATGCCGGAGGTGGCTGCAGTTCCTGCGGAGGCTCCTGCGGTTGACATTTTTGCAGGTTGTATAAAATTTTGTATTGTTCAAATTATGTTAAGCATGTTAGGATTCCGTCAGAATTACAGAATGATCTGACTTGTCGTAACTATCATGAGGAAATAACATGCATAATATGCTTACTCTATCTGCAGCTGCAATCTCGGTGATCAGGGAATGTATCCAGGAAAGGGACACCCGTCCGGCCGTCCGGATAGATGTCAAATCCGGCAGCTGTGCCGGACCGAATCTGAGGCTTACTCTGGATGGGAAAAGGGAAGACGATCATGTCGAAGAGCATGACGGCATCGTCTTTCTCGTTGACCAGGAGCTGCTCGCGGCCTGCGGCGGATCCATTACGGTGGATTACAGCGAGCCGGAAAAGAGCTGCTGCTGCAGCGACGGCTGCGGTGGATTTCATATCAGCGGACAACACCGTTTCCTGTTTACAGAACGATGCCGACTTGAGCAATGCAGCGGTACCTGCCGCTGTAATACTGGATTGTAGTGGTGTATAAATCGGGACGCCGGACGCCGGGAAGATTCGGCGTCCGGCAGCGGACAGAGCCGAATAGGAGGTGCGGACATGCCGGGAAGCAGCCTGAATCACTACCCTGTTTTTTACTTTCTAAAAGATGGTATCTGTGCTACTATAAATAGCTTCTTGAATAATATTGAGGAGAAAGCTATTCTATTTATCAACCGCAGGCTACAGTTAAATTTACCTTGGTAAAAGAAAAAATTATAGAAGAAGCAGGATGGTGTGAGGATAAATTAGAAAAAATTAAAGCCAGACTGCAGGAAAGCGGGAAGGCTGATGGACAATAACGCCTTGACTGACTTTGTCCTGCGTCCCGCCGGAACTGATGAAGCCGCCTGAATTCTGACAGGCTTCATCTCAAGGTTTGGTCAGGGGGAGCTTCGGCAAGGTGAGTACTCCGCCTCTTTCATTCCTGCACCTTTCCTTTCCGTCCGGACAGCTTTTCGGATACTCTACAATTCACCCAATGAACAGAACAATCGGCATTGTCGGTGTCCCGCCGCTGGAAATCATCCGGCAGATCAAGGCGGAGCAGGACAGCATCATCGATCTTGATGAACCGCACCTGCCTCTGTCTATGGACAGAGAAACATACCTGCCCAAGGTCTACTGCGCTATTCTCCGCACCGTCCTGCTCAACGCCATGAACATGAACTTGGACCGGATTTACGTTGACACCGGGCCGGGCAAATGTGACTGTGCCCGCCATGTTGCCACGGTTCTGCAGGATTTTCTCCGTATTCCCGTGATCACGACCAGCAATAAGGACAGCCGAGGCTTCGGGTATCCCATCTGCCGGAGCAGCCTGCCGCTGACCGAAAAACTGCAGGCCATCACCAAAGGGGTGCAGTCCTGCGAACCGTCATCCGGCTGCGACTGCTACCCCCCGTGCGTCCCGACCGCCGGATTCTGGGGTGTGCCGCCGAGGGATTTCTCCCTTCTTTCCCTGTTTCCGGACACCACCCATGTCTACGGCTGGAGCCGATGCATGGAAAACAAAACCCCTGCTGATCTTGAGCTGGAATCGTATTCTAATCCGGCTGTCCCGACCGTCTTTTTTGCTCAATCTTTCTGTGCCAAAACAGCTTTGGCCAAGCATCTGGCGGAACAGCATCCGAAAGGACTGTATGTGGACTGTGATGTCAGTGCCGGTTCCAGCGCCAGAGCAAAAATCGAGGCATTTCTGGAGCTTTCCAAGGTCAGGACCGGAGGCGCAGATGCTGCTGGCTGATTTCGGTTCTTCCTACAGCAAGGTAGTGGAAACCGGGTCCGGCACTGCGCCGGAGGTCATCCCGACCCGCCAGCTGGCAGAGGACTTCCGGGCCGATCTGGGCACCGGGCATAATGCCCAGCGGCGAAGCAAAGAGTCGGTCAATGAGCTAACCGCGCTGGCTCTGGGCGGCAGGCGGCTGATTCAGGAAGCGGATTTTACCCTGCTCGACTGCGGCAGCCGGGATATCAAGTTTATCCGCTACGCAGGCGCGGAAGCCGTTGACATGGGTTGGAACGCCGAATGCGGGGCATCAATGGGTTTTACCATTGAACTGCTGCAAAAATATTATAATATTGATTATACTGCTGTGCCGGTACCGACCAGCGGTTTCTCCGTGACCTGCGGCGTACTCGGCATGAGCCATATCTTTGACGCCGTAGTGACGGGCAGCTCGGAGACCGAGGCGGTGGCAAAATTTGTGCGCGGCATTGCCCGCAACGCCTTTTGTTTTGCAGGCGCACCAGACCGGCTCTACCTTTCCGGCGGCCTCTGTGACAACCCACTCTTTATTTCCTGTTTCCCCTGTGAACTCATCCCGCTGGGCCGCTTTGTCCTCCTGGAAGGGCTAAAGGAACGGCTTGCGGCAGGAAAAGGCGAAGGAATGAAAATTTAATAACAACGGAACTTGCTGACAGGTCATTGACAATTTCATAGTTGCGTTTATTCTCATCCGGTTATGAAGATAAAAACATATTCTCCTGAGATAGAAACGCGAATGCGTAATTTTTACGGCAGCCTGTCTGAAAAAGAAGAACGAATTCGCAAACCGGGCGGGGGACGTAAATCCGTCCTCTCGACCGCCGTCGGCCTTGATGACGCATTTTTCGCAGTGCTGAAAAATCACACGGCGGGTTCGCCTATGGACTGTATGATATATACAGTAATATCGGTTATATCAAATTAGGGGCAAGCGGTGATACCTCCGAATTCTGGTGCGCCTGTATTCGGAACTGGTGGACGACACATGGAAAATCTGAATTCCTCTTCGAGACAGGCCGCAAAACGGCTGACGGTTTTAAAGAAAATATGAAATATGAAAATTCACTTCGACGAGTTTCTGCCGAAGTGGAATTATGCCGCTGTTCCGTCAGGACGGCTTTGAATCCCGTTCCATATGCACAACAAAAAAGATGAAGATACAGAATATTCTATTAACAAGCGCCGCATTCGCACTGGGATGCTGTCTTGCCGGATGCGGCCCGGACCTTCCGTTTGAGGCAAAATACACCTCTAAGAATCAGGTAATTATTAGCTATCAGGGAAAACGGTATACCCTGAACCGTTACGGCATTCCGGCGCGGACGCCTTTTTCCTACAGGTTTGAGAGGGATGGAGATCTTGACCTGAAGATTGACGGCAGGCTGTATGAAGTGGACAGCCCGTATGACCGGGATACCAAAAAGGTAACGAAGAAGGCCGTAACAAAGAAACCTGCTGCCAGAAAGGTAAAGAAAAAGACCGTAAAAAATAAAACGAAAAGAAAGGTAAAGAAAAAAAGCAGATCCAGCTCGAAATCGAGATCGAGATCGAGATCAAAAAGACGGTAACCGGAGCTCATGAGCATTATGAAGAAGCAGCTGAAGCAGCTCTATCTTTTGCTCCTGCGGGAGAACTTGCTGTATCTTTCTGCCGTTATTGTGGTGCTTGTTCTGGTGAGCGCTTGGCTGATAGCGAAGTTTGAACCGGGCGTTTCCTTTTCCTCCGGGATATGGTGGAGTATTGTTACGCTGACCACGGTGGGATACGGTGATATTTCCCCGGCAACCCCGGCCGGTCGAGTGCTGGCCGTTATTATTATGTTTTTCGGCATCGGCCTGCTCGGTATGCTCAGCGCCGGTCTCGCCGCAGTGTTCATCAGCAGGAAATCCAGGGAGAACAGAGGAATGTGCCCTTCAACAGTTGAAAATCATATTATTCTCTGCGAGTGGAATCATCGGGCAAAGGCGATCCTCAAGGAGCTGCGGGCTGATCCGCATACTGAAGACGCTCCCATTGTGCTGGTGGCTGATATTGAACAGAAGCCGGTTGACGACCGTAACCTGATTTTTATCCGGGGCGTGGTCAGCGAGGATACCTTGGAAAAGGCCAACCTAAAAAAAGCGCGGACCATCATCGTGTTGGGCGATGACAGCGTGGAATCCACAGCCCGAGATGCCAAGGTCGTGCTGACCACCCTGACCGTTGAAAGCATAAATCCTGAGGTGTACAGTGTGGTCGAGCTGGTGGACAAAAGCCATGAGCAGTACTGCCTGCGGGCCAATGCGGATGAAATTATCATCGGCAGCGAACTGAGCACGCACCTGATCGCCAGCGCAGCCCTGGATCACGGCATCAGTAAAGTCGTCTCTGAGCTCCTGAGCAACCGGTACGGCAATGAACTCTACGCCATGCCGGTTCCGACTGACATGGTCGGATCGAAATTTCTGGATGTCTTTGTCGGCATGAAGACCAAGGAAAATGTCATTGTCTTCGGGGTCCAGAAAGGCAGAGGCGGCACCTTTATCCCTAATCCGGACGGCGATTATCCGGTCACTGAAAATGATCTGCTGCTGGTTATTGCGCGGGACAGGCTGAGACTGTAAGAAGGAGGTCAGCCATTGTTTCCTCTTTCAGTAGCATTATCTTTTATCTCCTGAAAGATACGTATTTGTCATGCACTTAAGAGAGAGACCAGCCTGTCCTTGCTGTGCTATTTGTTCAGGACGCTTCTTTTCTCCAGTAAGAGTTCGATCGAATACGCCTGCCCCTTTTGCCCTAAATTGCCCTGAAAGGGCAGCGTTCTTCCCTGCCTACAGAATTCAGCTTGGAGGCAATTATGAAATACTCTCTTTTCTTTATCGTATTCTTCTTTATTCTGCATTGCGGTGTACCCTCTCTCTTTGCCCATGAGATTCATCTGAAAAACGGCAGGATCATTAAAACAGGGAATGTCTGGCGGGAGGGGGATACTGTACATTATGAACAGTACGGCGGAACGATTTCCATTCCGTTCAGTCGGGTAAAAGGTGTTGTTTACGATGAAAAGCAGCAGGAGGAATCCAATACCTCCGATGATCAGGTTGCCGGAGAACAGGAACGCCCGTTGCCTTCAGATAAAGACCTGGCCGCGAAACTCAAAAAATCCCTTGCTCCAAAAAACTCTGTGGAACAGGCCAGTCTGTGTACGCTTTCCGTGAAGACAGCTGTCGGGTTCGGATCCGGTTTTTTCATCAGCGATGACGGTTTTATCGTTACCAACAAACATGTGGTCAGGGGCAGTGAGAAGCAAGCTGAAGAGATTGATCAACAGATTGATCAGACCCGCAGAAGATTTGTCAATCATAAAAAATATCTGGATAATATAGCGCAGAGAAACAGCGAATACCGGGCTGATGCCAAAAAACAGCGGAGCGTACTGAACAGACTGGAGAAGACAGGCCGGTATGAGAAACAGTATCTTACTGAAAAAAGAAAAGAACTGCGTGAATTTGAAAAAGAATTACGCCGGGAGGAGAAAGAGTATAAGAAGGCCAAAAAGAAGTATCTTGCCCAAAAACGGGAGTTTGAAAAAGATGTCGGTAAATTCCGCAGCGGCCAGCGGGAACTGGCAGGGCAGGGAACCTTTAAGATTATTCTGGCCGATGAAACCGAACTGTATGCCACCCTCTACAGAGTAAGCGACGAACATGATTTGGCTCTGCTGAAAATAACCGGTTACCGAACACCTTTTCTGCAGCCGGTCAGGAGAAAAAACCTTTCCCAAGGCCAGAAAGTTTTTGCGGTGGGCAGCCCTGCGGATCTCAGCTTACAAAATACTGTCACTTCCGGAGTATTGTCCGCCATTCGGAAGAACTTTGTTCAGACCAATGCCCAGATTTATCCCGGCAACAGCGGCGGACCGCTGATTGATGAGCAGGGCAGGGTGATCGGGGTCAATACCAAGAAATTGCTGACTAGGAAATTTGAAGGACTGGGCTTTGCCATCCCCATCAGTATTGTTTTTTCCGAGTTCAGAGATTATCTGCTGGATGACTGAAAAAATCTTCTTTATCACCCCAGTCTCTCTGTTTTTCGTAATTCCCGGCCTGAAGCCGCGTATGAGCTGACAGCTTTTGTGGAGAGTATAAATAATATACAGTAGTGATGTTTTTGGTATATAAAATGTAACCCAACAGAGTGATATGGGAATAATTATCACTGATATCAGGAGGGTAAAATTTGTTTTCAGCAAAGAAATACACAGGTGAGGCTACATTAAACCAGAAGATAACTCTGCCCATACATCAACATGTTACATGGCGAAAGTATTCCTACTTGATTAGTTATCTCAGAATGATATTAATAGATAGATACAAAAAACATATAAAGAGGGGCAGGGTGGCATGAAATACGCATATATGAAAATAAAAAATTTAAAGACCACAAGGTGGTTTGCAAGATAAAGCTAATCAGACAAATTTATTTCTATTGTCCTTCAAAAATATTTTTTTCTCTGTAATAGGATCTGACAGAATTCCGTTTGTCGATGCGTAAGAGAATATATCGATTCCAGCTTTATTTTTTATTGACAATATTTGAGATAGTGAGTAAATAATACTCGAAATAAATAGCATTTGAAGACTGCTCAGGATACAGGACAGTCTGACCGCAGGCTGGTGAAAACATCTGCGGTGAACAGCATCAAACAAATAATTGAACGTTTCGCTGAAGTAATGCGGTAAATATCTTGTTTTTCATGCAGGATGACGGTCGTGCTTTTCTGGTCGGCAGGTGATTGCAAAATCCTCTGCTCCGTGACCTGAAAAGTTGACAAAGCCACAATCACCGTGAGGTGATGTCGGAAAGCCACGGGTCTCCAGAGGGGGAGAAAGCCAGGTTGCCTGCTTTTTAGTTTATACCAGGAGGGTATCATGAAAAGTACAACAGGAGTAGTCGTCTCTTTTTTCGTCGCAGCAGCAATGCTTGTAACTCTGCAGATATCTCCGGCAGGTGCTGAAGATTCTTCAATACAGACACAGATAGCTGCCGCACTGGACGGAGAATTTTTTAGCCGGGCGGTTTTCAGTAATTCCGGCCAGTCTGGTCAGTCCGGGGATACGCAGCATAGAGAAAGATGCCAGCGATGTACTGGGATATATGACTGAGTTTCAGTTCAACCAAAATAAAAAAGGTCAGGCTCGCATGAGTCTGACCTTTTGTTCTTTCGGATACAGGGAGGATTGGTTACATCGGAACGATTAGTTTGTTGCTCTCTTCATTCCACGTCACAATCACATACCACAGGGCCATGACCAAAGCAATCATCCCTAAGGTCCAGCCGTAGCCCATCGCATCTGGCAAATAAATGAACTTCCCTAAAATGCCGGCGTCATTTATCCCCTCGTCAAGCCACCCTTCCCATCCCTCAAAGTCCTCAGCTTTGAACCACATGGTCATCAGTGAGTTGGCAATACCGAAGAAAGGGACCACTATCCAGAGTTTGAGCTGTCCTTCTCCTACGCGCCACAGGGTGCCGGAACCGCAACCGCCTGCCAGCATTCCCCCCAGGCCGAAGAGAAACCCGCCGAAAACTCCGCCCCAGCCGAAGGTTCCGCGTACATAAGCGGACGGATCAAGAACAGAATAGCCATCCAGAGTAATCGGTACGGCATATTTGACAACAGCACCGCCTGCGGCAAGGATGAAAATCGACAGGGCAACGGATTTTGCCAGGGTGCAGTCGCCGGTCATATGCGGCTCCCGGAACCCCTGAATCATACACCAGCGTCCGCGGTGCATCGCATAGCCCAGTCCGGCGGCAATCAGCAGAATACCGGAGAGCGAGGCGATATAGTCCACATTGCCGTCACCGTCATAGCCGCTGTACTGAGAAGCTCCCCAGATCAGACCGGCAAGAGCGGCAAGCCCGAGCAGGGTCTGCAGCACCCTCGGAACCTCCACGGTCCATGCGCCCTTGGAACCCCAGGTGATATACTCCATTTCCTTGTACAGGAGCCACAATCCGAGAATAACCCCCAGAACAATGCCGAACCACATGGTAAAGCCGTTTGCAGCCAGATTGCCGATGGCGTTGTACATACCACCGACATTGCAGCCGCCTGCCAGAGCAGAACCGACTCCCATCAGAATACCGGCCAGAATCGCCTTGACCACTTCCCGGTAGGGAGGAAAACGGAAGGCAAACTGTCCCCCGAGACAGGCGGAGAGAAACGCTCCGCCCAGAAATCCGATGCCGATTACGGAACCGGAACTGATCAGAGGTGATTTCGGATCGCCGAGGTGTCCGAAACTGATGCCATACACAATCCAGTCGCCCCAGTTGCGGATCGCTCCCACTGCACCCCAGGGGCGCCACCAGACCATAATCAGAATGCTCAGGAGCGCAATAATCACCCCTGTCATATTGGCATTCCATTCGGTTTCACAGAGATCTTTATACAGGGCTCTCGTTTTTCCCAATAAGCTCGATTCGCTTATGAACCCGCTTTTTTTCGTCTTGCTCATTAAACATCCTCCTGCTTTCCTGTAACTTGTTCTGATAAAAAAATATACATAAATTTTCCTTAACCTCCGTCGTCCTGAAACAGTCTGCAGCCGACAACTGTACAGTTTTTTAGATTCTCTGTACAGTTTTTTCATGCCTGTCTTTTCAAAAAATATATTAGGTATTGTTGATGATGAAGCCGCTGCCGTATAACCATCCAGAACAAATTCCGGAAAGACCGGTTGGGCGGAACTGCAGGGCGTTAGCTGGCAGCTGGAGCTTTCGGTAAGCTCATTAATCACTTGACAGAGAAGAAACTATTCGTTATAGAAATAATTTTTAATATGAAAAAGAAACTGCGACAGGATCATCATCACTGATGATTCTGCGCAGACTGACCGAGTTATGACCAATAATTTTTATTTTATCTTAACCTTACCAAGGTAGGAGGATCAGATGAGTGATGTAAAAACAGCACCTGACGGATTGGACGTGGCAACAGTACTTGACGCAAAAGGTTTGAGCTGCCCTATGCCGCTGCTGCGCACCAAAAAAGAAATCGGCAAGATCGGCAGCGGTCAGATTCTGCAGATCGACGGGACTGATCCCGGTTCCCGCAACGATATCCCCGGATGGTGTGCCCGCGCCGGTCACGAGTACCTCGGCGAAAAAGAGGAGTCAGGCTATATGAGCTTCTACGTCCAGAAAGGCTGATCCTGATTAACCTTGATTTAAAATGCGTCTCAGACAAGGGAGATAAAAGCCGATGGCTGCTGAGCAGAACAACGATCCGAATAAACTGGCTATTTTTGTCACATCACCTCAGCATATGACCCATGTAGTGGGTATTGCCGAAGCTGCGGCAAGAGCGAAAAAGAAGCCCATGATTTTCTTTACCTACAAGTCAATTCACCTGACCAAAGATCCGCGCTTCAAGGCTCTGGCTGAACTGTGCGGTGAAGCAGATATCGCTATCTGCGCTGACAGCTACACCTGCGAAGGATATGACAGCGAAAAGGATATTCCGGCAGGACTGACCGCAACGCAGATGAGAACTCAGGCATTCCACGGCGCTCTGCTGGACGAATGCGGCAAGTACATTGTTTTATAAGGAGCGAATCCAGATGGAATCATTAAAAGTATATATTCTGATTGCCAATCGTACCTATAACGACGGCATTCGTTCCGCCCTCGGACTTGCTGTGGAAAATCACTACGGTTACCCGGTGGTCATGAATGGGGAGTTCCCGAAAATGAGCGAGTACATGGCCGAAAATATGGCCTGGATCGCTGACATGGAAGGCGAGGTGCTCAGCTGCGGTGCTGAGGCGCCGACTGACCTGCCTGAAGGGGTCGAGATGAGCAATATCGATCTGGAGGCACTGGGTGAGAGAATGCGCGAGGCGGATGTCATTATTCCGTACGGCCTGCCCAAACAGACAAAAGAGCCGCCGCCCGCATGTGCGGAATAGGACAAGGAGGAATGTGCGATGAAAATATTACAGGTATATCGTTCCGAACCGAACGATGATGTAAACACACTGGTCGGAATTCTCAACCGTGACCGTGATGCAGATGAGTTCAGACTTTATGAAGAAAATCCGGATTATGATCTGCTGGTCAGCAAGATTTTTGATGCGGACAAGACAGTCTGCTGGTGGTAATTCTGCTGTACGCTGCTGCTGTACGCTGCATAAGGGTGTAAAATGTGTATGCAAGCACGCGAAGCTACAGCCTTATACAGTACGGTACGGCCCGTGGTCATTTTGATCACGGGCTTTCTTTGTTTTCCGCATAAGCAGGCTCTGTCTCCGCTGACATTTTGCGGCATTCCGTGACCTGTTTTGCCTTTGTTCCGGGCCGTTCTCACCGGTTGCACACATTCAGGCAGCACGTGTTTTTACTGATCAGCCAGCAGATGTTCTCTCTGGTTCCCTTTGGATTTTCCCTTGTTTCCTGCACATGGACAGGATATAATTTTTTATACTGTCTCGCCGGGATACTTGAGAAATATTACCGGCACATTTTCTGCAGAAAGAAGAGTAGTCCTTTTCATGTTTTTATCCGGATAAAGAAGGATGATACTGCGGATGCACGACAAAAGAATATATTTTCCCCCTGCATTCCGACAAGATAACAAAGTTTATGCCACCCTGATGATATGGCCGCAGAAAAAGAACAGCTTGCAAAGGATTTCGAAGAAGTGCAAGGTCTACTTGCGCAGTACCCGGATATCAATGTGCTGCAGACCGAGGGCGAGCCGCCAGGCAACTATGATATTGAATATCATGTCAAAGGATTTGTTCGGGATGCCGATGGAAATGTCCGTCAGGCATCACAGCACTTGCTACGCATTAACCTCCCCTTCGGGTATCCTCATTTCCCTCCTATCGTTAAACCGCTGACCCCGCTTTTTCATCCGGATATTGATCCGGATGCCGTCCGTATCACCTCGTACTGGCAGCAAAACCCGTCACTTGCCCGACTCATTCTCCATCTCGGAGAAATGATCTGCGGCAAAGAATATAATACTGAAGAACCATTTAACCAGCGGGCAGCTGACTGGTATATTGAACATGCTGCGGATCTTCCTCTGGATGAAATACGGAAAAGGGAGGCAGGAGCAGCTGATGAAGAGGTTGGTCTCTCTCTGGAAATGGACAGCGATGGACACAGCAACGGACTCGATTCCCTAGCAATGGAGATTGATACGCCGCAGGAAGACGCGCCGACACCGGCGCAGTTGGACGAAGTCCGGGCACATATTGACAGAAACGAGGTGGTGACTGCCGGTAAATTACTGGCCGACCTGCCAGCGTCATCCCCGGAAGTGCAGAATCTGCAGGAGATTGTGAGCTCGGCGCTTAATGAACGGGACAGGCTGATCAGGGAACTGGAAGAACTGGAAGACGAAGACCGGTTTACAGATGCCTATGAATTATTTGAAAAAGTACAGGAGATTGCGCCGGATACACCGGCCCTGTCAGATATAGGGCATCGCCTGCGGCAGTCTCAGGCCATGCTGGAGACATTTTCTTTGTCTTCCGGCTCTGAAGAAGACTCTGCGGAGCAACCGGCAGACCAGGAACAATCTGCACCGGCTTCCAAAAAGAAAACAAAAAAACAGCAACAAAAGTCAGTCAACCAGGGAGAGGAGAAAAAATACAGGACAAAACCTCCTGTCCGGACAAGAATCAGGCAGAAGGCCCAGATAAAAGTGCCGGTCAAACCGGTATTGGTGGCGCTTGCATTGCTGGCATTGATCTGCGGCGCTGTTTTCCTGCACACAAAAGACATGAATACCCTCATGAAAGCACAGCGTGACTGGATAGAGGTTAAATATCAGCGCTGTCAGACGAAGGAGCAGTTTAGGGAGAAGAGAATAAAAGCGGAAAAAATTCTGGTCGGTCTCAAATCCATTATCACGCCCGGTATCGGAAAAAAAGAGCTGCAGCAGGAGATTCTTGACCAGCTTAATTCCCCTGAGTTTAAAGCCGGAGAGAGCGGCCAAGCTGAAGCGGCCGAACTGCAGAAAAAGGTTGAGTCGCTAATAGAGGAGGCAAAGGCTCTTGCTGAGAAGGACCAGTTTGCAGAGGCTGCCTCCACGTGTAATGAGGCGCTTTCCCTGGCTGAAGAAAGGAAGCTGGAACAGTATGTTGTAAAAATAAAACAGCTCTTGGAACAGATACAGGAGCTGCGAAATCAGGAGAGTGCACAAAGAGAGCAGGAACAGGTCGGGAAAAGCGGCAGAGAGGCCGCTGAGTTTTTCCGGCAGCTGGACAAGGAAGACAGTGCTGCTGATGCGTCAAACAAGCGGGTCGCTGCAGCCCGGTGGCAGGAGGCCGCTGACCAGCTACAACGCGCTTTGGAGCTGCTGGATGCCCATCCTGAGATCAGCCTGCCTGACAGACGGCGTGAACTGCAGCATATGCTGGCTTATTCTATTCTGTATCAGCAGCTTGCCCATGCCCGGCAGGTTTATTACACAGGGGATTTCAAAGAAGCAATCAATGATTACCGGAAAGCGCTGGTGCTGCTTGATGAGCAGCAGGCGGGTTTCTCCTCGATCTATAATAATGCGGTTGCCAGTATTCGTCAGGCGATTATCATGCTGGAAATCAGCATTGAACTCAGATCTGCTATTGAAGCAGAGAGCCGGGATGATCTGAAGAAGTCCCTGGCAAAGTATAAGGGGATTTTGAAAATTATTTCTTCCTCCAGAGTTGCGAAAGATGATAATCTGATCGGAATCAAAAAATATATCCGCAAAAAAATTAAAGAGCAGAGCCTGAAGGAAGCCAAGAACAGCACCCAGGAATGGCTGAAGAAAAACTACGAGGCCATTTTTAGAAGGGCCTACCCTTCAACAAAATCTTCCGAGTTGAGCCGTCCGCAGATTACCTTTATCAGAGTGATGAACGGACATCTTCTCTATACGATAAGCTGCGCAGAGCGGAAACGGGGCAGCGTCTATCAGCTTGAGCTGAATTATCAGTATAATCCGGCGACAGGCGGATGGAGCCGCTATCAGGGCGAGTTATGAGGTATGGTTATGAATGGGATTATGAGTGATGGTGACCGGCATGATGATGTCCATGATCTTGATGCTTGTGATCGGCAAGAGGACCGCCTGCCTTCTGCAGAGCTTCTTCGAGGCTGTTCTGTGCCTCCTGCAGGGAATGCACGGCCTTGTGCAGCAGGGCTGCGGTCTCCGGGGCATCGCTGGCCAGTTTTTCCGCCCATTGGGAAAATTCCCGGGCGTGTCCCTGGTTATGTTCTATCCAGTGGGGCAGCATAACACGTAATTTATCAATATCATTCATCGTTCAGAGTCCTTCATATTCAGGTTGTTGTTCAACGGCTGCCAGCATTATCGCGGGTCAGTACTACGGAACCACCCAGAAAGTCAATGCTTCTGATGTGTGCGTCACTGATGGTCATGGGTTCTTCAAAATAGGTACGGAGGATAATTCCTTTGTCTGTAACCTCCAGACCGGTAACTGCCTCCATAACAGTTTCCTGCTTTCCTTCCTGCTCCACCACTACGTTTAACTGACACATATTCTCTCCTGATCATTACTTTCGGATGACGGCAGTGCAGCTTCATAATACCTGCAGTCCTCTCCGCTGTCAATCCTCTGACCTTTCCGGATTATAGGTGCAGGCAGCACCAAGGGCGGTTAATTTGTACGTGAGATCGGTATATGAGGGAAAATTCCTTCCCCAAAGCATACGCCAGCTGGATTTTAATATTGTCTGTACGCCGGAATCCCGTTATAGTGCTTGCTTTGCCTATAAAAATCAATATATTTTGTGTCTGAATATTTCAACGAAGCAGGAGTATCAGGGGGAAAAATGAAAGTACTTATCAGTGACAACCTTGCGCCCGTTGGTGAAGAAATTCTGAAAAAAGCCGGGCTTGAGGTAGATGTAAAAACCGGCCTGCCGCCGGAAGAACTCAGGGCAATTATCCCTGATTACGACGGGCTGGTAATCCGCAGCGCCACCAAGGTGCGCAAGGATATCATTGAGGCGGCCACGAAACTCAAGGTGGTCGGGCGGGCCGGTATCGGGCTGGACAACGTGGATATTCCCGCAGCCAGTGAAAAGGGCGTCGTGGTGATGAATGCGCCGGACGGCAACGCAACCACAGCTGCTGAACATGCCGTTGCCATGATGATGTCCCTGGCCAGGAATATTCCCCAAGCCACAGCGTCCATGAAAGCAGGCAAGTGGGAGAAAAAGAGCTTCATGGGCCGTGAGGTCACCGGAAAAATCCTGGGTATTGTGGGGATCGGCAGGATCGGCTCCATTGTTGCCAGCCGGGCCCAGGGCCTGCGGATGAAGGTGATTGCCTATGACCCGTTTATGCCGGACGATCTGGTGAAAAAACTCGGCATCGAGCGGGTTGAGCTTTTGGAGCTGGCTGAACGGGCAGATTTTATTTCCGTGCATACGCCGTTGACCAAGGATACCAAGCATCTGCTGTCCACGGACTTTTTTGCCGCCATGAAAGAAGGGGCTATGTTCATCGACTGCGCCCGCGGTGGTGTGCTGGATGAAGAAGCCCTGTATGCGGCCCTGCAGGAGGGCAGAATTGCCGGAGCAGCTCTGGACGTTTTTGAGAAGGAGCCGACAACCCTGGAAGGTACGCCGCTGCTCGGACTGAACAACTTCATCTGCACGCCGCATCTCGGTGCCTCCACCTCTGAAGCCCAGGAGAACGTGGCTGTGGCCATTGCCGAACAAATGGCGGATTATCTGCTCAAAGGGGCAGTCCGTAATGCGGTGAATGTCCCCTCGGTCAGTGATGATGTGCTGGCCAAGATCGGGCCGTACATTACCTTGGGCGAGATGCTCGGCTGCCTGCACATGCAGATTTCCAAGGGCGGCGTTCAGGAAGTTGTCCTGGAATACAGCGGCGATCTTTCCGAACAGGACACCAATCCGGTAACGGTCGCTTTTCTCAAGGGGCTGTTCACGCCGATTCTGCAGGATGCGGTGAATTTTGTCAATGCGCCGCTGATTGCTGAAGAACGGGGCATTCAGGTTGTTGAATCCAAGACTAGCCGGAATGCGGATTTCACCAATCTGGTGCGGATCACGGTCAAAACCACGGAAGGAAAAAACATGCTGGCCGGTACCGTGTTCGGCACCAAAGAACCGCGCCTGGTGCGCTTCAACTCCTTCCGGCTTGAAGCCCTGCCTGCCGGTCCGATGCTTCTGGTCTACAATAAAAACATTCCCGGCGTGATCGGTGCACTGGGAACATCTCTCGGAATGGGGGGGGTGAATATTTCCAGCATGGTGGTGGGGCAGGAAGAAAGCGGCAGCCGGAACATCATCCTGATCAACACGGATCAGCTAGTCTCCAGAGAGTTGCTGGGTAAGGTGATGGAGCTGGAGCATATAGATGATGCAATGGCTCTGGAGCTGCCCGCATACACCGGCTGAACAGGAAAACCGGAAACAGAGAAAAGGGGGAATCCCCGATCCTGATAAACCTCAACCCTGAACCCTGTACAACGTAATGAGTGAACGGAAAAAAGATTGCGAATGTCCCAAAGGAAGGGGGAAGAGCAGGAACGGGGACTGCGTTATGCCGGCAGTTTCCTTTATCTCCTTTATCCTCTCCCTGAACACCACGGCCCTGTTTCATCTCGGCGAACTGCCCCACCCTGAAACCGGACAGAAAACCATAGACCTTGAACTCACCCGCCATACCATCGATACTCTGGTGATGCTGGAAAAAAAGACTGCCGGGAACCTGGAAAAAGAAGAACAGGAGTTGCTGGACAAGGTGCTGTATGAACTGCAGATGCGCTTTATCCGGGCAAAGAAGGATTAGGTGGCCACTCAGGGCTGTTCAATTGTAGAAAAACTTGTATCTTCAACAGTTATACAGGAATGGAAATCTAATAACTGTGGGAAATGATAATCCCGGTCAGGCAGTTGAAAAAGGTGATTTTTCCTGCCCCGTTCGGGACCGATCAGGGCGGCGATTTCCCCCTGCCGAACCCGGATATCCAGTTTATACTGCTCCAGCTATATCAGCCTCATTCGCGGCTGTAATTCCGATGTAATCAGGCAGAGGAAGCCGGCCGTTTCTTCTGACGGCGAGAATGTGGAGCTTGAGGCCGTAATAATACGTTTTCTTTGTTGAATTATATCCTTTGGCGGCGATTTCACGGGCGACTTTCGCGTTGCCGCTGCGTTGAGCCTTCGCGATCATAATCGGCATGGAGTCGATCAGCCGAATCAATTCCGATCCGTTCGGCAACGTAAAATCATTCTGTATCCGGGGAAGCAGATGAGAAAAAACGGAACTCAGGCGGTTCAGCCGCTGAATATATGTCGCATATGCCGGTATATCCGGAAACCATTCGATCAAGTGGTTCCGGGCATATTTATGAGCGTCTTTTACTTTTCTGTATCCGTTCATAATCCCCCATAAATAAACAGTTATCAGCTCGGGATCACTGAACTTCGGACTGCTGTTACTGCTCATTATTTCGGAATATATAAAGAGTTCGGAGTCGTAATGCTTGGTTACATACAAAAACAGTGCTATAAGTATTTCCTGCCAATCCATCTTGTTCTCCTGCGGTCAATGTCGGTAAAGGTGGTGCTTCACCGGCATATAGCAGTTTCAATTTGAGTGACAATCAATATTTGACTTTATAGCCATCTATAATCAATAGGTTATTAACCTGCAATTGATACTCATTCAAGCTGAAATCGCTATATTCTACAGGAAGGATGGATTGGCTTTAACCCCTAATTCGCATTACCAAGATATGTATATGATTAGATCTTATAGTACCGCTGATTATATTCATTTTGTTCTGAGCGCATATCTCCATTATTATTTCACGAAGACGCAGAGCGATATCATCTTGCAGCACATGATGACCGTATTTCGTCTTCCACACAAAATGATATTTGAAATCTGCAACAGTATGAGAACCACGTCTGTATCTCTCTTTGTCCATCAGCTTTCTCCCAGTTGTTATTCCTGAGAACTTATTGTACACCCGGAGGAAAATCGGCTAAAGACATTTCCGCCTGAAAGCGAAGGTTTATACCCTGCCCCGTGGAAATAAGCAGATTCTGCCGGTTGAATATTCTTTCTTCCTGAACACAGGGCGGGGCCGTAAGGCTCCGCCTTTTTTATTGCTGTATTGCAGCTGCACGTAACTCATCTCTCCTCTCAAGCCGAAAAAATACCTGCTCCCCGGCTTTTTTTACAGCACATCCGAACCGTCTGCTTTATGTTGGTGACATGCGGTGTTACAGGAATGCTGCGATTCTGCAGAGATCATCAGACATCAACAACCGATCAGAACAACATGCCTTCATTCCGCCCTGTTCTTCCCCCGCGTCTCCGGCCCGGCGACACTGTCGGGGTTGTGTATCCGGCCGGACCTGTCCGCGATACAGCAACCCTGGAAAACGGCATCCGGATGCTCCGGGATCTGAATCTGCGGGTCCGGCATTATGCGCCTGACAACAGCGGCCCGGACTATCTTGCTGCGGATGACGGGCAGCGGATCATGAGCCTGCAGCGGCTCTGGAGCGATGACGAGGTCAAGGCGCTGATCGCGGCCAGAGGCGGCTACGGCTGTCTGCGGATCATGGGCCAGCTGAATACCGACCTGCTGCGGGCAAAACCGAAATGGCTGATCGGCTTCAGTGATCTGACTGTACTGCTCAACGGTATTTTCGGAGCAACCGGGCTGGTCACCCTGCACGGCCCCATGATCACCACTCTGCCGAGGACTGATGCTCTGTCTTTTCATAGGTTCCGAGAGATACTGGGTGGTCAGTTCCCGCCTGTACCGCCTTCCTGCGACCTGGAAGTTCTCCGCTCCGGCATGGGGCAGGGCAGACTGATCGGCGGCAATCTGACCACCCTGACCCATCTGGTCGGGACCCCCTGGCAGCCCCGGTTTGACGGCAGTATTTTCTTTCTGGAAGATACTGCCGAGCCTGTGTACGCGCTGGATCGGATGCTTACCCATCTTGCCTGCTGCGGTGTGCTGAACAACCTTGCCGGGCTGATTATCGGGGTGTTTGATCCCGGCCATAATGACCGGCTGGAAATCCTGCGGCTCAATGAGCAGGTCTGGCAGCGGGCCCTTGAACTGACCGGCCAGGCCGGGTATCCTGTCTGGGGCGGATTTCCGGTGGGCCATCAGCAGGGCAATGTTCCCCTGCCCATCGGTATGGAGGCGGTCATGGACAGTTTCACCGGTACCCTGAAGTTCCTGCCGCAAAGCTGCGAGCGCGCCTGATGCAGCCTCTGATGTGCTGATGTATTCTTCTTCCTGAACCGACCGACTCACGCGCATGTTTCTCCGCTGTGTCAAGACCTTCGGCCTCCTGCTTCTGGTGCCTGTCGGCTACGGCTTCACCCTGCTGCCCCTGCTTCTGGTCTGGCCCTATGTTCAGTCCGAATACCTGCTGCCAGCCCTGATTGCTTGGGCAGCGCTGTATCTCCTGCCGTTTCCCTTTCTGCTGCGCTGTATCCTCCGCAGAGTCTGGTTTTTCTGCGGCAAAGGCGAACCGGCGCTCCAGGATCTGCTGGAATTCACCCTGCTTGCTGTCAATGATTTCCCTAATCCGGTGGCTGTCCGAAAAAAGAAGAACAGGATGTGCATCAGCTGGCGCCATGATGACCCGGACTGGTGTCCGCGCATGGCCCTGGCTGGCATGCGGAAGACATACGAGCTGCATCTGGAGCTTCTGCCTGCTTTCCGAACCGTGATCATGCGGGATCGGGTCCGGCATGTCAACCTTGCTCTCTGCCCGCTCAAAGTGAGATCCGGGCTGCTCAGTTCGGCGCGTTTTTTCTTCCGGGTGCAGACCGGGCCGCAATGGACTATAAAGTTCTTTGAGCAGACCCCTGCGGCTGATTACCGCTTCAGAGCGCAGGAAATCAAATCACCGGTGTTCAACGCCATCCTTGCAAACGGCTGGAATGTCCGTTTTGATCTGTAAGAACAGTTTTCACGACATTTATCGTGACATTTTTATGGATCAACAATATGATATCCGCTGACAAAGTCTATTGAGCATTCCCTGTAAACGGAGCGGCGGCCAAGGAGGAACCTGCTGCCGTCCATAACACTGAAAGGAATACAATGAAACCTGTAAGAAACAAAGTACTGGTGCTTCTTCTGGTGTCACTGCTGCTGGTTGCCTGTGACAAAAAAGATAAGGAGGAAGTGAAATCGCAACCGAAGCCGGAGCCGCCGAAACAGGAGGTGAAGCTGGATGTCTCCATGCTTGAGCTGGTGCCGGAGGATACCATCTTCTTCTCCGGCGGACTGGAACCGTTTCCGCTGAAAGAGACCCTGCAGTGGAGCGCGGCGCAGTTCAGCATGCTGAAGGAGCTTGATCCGAAGACCATGCTGCCGCCGGTTCAGGAAACAGCTCCTGAAGGACAGCGGATGGCGGCGCAGCTCTGGGCTGAATACTATGCCCTCCTTGTTTCTCCGGAAACAGAGCTGACCGCCTGGGGCATCAAGGAAAAACCTGTTATGGCCTCGTATTCCATCGGCCTATCCCCTGTGCTGCTGCGCATCAGCCTGCAGGATGCGGAAAAATTCAATGCAAAACTTGATGGACTGGAGGCAGATGCCAAAATTACCGGCAAGTCGGAAACTTTGGGTGAGGCAACCTTTCGGCGTTATGTGCTGCAGGAGAAAGATCCGCACCTGACGCTGATCATAGGTGTGGACGGTGAACGCAACCATGCTGTTGTCCTGCTGGATTTAGGGGTTGACAGCGACCAGACCCTTGCGCTGGCCCTGGGACAGAAAAAGCCGGAAAAATCTTTGGCGCAGAGCGGACGGGTTGAGGCCCTGCAGAAGAAATATCAGCTTCTGCCTTCCTGGATCAGTTATATCGATCACCAGCAGCTGATCACCGGACTGACCACAAAAGAGGGCAACAGTCTTGCAAAGATGGTCCAGGTTCTTGCTCCGCAGCTGCAGGGTGCGACAGAATCTCTGGCAGCCCTGCAGGAGGAGGGCTGCCGTAATGACCTCACAGCCATCGGCGAGAACTGGCCGCAGACGGTGATCGGGTATACCGCACTGGACCTGAAGGCCAAGCCGTCTCATATTGATTCCCTGATGGTGGTGGAAAGCAAGGATAAAAAACTGCTGGACGGACTGGGTTCGCTTCGCGGCGTTGTGCCTGACTACGTCCGCAACTCGCCTGAACCGCCTGTGTTCTCATTCGGCCTTGGCCTGAATCTGGACAACCTCATGCCGTTCCTCACGCAGCGCTGGACTGAAATCACCCAGAAACAGTACAGTTGCTCCTTTCTGCAGGAAATGCAGGCGCAGGTCAAGACGCAGCAGCCGGCTGTTATTGGTGCGGCTACAGGTATGGCTCCCGGTGTGCAGGGAATTGCCTTTTCCCTGCTGTCGCTGACCATGAGCAGCCCGGAGAACAGCGGGATGCCCATGCCTGAAAAGGCTGACGCCGTGATCAGCCTGGCCGCCAAAGATCCGGCAACACTGGTGCAGATGGCCAGCACAATGGTTCCGCCGCTGGCAGAACTGCAGCTGCCTGCTGATGGCACGCCGGTGCAGCTTCCTCTGCCGTTGCCGCTGCAATTTCCGGTCATGGCAGCTATACATGGCCAGCACCTGACTGTATATGCCGGAGAAAAGGCAGCAGGTATTGCCCAGGGACTGGACAAGGTCAGTTTGGACGCCTCCCGTGGATTTATGGCCGCAGATATTGACTATGGCAAATATTACGGGTTGATCGGAGATGTTATGACCGATTTTGGTGTTACGGCAGACAGCCCGGAAAATGCCCAGGCTACGGCCATTCTTGAAGGGATGAAGAAAGCTGCAATGCGGCTCTGGATGGATATGGATTTTACGGAGCGCGGCATTGAAATGCATGCGAATGTGATTTCAACAAAGTAAGAAGCCTGCTGATCTTTGTTGTATTCTTCTGCCGCCCGGTCCTTCGGAGCCGGGCGCGCCCTGTGGAGAATGCGTCCTGATGAATGTACTGAAGGAAGTTGTGCTCAGATGAGAATCCGGAAAAAAGATTTTGTAGCCGGGGCTGAGGAAGCTGAAGGTATTGCGGTCATCATTGACGTGTTCCGGGCTTTTTCTGTAGCCTGTTACTGCCTGCACGGCGGGGCGGAGCGGGTGCTTCCTGTCGGGGCAGTTGAAGAAGCTCTGACCCTGAAAGAGCAGGTTGCCTGTCCCGTGCTGATCGGCGAACGGGGCGGCAGAAGACTGGACGGCTTTGATTTCGGCAACTCACCCTCTGAGCTGCAGTCCGCTGAGCTGCAGGGGAAAAATATCATTCATACCACCCATGCCGGTACCCAGGGCGTTGTCCATGCCCGCAGGGCTTCCGAGGTGCTGACCGGGGCCTTTGTCAATGCCCGCGCTACAGCCCGGTATATCAGAAGCAGATCGCCTGAGACAGTCACGCTGGTCAGAATGGGCTGGAAGGCAGAGACCCCATCGGATGAGGATAATCTGTGTGCCGATTATCTGGAAAGTCTGCTGCTGGAACTCCCGTTTGATGAGCAGGCTGTCAGACCGGCTTTGAAGGCGTCCCCCTGTGCAGAGCGCTTTTTTGATCCGCAGCAGCCGTGGAATCCCGCAGAGGATTTTGACCTGTGTCTGCGGATCAATACCTTTGATTTTGCCGTGATCGCCGGGACAGATGAAGACGGTCTGCTGGCGTTGCGCAGAAGCTGTCTTCTCAGGAGATAGCCGAATCCTGCTCCCCGGCTGTCAGCCGACCCGGACCTGCAGCTTTTCAGCCAGCTTATAGCCGATAATCGCGCCCCGTCCTTTTGTGCCGAAACTGAATTCCCCCTGCTGCAGATAGCCTCCAAGACGACCGTGCCGCTCTTCCGCCTCCAGATCGACACCGAGCAACACCGCGCTGCGTGAATAATGGGCAGTCGCGACCAGCCCGTCCTGCCTGAGCCGCTGCACAAAGCTCTTTACCCGCGTCGGCAAGCAGTGCTTCCAGCTCCCTGTCCTTGCCGATCATCTGTTCGGTCATGCCGTCATCCCTTCCATAAAGAGCAGGCCCCAGAGGCTGACCGCGATCATCAGCACCAGCAGGACTGAACGGGTGCGCCGGCGGATCAGTGAGGCCCAGGCTATTTTGGTTGTTGTTGTGAACATGGTGTATATCCTCTGTATATCTTTTTGCGGAAGGTTAGTGATTCTGTCCCTGCTGAATATGTTGCAGGATTTTTTTGCTCAGAATCTCCCAGAGTTCTTTGTTGAAAAACACATGTCCTCCGCCTTTGATGATGAAAACTTCCGCATTGTCGAGGGAGTGGGCAAGGAGCTTTGTGTTTTCCGGGTTGGCCGGAAGATAGTCTTTTTCCCCGTGAATATAGAGCAGGGACTTGTTGAGACGGCTCAGTTCTTCCCAGATATCCCGGATACCAGCCTGTACATTGGTATGATTCCAGGCCGGGCCGATTGTTTCTGTGGCATAGATAGCCTCGGTATATCGGTAGGCCATGTCCTTATCAAACTCCCAGTCCCCGTTCAGATAACGCCATACCTTGAGGAATTCCGGCGCACCTCTCTCAAAATCCTGGTACATGGGGTTTGCCATAAATATCCCCCAGATTTTTTCCGTAATCTCAGGAGGTGTTGCAACATAGGGCAGATTGCCTTTGGCCAAGATAGGACTGCTCACTGCTGTCACTGATCTGGTTTGCTTTGGATACGACAGAGCAAAGAGCTGGGCAATGGAACCGCCCAGAGAATGGCCGATGATATGCGCCGGTTGCTCTGAGTGTGCAGCAAGAACGGCAGCAGCATCGTCCACCATATCATTGATCGAATAGGGAAGCTCAATGCCGCTGTCAGGTGCGTTCTGGGGGAAATGGGTTGAGCGGCCCATGTCCCGGTTGTCAAAGCGGATAACGAAATATCCATTGGCAACCAGTCTTGCGCAGAAGCTGTCTTCCCAGAAGAGAGCTGGAGCCATAGCTCCGGCTATCAACAGGACCGGAACATCGTCTTTGTTGCCAAAGCTTTCAGCGTAGAGTTTGACTGATCCGTTGTGTATCATTCGAGACATAAAATGAGGTTTCATGTTGTTAGCTGTTCCAATGTTGATGATAGCAAAGACAAAGATTATACTGAGCGAAATATAAAGGAGTTTTGTGTCATTCATCTCAAAATTATCTGCGCCTAAGAGAAGAACTCATGTTGACTGTCCAGGCTTGTAAAAAAATCACATGGTTCAGGTTTCATGCCTCTGTTCTCCATAGCAACTTTGACAATCAATTTATTATACGGGTGAATATCCTCAGCGTTTATATATTCATCAATGCTTTATCCATCGCGCTTCAAGTATCTCCTGGCTGTCGGTAATATGAATCGTTGTGGATAACGGTACGGCCTTGCAAATAAAATAAATATTTGACGCATTAAACTGGCATGGTGAAAAATGTCCGATGGAGACAATAGACTCCGGCTGCACATCTATTCCGGTTTCTTCAGATACCTCTCTTGTGACCGCCTGTGAGATATTTTCTGCGTTGTCTACATAACCACCCGGAAGCTTATATTTTCTGTATACCCTGTCCTTAACAACCAACATGCTGTCTCCGTCCCGGACAAAGGCACCAACTCCTATTGTGTGGTTTGTCGGGGTGGGAATGACAGGATTCTGTGTTAATTTCCTGAGCAGAATGATTGTCTTTTCATTACAGTCATAAAATGTAAATTCGTGCTTTGTTAATACAGGGATATAGCGTGATTTGCTGATGGGTAGAGTAATCCATAGTAATTTTTTGTCGGCCTGATCGGAGATGAGCTTTACGAGACCTTTCTCAAACTCGTCAAGAGCTTGAACAACGGTGGTATCATCAATGATGATGCCGCCATATTTGTCTTCTTTGTATGTAATCCGTATCATTTTACTGTAATATCAAAACAATAAATCCAATTACAATTAAAGCAAAATTCAGTTGAAACAAATGGAACCATTTTAGCGATTTGTTTTTTCTTTTACAAATATCGTGGTATTTCAAAACAGTAGAGAAAACATAAAACGGCGAAACCCAAAACTTGTAATAGCTGAATTCTCTTTCGGCTTCCAAAACAGGCCTCATCTTGAAGTAATAAATCAATATGTTCCCAACCACAGGGAGCATTATCAAATTTTCAAAATTCATTCTGATGCCACCATATTTGTCTTCCCTGTATGCAATCGCTGTGTGATCAATAAAAGGGTTCATGCTTTCCTGGCAATCACTGCAAATTCGCTGGATTTCTGATCATAAGGGCTGCCTGCAACGTCGGAATACAGCCCTTTGATGGAGAAGCCAGCCGCAACAAACTCGTTTTCAAGGTCTTCAGGGGTAAAATGCTGAAACCAGTTGTAGACTTGTCTGGTGCGTTCAGGCTCAATGATTGTGTACTTATCCAGGATGACCTTCTCTTCATCGTATTTGAAGGTATTCACAAAGCCGTAATACTTGTTCGGCGACCAGAATCCGTTGAGTTGATTCAGCTCATATGTCGCGCTCTCTTCCCGTTGTTCGAAGGCTGAGAGGGAGTTTACATCAAGAAGGACCGAGCCTCCCGGTTGCAGCATGTTATGGAATTTGCTCAGGAGCATCTTGCGTTGCGTCGGGCTGAGGGCGCAGAAATCACACATAATCATCACAATAAGGTCGAACTGTTCTTCCGCCTCAAATTCCAGGTAGTTATGGTTCAAATAGTTGATATTCAACTGCTCACGGGCTGCAACTTCTTTTGCGTAGTCGATGGATCTCTTAGAAAAATCAATGCCAGTCACTTGTGCGCCGTGTTGTGCCAAAGCTGTTGCATAGAGTCCCGGACCACAGCCGAAATCAGCTATCCTGTTGTTATTGCCGATGTTGAACTCAGCCGCGATCCATTCCACTGATCGCTTGATAAACTCCGAGTTTCGCGAAGAAAGATCGACATCCTCATTAAGATGGTATGAAAGCATCTGCTTTGACGTATGCTCATCAGTCCACAGGTCGCTTGCCGTGTAATACTGGAACGGTTCAGGTTTTTGGTTGATCTTCTCTAATTCTTCAAACATGGTATTTCCTCGTTATTTAGCAGAACATCAACTCTGCAATGATTGTTAAATGCTAGCTCTATAGCCAGTTGGGGGCCGGTTGCTTTGAATCCTTCATGAAAAATGACGTTGCCCTGAGGTATGTCACTGTCAAAGGAAAGAGCAAAGAACACTTCCTGCGGAACGCCCTCAAGAGCGAGATCGTCAACATTCTTAAACCCGAATTGTCGGTAGTATTCCGGGTGCCCGACCAGACAGCAGCCTTTCGCCTGAAGTGCTCGCAAGCGTGATAACCCTTCTTCTATAAGTGCCTTGCCGATCCCCTGGCGTTGAACGTCCGGGAGCACGGAAACCGGGCCGAGTCCGTACCAGTCGGGTGCGATTAAAAGTGCGGTTTCTGACACCTTACGCTGCCCAGCTTATATTCTCCCAATATTTATCCCAGTATCCGTCCGCACGGTCAACTCTCAGGGAAAGCATGATTCGGGCATTTTCCGGTGTCCACCATGCGCCGGCTATTTTCAGACGTTCCTGGATGACATACCGGTGCGCACTTTCTATTTCTCCAGAACCGATAGGTAAACCAAGCTGTTGAGCATCGGGATAGTCGAACTGCCCCGGACGGTTGCTCAGGTAACGCAGGCAGCAGCGGACAGGTGCATTTTGATCTTCTGTCTTTTCCGGCTCAAGATGAGGCTTCAATGCTTCGATCAGTTTTTTTTCCTGTCCCTTTTTCAGCCGCTCTTTCTGCTGCTTACCCCATGATCCTTTTCCGTCTTTCCCGGAACATGCCGGTGCAGCAGCCTCCAGGTATTCACAAACATGATAAAAATCGACAAGGTAATGTCCCTGTGAACCGAACTGTTTTTTCACCTGCCCGGAAATCCACGTTGCTCCGTCACCCACTGAATGCAGAGATGTACCCCGACCGAATCCCGCACGGCAGGCGCAATCAAAGAGAACCTTTCCCGACTCGTCAACGTTTTCCTGAAATGCAACTCCGAATTTAAGCGTCCTTTCACCGAGAACATGAGCTATACTCAGGCGTGCTTCTTTCCAGCTGTGCTTTTTACCTTTGCGCCGGTCCCTGGCATCTGTATCCGTCAGGACAATCGGAACCATGCTGCCGTCCGTCTCGGCAATAACGAAGTCCCGTCCCTTTATAGACGGATATTCTTCAATTCTCTCCTATCGACGTCTTTCATGTATGTGTCGGGCGTGAGTCTCCGTGATATTTCGGACAGTACTTACCGGTAATGTTATCCCATAATGTTCCTTCAGTTTTTCAGGAACCCGACCAAAGGAATGGTCTGCCCCGAAATCTGTTACGGCACGCTGCAGAGGCAGCGAGCAGCATCGGCAGGTTATTCCGGCACTTCGGCTGAACGGCCGGTACCGTTTTCCCGGCTGTCTGTACTCCTGCTCAACTACGTGAATTATCCCGAACGTCGTGTGCCAATGTGTTTTTTTTACCGCTACGGGTACAATTACCGTCCGTCGGAAGAGCTGCCCCGGATTTTTCAATTCGACTCTCCGCCCATCCGCTGAGCACCTCATTACCCATCCGGCGAACTTCCTCAATGACCCTACTTTCGGCCTCATCAGCTTTTACAATCCCGTCTCCGTCATCACCGGCTATAGAAAGAATAGCTTGAATACGCGTTTTCAGATTTGGCTGACGGTTCAATTGATTGAGCAATTCCTTATCTTCCTGTGACAGTGAGGACATAAATATCTTCTCCGGGATAATATTATACGAACGGACAACACAGCATCCTGATTACTTGCTGTTTCTTTCTCAAAGAAATCAAAGTAACAGAAAAATACGCTCTCATGCATCCCGTAATTGATAAAACCGCACTTGTAATCGCACCCGTACCAGTCTGTGCTGCCGTCCGACATGGTGACAGGAGAGAAGGCAATATGGCCTACAACACGGTCGTCTATTTCCGCAACCAATGAGATTGTCAGGGCATTGGCAGTTCGTAATGCCTCAATGATGAATTGTTCAGTGTGGTTGCTGATCTCCAGCGTCTCGAACGCTGCTTGCGTCACATCTGAGATGACGCTGTGGTCTGTGTCTTTTTCGTCTCTGATCAAGATGTTTTGTGGTTTCATGAAAAATGTCTTCGTTTTTATATTGTGTTGCTAACACTCATCGATAGTCTCATCTTCCTCAAGTTGTTGCAGGTAGCACTCAAGGTTGCCTGAAATTTTTTTCAGTACGTCTGGCAAATAATGTGAAAGCTCCTCCATAGTAAGATTATCTCCTAGAGGACCACCGTGATAGTAGCGCATATGCGAAAGGACATCTTGTTGCTCCGATTTCTCAAGTTTTTCAAAGGGATTTTCCGAAGAGTGATTGTGAAAATCAGAGAGATGAACGAATGCGCATCCAAATTTATACACCGATTGTGTCCATCCTTGCAGTTGCTGGGCCAAATCGACCATATCTCGGTCTGTCACTTTTTTCCATTTTCCTTTATGCGTAAGAACTCTCCATTGTTTACCACTTAGCGTAAGGTTTACAAGTCGGTAGCGTTCATATAGATCTGCAATGGAGAGAAGATATATCACTCTAACCATTGAGTCCAATTCTTGACGAAGAATTGAAAATGCGGGGCTCAACACACTGTGTACAGATGAAAATGAGCGCAGAGCTGTTTGGTTTTCTTTGGATCTTTTTCTAATCAGACCGCAGAATTTTTCTATATCAGTGTTCACGTTTTTCTCCTGATTTTCAAGCTCCAGCTTGGAAATCCTTGTTTCTGAAGCGGAGCTTCACGGTATCAGTGGCCCAATCGGAGCTTGGGTACCAGTAAAGCCAGTCCTCTGAAAATAATAACTTCGTCTAGTTCCTGGATTGCTTATCTAAATATCTTTTGTAGTCGCCGATAATAAAACCTATTGGTCCCATCCCTGGAAGGAACTTTCCAAGAAACTGATCTAACCCACCTATGACCATACCGGAAATTGGCTCCGCAATTCCTATACCGGTTGATGCCAGCCATCGAACGCTCTTTGCTTTTTTTGTTTTCAGTACTTCTCCTATTTTCTGTTTCCACCCTCCCAATAAATCTTTTACTTCTTCATCGGTAAGCTTGGTCGAATCATGAAGCCAATCACGAAGTATTCGCGCTTCATCACTATCTCTAAGTCGAAGCAACATATCTACATCCACTTTCAGTCCAGCATCTAAAACTGGCACTTCTGCTATCTCTCTAATTCTAGTGAATTCATGACGGAAATCAGACTGCAAATGGATATTAGACGTAAAATCAATGCGATCAGCAATAAAATCAACCTGCAGGGGAGTAAGACCTGAAGCCGCACCAACTGCTTGCATTCGAAGTAATTGCAGGTTTGTACCAGTAACACCAAAAAAAGGCTTTTTTATCATCTCATGTATTTCTTCTCCACCTAAACCGAGTAAATCTCCAAGGTTTGTTGTTACTTCAAATACTTCATCTGACACTTCTTCAACATTTAACTCAACTTTCGCATGATCTACTGAAAAGTTAGTTGTCCGCTTTAAGTAGTCAATGAACAGTCGTTTGAGAATATTCTCTTTATTCGCGATATCCGTTCTGAAAGCATCAATTGTTTTAAGCGACGCAGGATCAATAAAACGCAGAGTTTCAAGTATGCGACCCTGAATCCGTGATAGCTTCCCACTATCAATCCCTGGATTTCTTTTGGTTTTGGCGATATCTTTCGCTATTCGTTCTTCAACTGAAGGGTTATTCGGATTTTTTGGATCTACAAAGATGGTTTCGAATCCGTACCGGAGTGGACGATCCAATGGTCGATTTTGAAAAAAACCAGGTTTTTTATAGTCGTATGTGCCTTGGGCGTTAGGGATACCTCCTGCCAGAGCCAATCGTCCTTCCTCCAAAAGGCGCAGAGTCCCAGTCGATCCTACCGAATCAATAAGGCATGGTATAATCGCCGAATCAGAAACAAGGACTGTGTCAAAAAGCAAGATGGCTTAACAAGCCTTCCAGATTCTAACAGTCCGTCTTTGCTTTGGAATCCACTGTAGAGTGTGCGAGTGATAGTCATTTCAATATTGATCAAAAAAAAACATAACAGTAATTAAAAAGTGATAACGTTCTATCCTATTGCCAGCAACAGCTCGCCGCATTTTCTCCTTCCAGCCCTCAGCCAACCACTTAAATCACACCGCCGCAACAGCAAAAAACTCCACCCCGTGTCGATCTGACCCCTTGATTAATTCCGGTGCCTCTCTCCAGCTATGTTTCTGCAAGAACGACGAAAGCTCTTCAGGCCGGATACTCCACACCCACGGCTCGCCGACAACTCTTTGCAGCCAAAGCATCAACCCGGTCCACCTCCCCACATATGGCCGACCATCTTCGCCGCTGGGAATGTAGGAAAAGGCGATGCGCGATCCCTGACCGACACTTGCCGCGCATTGCCTGAACAAGGATTGCACAGCTTCCGTTGGTAAATACATGACAAGCCCTTCGGCAAGGATAACGCTTTGCGCAGTTACGTCCCAATTCGCATTTGTTCCCAGCACATCAGACAGTTCCCTCTCACCCAAATCCTCAGCGATCAGATGCAAATTCTCACTTGCTCCTAACGCCTCAATCCCTTTCTGTTTCAGAGAAGATGTGGCCGGATGATCAATTTCAAAAAAATGTACGCCCGGAAACTCCGGTGCCAATCGACAGCACAGGGTATCATATCCTGCTCCGAGGACAAGCACCTGGGTCGCTCCGCTGCTGATACTGTCTCGTACCTGCTGTTCACAGAAGGCCTTGCGATGGGCAAATGCCTCAAACTGACCCGGCAACATCCAGTCAAAGGCTTCATACACAGCAATCATTCTGGGAGAGCGGGCCAACCGGACTGTCCTTTCCCCGGCAGCACCTGATGCAACAAGTAACTGTGCCGTGGCATCAACAATCCCGTGCGGAAGAACCGCGTCCATTCCGGGTTGAGAGCCAAGAGTGACAATGTTCAGAGCGACCTTGCGGGCCGTCATGCTCGGTTTGTTGTGCTTCATCTGATAATTTTTACGATTTCAGCTTCCTTTCTCTTGGGCACAGGAGGGATGTTTTCCGGGTAGCCCAGGATGATCGGGGCAACAATTGTACAGTTGTCCGGTATCGCCAGCTCCTTCAGCATCTCTGGGTCATGTATCTCAGTGCCGAGATTCACCCAGCATGTTCCCAAGCCTCTGGAGCTTGCCGCCATCATGAAATAACTGGCTGCCAAGGCACAATCGACAGAGAGATTCTTCAGATGAGAAAGTCCGAGAATCATCACCAGACATGGCGCATTGTAGAAGACATTGAACGATTCATTCTCCAGCATCCCTTGGTATTTCTTGGCATAATCATCGGGATTGGCGGCAATGCGGGCCAGGATGTTTTTCTTGCTCTCGTCCGAGATTTTCTGCAGCATCTCCCTGTTGTTAACGATGATAAACTTCCAGGGCTGCTCGTTCCCTGCATTGGGGGCAAGCGTGCTTTCCTTGATCATCTCCTGGATAAGATCGACAGCTACAGGTTTGTCCTGGTATTTCCCTACGGAGCGTCGATTCTTGAGTAACTCTTTAAATGTCATAATGTTATCCACCGAGATTCTGATTGGATGAGGTCGTTTTGCCGTAGCCTATCTAGTAACCCTGAATAATACAAACGACGGAATCAGCATTTCACTTTTAATTTTACGATAGCCTGCTTTTTTTAGCTGATCATGTATTTGCTTTGGACTAGGAAGAGGGCCGTAGCCATCTGTCATGGAGGTCCATAAATTCATAAGACTCAGAGATGGATCCTTCCCCTTACACATACTTGTTAATATTAATTCGCCACCGGGCTTTAAATGCTCCCCAAGTTCTTTTAAAAGATCAATTCTTTCATCAAGAGGGAAGTAATAGATAAGATTATAAAATGTAACCAGATCAAAATCTGACTTGCTTTCATATTTTCGAATATCTGTATTTTCAATATCGACGCGATCTTCAAAGTCCCAGGTTTTAATATTTTCTCTTGCGAAATCCGCAACGCTTTGCTGAACTTCCAAGCCAACCGCAGTTAATAAGGGATTCAGTTCACAGGCACGTTTAATATAAATTCCTGAGCCACAACCGACCTCCAACAATCGATAGGGTTTGCTTTTGGGTATAATTTTATCAACAACATCAAGCAAAACAGGCTCAAGTGTTCGTGAGGATCTGGCAACTAGTTCCCCATGAGCTTCGCTGTATTTAAACTGCATATTTTTTTTGAGCATTGAAGGTGTATTAACAATAAAATTATAAAAAACCTCAGATCGTACTTGTAAAAACGCATGCCATGTATCATTGGATGGCTTTACAAGTTCTTTAGAGAGTTTGCCTTTAATGGAATACCCCCTGGCGCTTTTTTTAAGTTCACCAAGACTGACACCTAAATCGAGCCACGCCCTGAGGCCTTCAGAATTGAAATCCGATTGAAATAATTTTTGTATTTCCTCAAATGTAGCAGGCTTAGATTGCATGATATCATACATGCCTTCAGAAATTGCCGTTAAGACAAAACCTGTACGACAGGTCTCTTTAGTTAATTTGCCGATACGGAGCATCAGCATTACAGGTGTGTTCGAAAAGAATTTAATTAATGATTTTATCGCCATATGAACTCCTTGATAAGAAAATTTGCCTTGTGGGTTATGATTAAAAACACATAACGTTTAGCTGTGCCGCCCTGCTTTTTGGGTCGGCACAAGTGGTTGTCTGGGCAGCATGATAACTGCTTACAAATTAATATATTCCAGGAATCAACCTATATCGTACCCGTCGTACATATACTTTATATCCTCTCAATTCTTCATGAAGCGTTCTGTCTTCTATTTTCGTTCTTATCACGGCGATTATTATGGCTATGACTACTGGAATCAATGTCCACACTGAACCTAAAGCAAGAACAATACCTGGAAGTGCCAACATATTTCCGGCATAGCCCGGATGTCGCACAATCCGATAGGGACCACTGTCACACACTACATGCCCTCGGTCCACCTGAATACGCACCACGCTGGAGAAAAAGCGATTCTCTATCAATGCCCACTCAGCGAAAGCGTATCCGATCGAGATCAAAAGGAAACCGAGCATGATGAGCCACAACGGGAATACGGGTGACCAGCCAAAACGATGATCTAACCCGGCCACAATGACAAGTGGGAAACTCACACTCAGTGCCATCAATGGTGCAAGTACTTTGTCCCAAGCTTTCGCGCCTTGGACTTTCTCCATATTTTGTCGTTCAGCTGTTAATCCTGGATTTCGCTGTTCCGCCCACCTGCGGCCACCAATACCTGCGGCCAAGATCAGGAGGGAATATAGCCACGCCTCCCACCAGCCAAGATCCCCGCCACATATAAATAAAGCCAGCGGAATAAGTAGATAAACCACAGTTAACCTAATCCACTGGCGTGGGGATACTGTTTGAACTGCCTCTTCATTAACCGCCTTTGCTGACATGTCATCCTCCAAAATAAGATGGATTTGAGTGTGTGCAGGATGTTTTCGTTGGGTGATTTTCCTGAAAATCCCCTAATCGTTTTCTGCCTCTGAGGGGTATATTGAGACCCATTGCCTGACTGAACCACGACCATAGAGGTCTCCCACAAAAAATTCCGGCATGGTCCCGGGTGGCTCGATCAGAGATGCTCCGTAATGGTTTCTGACCCACGAGCCTTTGTAACCGGCGAGTCTAATGATCGTTGGGAATATCTGAAAATGGCTCGTCTTGTTGTAATTGGTCTCGTGGGCTGCCTTAAATTTTTTCAGAACAACTTCGTTATTGGAGAAAATCATCATTGGCACAATACCCTCGAAACGATTTGCTCTCGGCCGACAGTGAGTGGCAAGCGTACCGTCGTCGACTATGTTCTGCCCATGATCACTGGTATAAATAATGACGTAAGACCTGAACTCTCCACTTTCGGCCAGCAAATCTTTAAACCAGTCATCAACGCCCCAGCGCAAGCCATTCATAAAGGAATTTAGAGATTAGACCTCCTGCAGAACTGCCTGTTCTTCTCAGGCGGTGAGGTTTTTCCCTTTTTCAAAATTTTCCGCTTCAGGCAGCTTTCTTCATTTTCCGTGCCGCAACCTTCATATTCACTATGCCGGATATGATATTTTTCTTTATATTATGGCCTTTAAGCCTGTTCCGGTATGTTTCCGACATGATTTTAAATACCTTCACCTCTCTTATGACATGCTCAACTTTGATACGTTTTTTCGATAAATCAAGATTATATGCCTTCTGTTCGGCGGTCAGTTCACCGTTCCGGGGCTTTTTAAAGGGAATTTCGGCGCGCCGGTCATATGCCGCGATTCCCTGATATCCGCTGTCGGCCTTCTTCGGAATACCGTGAAAACGCTCCCGCCCCTTCTGTTCCTTATATATCCTGAAATCATGAACACTTCCGGGATACGACGCCGAAACCGAAAAAATCCGTCCGTCGGGACCGGCGGTAAACTGCGTTCCGAGCGTGTGTTTTCCCTTCTTTCCGCTGTAATACTTCTTCTGTCCTTTCTTCAGGCGCTGAACCGGCTGTTCCGTCGCATCGATTATCAGGTATTCCGCATCTTCCCGTGTGATTTCACGCTTTTTTTCAATATGAATCACCCGTACCGCGATTTTTTCCATCCGTTTCACTGCGCGCATCACCGTCGTCTCATCGGAATCGAAGAAAAAACTGAGGAACTCATATGTCACGTAACAACGGTAATAGATAAGCGAAGACTTCGCAGGAGCATGGCGAGAAGGTGGTTTTCAGCTCCTTCCAAGTTGTGCTTTCTCCCGCCCTTTTCAAAATTATCTCTCCGCTCTTCCCATAAAGGGCGGATCTTTTCCGTCATTCCGTTGAAAAGATCAATATCGACACCGGTCAGACGGCGGAATGTTTCAGGGCGGCGGGAGAGTTTTTCGAATGTGAGCATGATTTTCAGACCTCCGGGGTTGATAATCGAAAAAGTGACCGAAAAAATATCAGCATCCGCCGTTTCTGTCAAATCACCAAGTTTTGCAGGAGGTCTATTTTTCTCTATCATTCATTGGTTCGCCTCGCTCAAGTGCCGGGGTGAAAATATTGTATTCTTTTGGATAGCTCCGAAAATACGGAAAATGAAGTCCGTATTTGTTAAGGATGATAAAGGTCTTACCAGGCTGTTTGAGAAGAGCTATTAACTTTTCGCGTGATACCCCATCGCTTTCGTAGGCAACTTTCTGGCGATCTCTGGTTATCTGGTCTACGAATGAAGCCTCGTGTTCATTCATGAAGTTTTGATAGTTATCCCACTCCTCCGCGCTCTGGGCATCCAAGTATACATTGTGATACCCGGCCTTCCTGGTAAATTGCCAGATCGAAGGATTCTTCAAGCTCATTTGCTTGTCGTCTGGGATTTCCTCTTTTTTCACCCCTGTCCTGAGAACGAGGTTAGAATAATCACTGCAGTTTGACGACGATGAGGCTAACCCAAAATTCACGAGCCCACTTTCCAGAGAGCGAAGATAGGGTGTGGTGTCTTTTTCGAATTTATTGATTCCCAAAATGTCCGCCCGGATACTTTCATCCACAATCAGAACGATTTTTTCAACCTGAGCCTCAAAAGAACCTGAGTAAGGAATTGTAGATCGTTTACCGTCGTAGAGAAGACTCTGGCTGGCAAATATAAGCATGGCTGGTACCCTGAAAAAGGAGGGGTATCGGTCAATCAGGCCATTACTGTATTGCAAATTAATAACGACAAGTATCGCTGCACTTATCGGTACGAGATAGGCCTTTCGAGGGATGTTTAATTTTAAAAGTTTGGGCACCCGTTCGACGAAAATGATAACCGGGATAAGAATGATTAAAAACGGCAGTGCCGCTAAACCATAATTTTCAATCATTTCCCAAAACCACCATTGAAAATATCCCACGATCATATCTGCCTGTTGGAAATCCAAAGGCGAGTTTGCGATGTTGAACGAACCAATATTAAAAAGAAAGAAAAACAGGAATAACGGTAAGGTTATTTTTCGAAAAATACTGCGGCCGCTAAAGAACAATAGAAATGTGCCCAGCATACTCCAGAAGAACAAAAGCAACGACAGGAAGATCTCAATCAGCCTACCTTGATTCCATAGAAATCGAACCGGGAAAAAAAAGTCGTGGAAAAAATTGAACTCTATGAGCAGAAGAATAGCAACCGACCCAAGAGCGATAGACATTCTCAATTTTGAATCTGCCATGGAATTTCTCGTTTCAATTGCTGCTTCTTCTGGTGGCATCAACTTTTTTTCTTTCTTTTTGATATTGATCATATGTCGGGAGTTCTTCGTAAGCAGGATCGCCCAAGTTTTCAAGATGTTGCTCTCTTGCATTTTTTTCATAAGTATCCCTGGAAATATCATCCAAAACCCCTTCTATTTGCTTTTTAGAGCAAGCGGAGCCAACAAACAGAATAACAACCATACAGCAAAACAATATTTGCCTGATTCCAGTCATACCTTAATTGTTATAATTAATGTTTGAGTTCAACAGTCGATCTTGGGCTTCCCGCACCTTCATAATTTTACTTGCCTTTCTTCCAGCTGAGGTGGAGTCGGCCAACTCACTTGCGGCCGGTTGCCTTACGTGAAATGCTGTTTGTTTTTGCATTTAGAAATATTTCCAAACCTTTATCTCTTACCACTCCCATGCCAAATGAAAATGAACCCCCTTTTATCCCAAATAGTTGGGATACAGCTTTGAGGTCAGTGTATGGAGCCCATTTTTTTGTATCTAAACTGAGATAGATGATGAAATTTTGAAAAAAATTCTGCCTATCTTTCTCACTCATTTCATTTATATCCTTCTCATTTATACCTTCTGGTATTTTTATTCTGAAATATACTTTTTGTTTGAGTTTCAGGTGAATATCTTCGTGAACAATATCAAGTAATTTACTGTCCAGTGTTATTTTTAATGAGATAGTATCTCCTTCATTTAAATAAACAACATAGTTAGATAATTCCTCGAAATTTTTCACTTGGCTGAAATGGATTATCTGGTCGGAATTATAATCCTGAAAGATAAAATTTGGTTTTGTACAACCAGCAATGGTTATTAACAGTATTAACATGATAGACAATCTGCAATTCATAACAAATCTCCTCGTTTCACCCTGTAGTTTTCGAATTATGTGTTTGCATTTAATAAACTCTGGTTCCTAAGCTCCAGCTTGGGCACCAGCAAACTGCCCTGGCAGCATCCAGTCAAAGGCTTGATACACAGCGATCATTCTGGGAGAGCGGGCCCAGCGGACAGTTGTTTCCCCGGCAGCACCTGATGCAACAAGCAACCTTGCGGTGGCATCAACAATCCCGTGCGGAAGAACCTTGTCCATTCCGGGTTGTGATCCAAGAGTTACGATGTTCATGGCGACCTTTCGGGCCGTCATGCTCGGTTTGTTTTTATCCATTGTTATTCTTGTTGAATCTTATTTTGACAAGTTTCACCATGTTTCTGAATTTCGGAGAAAGACGAACAAGCAGTCTGACGAATATTTTTTGCCTGTTTTTATGATAGTCAAACATATTCCATTCATCTTCTACGATGATATCAGAATGTAATAATTTCAAATCGTCTGTATCGGAAATACCCCAGGTGAAGCTGATATCTTTGTTTTTCGCTTTGTTCTTAACATTATAGTTCACCAGTTTGGTATGGAATACTTCACAAATCATTATAGATGAAGGAAAATTATTGTTTATTTCCCGCAGCAAATTTTTTATTTCATCTTCATGAAGATACATCAAGAGTCCTTCAGCAATAAACAGATAATTATACGAAGCATCTTTTTCGATATCATCAATCCATGAATAATCAAGAACTGACTTTCCTATAGATGTATGTTTCTCCGTATCGCTATAGAATTTCCTTCTGAATTCAATAGCCTCATGCAAATCAATATCGTACCAGAATTTAATTTTATCCGAATTCATTCGACTAAAACGGGTATCCAAACCTGCACCGAGATTTACTATCACAGGGTTTTCCGTCTTATTTATAAATTCAACAATCTGACTGTCCAATATTTTTGTCCTGACCGAGACTAAAAATTGTCCACTCGTATTCTTGTTGAAATAAGAAAAGTCATGATCAAGCAAGTCTATCATTTCAACCGCTTTTGTATCGGTGATGATTGCGTCTGAACGCAAGGTCTCGGAGGCTTTAAAATAAAGCGGAGCAAACATGGATTCAAATATCGGATTTTTATCAATCAAATCTTGAGGATTAATTTTATTCATAGGACGCTCTTTTTGAGGTGTATACGTGATACTGTGTCAGTCTGAAAAAGAATACGGAACCAGGTTATCTGATAATTTGTATTATCTCCGCTTCCTTTCTCTTGGGCACAGGAGGGATATTTTCCGGGTAGCCCAGAATGATCGGAGCCACAATGGTGCAGTTGTCCGGTATCGCCAGCTCCCTGAGCATCTCCGGGTCATGTATCTCAGTACCGAGGTTCACCCAGCATGTCCCCAGACCCCTGGAGCTTGCCGCCATCATGAAATAACCGGCTGCCAGGGCACAATCGACAGAGAGATTCTTCAGATGAGAAAGTCCGAGAATCATCACCAGGCACGGCGCGTTGTAAAAGACATTGAAGGATTCATTCTCCAATATCCCCTGGTATTTCTTTGCATAATCATCGGGATTCGCGGCAATGCGGGCCAGGATGTTTTTCTTGCTCTCGTCCGAGATTTTCTTTAGCATTTCTTTGTTATTGACGATGATAAATTTCCACGACTGCTCATTCCCTGCATTGGGGGCAAGCGTGCTTTCCTTGATCATCTCCCGGATAAGCTCAATTGCAACGGGTTTGTCCTGGTACTTTCTTACGGATCGTCGGCTTTTCAATAATTCATCAAAGGTCATCACATTTTCCTTTTCGATATTTCTATTTCAATTGTCCAGTCATCAAAAGATCTCGTTCGGCACAAATTTTTCCTCTTCCTCCACTTCAACATCGTGTAATCGAAACCATCCCTTCAACCATGCCTGAGATTCTTCGGTCAGCGGACCGTCGCCGTATCCGATACGGAATCCGATAATGCGCATGGTGGAGAATCCGCGCCAGCGAATGGCGTGACCGTGCTGCATGGCTGTGAGGGCAACGCGCTTCTCGCCTTTGTACCAATCAATACCTGGGCCGCCGCAACACATGCAGGTTTCCGAAAGCGAGTTGGTGGTGGTTCTCGGTACAAAACGGATATGCCTTGCCACATCCGCAATCTCCTCCGGTTCGGTTACGATAAAGAGAACAGCGGTTTCGTCTACAGGGCCACAGCAGTCGAAACCGTCGCCCCGGACAACGATTCGGTCCGCCTCGGCAATGACCGATTCGAAGGACCGATCATATTGAACAGGCTTGTGATAGATCAACAACCGAAGGCCGTCCTGCCACTTAAACGCCGCAAGCAGAGCGATACCGGCAAGAAGGCCAGCGATAACTACCCTGCGAATCCATTTCCGTTGCCGGTCCATCATCTCTTGGTCAAGGTAATTTACAGGGTGGAATCCTTCCAGCCTGTTACAGAAAAAGACGCAACTTCTTCAGACAGCATGTTTTTTTTACCTGCACCCCCTACACATGCCGCATAGCCTCAACAGGCCGATACCGATTAATCTTGAGGATCGGATACAGCGTGGACAGCACGGAGAGGATAAACATCACCAGCACCAGTGGGTTAGTCAACTGCTGGGTTATTTTCTCAAACCAAGAGAGATTCATTATTCTGCTCGGTTGCTCCTTTGTAGGGATTAACTACTCCGGATGACTGCGGAAAAAGGGAAGAATTTACCGTAAATTGGTGGCAGGGCTTTGTCAGGCAAATCAGTCAACCATATCAGCCGCATCTGACAGGTCATCCCCTAACGTATCCAGGAAGTCCTTATCTCTGGTTTCCCGGTCTTTCTGTTTCTTTCCGCTGCTGTACTTATCGTTGAGCCAGTAGCCTTTTTTGACGCTGCCGTTGGCAAAGACCAGAACGCCTTTGCCGTTCTTCCGGTCATTTTCCCATTTGCCGGTATATTTGTCCTTGTCCAGGTCCGTGTAGCTCCCGGTGCCGTGCCGTTTTCCGTTCTCCCATTCACCCTTGTACACAGCCCCGTCCGCATAGGTGCAGATGCCCCGGCCATGTCGGGTGTCGTTCAGCCATTCACCTTTATATGTGCCGCCGTCAGGATAGGTGCAGGTTCCATTCCCGTGTTTTTTATCTCGTTGCCATTCTCCTGTATAGACTGTTCCATCGGGAAAAGAAAGGGTTCCTTTGCCCTGCATAAAGCCGTTTTTCCACTCGCCTTCGTATTTCGTGCCGTCAGGCATAGTTAACGTGCCTGTGCCTTCCATATCCCCTTTCACCCACTGACCGGAATAGCAGTTGCCGGAAAGAAAGATGAATTCCCCGGTACCATGCCGTTTATTTTCCTGAAAGCCCCCCTCATACCGTTCTCCCTCAGCAGAAGAGTAGATCCCCTCCCCATGCATCTGATCGTCCTGCCAGTCACCGGTGTATTTGCTGCCTTTCGCCGTAGTATAGGTGCCGGTGCCGTATTTTTTATCATCGCCCCATTCACCGATATACTGATCTCCTTCTGAGTACATGAAGGTACCGTAGCCGTCTTTTGCATCCTCGTGCCATTCTCCGCTGTAGCTGCTGCCGTCGGGATAGGTATAGGTGCCTTTGCCATGGCGCATATCCTTCTGCCACTCGCCTTCGTATTTGGCACCGTCCGCATAAACAAGGGTTCCCGGTCCGTGCTTTTTGCCGTTTTTCCATCCGCCGGTGTAGGAAGCGCCGGAGGGATACGTGTAGGTGCCCTGGCCGCAGCGTCTGTCCTGCTCCCACTGCCCGATATATTTGGTTCCGTCAGGATGGGTGTATACGCCGTGACCGTGCCGCTGCCCGTGTTCAAAGGCGCCGAAGTATTTGCCGCCGTCCGGGAAAAGCACAGTCCCCTGACCATGCTGGCGGTCGTTCTGCCAGCTGCCGATATACTTTCTGCCGTTGCTCAGGGTCAGAGTGCCTTGTCCGTGCCGCTGGTTATCCTGCCATGATCCTTCATGAATTGACCCGTTCGGCCAGGTCAGAGTTCCATCTCCCTCCCGTCTGTTCTCCCGCCACTGCCCCTGGTAGACGGTGCCGTCCGGCATGGTTAAGGTGCCTTGGCCGTGCCGCTGATCATTTTTCCAGTCACCGTAATATTCCCCGGCCCCCTTGATGCATCCCAGCCCTTGCCGTTTGCCGTTGTTCCATTCGCCTGCAAAACTGCCGCCGTTGGCATCAAAATAGGTACCCTGGCCGTGTCGTTGGTCATTCACCCATTCACCTTCATACTGGCACCCATCAGGATAGATGCACAGCCCGCGACCGTGCCGCTTTCCGTCCGACAACTCACCGATATACTCTTCGCTGCTCGGATGAATACTTTTCTCAGCCATATCATGCGTCCTTTCGTTGGTGGCGTCCTTTCGTTGGTGATCAGATGAGGAGGATACAAAGGGATGTATACGTTTCGTCAGTCATTTTTCATGTTTTTCAGTTTATTCAGAAACGGATTCCGGATGCAGCTGGGCATACAGGGACTCAGCTGTTTTCCTGCCGATCCCCGGCACAGCCGTCAGCTCATCAACTGTAGCGGCCGCAATCCGCCGATAACTTCCCAGTGTTTTCAGCAGCACCTTCTTCCTTTTTTTTCCCACGCCGTGCAGCCTGTCAAGTCCTGAATGCAGGGCAGCTCTGCTGCGCAGCCTACGGTGCAGGGTTATGCCGAAGCGGTGTGCCTCATCGCGGACCCGCATCAGATAGAGCAGGGCAGGGGAGTGACCCGGCAGCAGCACCGGATCTTTCCGGCCCGGCCGGAAGAGCTTTTCTCCTTCCTCCTGTTTTTCCTTGGCAATGGCCACCAGATCAATCTGATCGAGCAGGCCGGAGCGGGCCAGGACATTGACGGCAATGTTCAGCTGCCCCTTGCCGCCATCCAGCAGGAGCATATCCGGCAGGTTCTCCTTTTCCTGGCCGATTTTCATACGGCGGCCCAGTACCTCCTCCATCATGGCATAGTCGTCCGGCTCATCCTTCCGGCGAATGCGATAATGGCGGAACCGGGACGGCTCTTTGTCGCCGCAGACAAAGCAGACCAGCGACCCGACGGCCTGTTTGCCTGCCAGGTTGGAGATATCCAGACATTCAATGGTCTCCGGCCGGTTGCGGAGCTTGAGAATCCTCTGCAGAGAACCGGCCAAGGTGTCCCAGGATTGCTGCTTTTTCTGCTGTTCGGAAAAGATCTGCGCAGCATTGTCTGCTGCCATCTGCATGAGCTGCATCCGTCTGCCCCGCTGCGGCACATGGACACGCACCGGGCCCTGGCGGAGTTCGGCAAGCCGTTCCTGCATCAGGTACTGATCTTCCGGCGCAAGCGGCAGGAGCAGTTCGCGGGGCGGCTGACGTTGCTCAGAGTAATACTGCAGAATGGTCTCCCGCAGGATACGGTTATCTTCTCCGAGAGGATCAGTAAGAAAAAAGGTCTGGGCACCGTTGATCATACCTGCCCGGACAAAAAGGACGGCAATACCCACCGAAGCATCTTCTCTGGCCATCCCGAAGATATCCTGATCCAGCTGATGCTCGGCAACGACGGTCTGCCGTTCCAGGGTTTTGCTCAGCCCGTTGATCTGATCCCGGTACACAGCTGCCTGTTCAAAGGCCAGTTCTACGGCAGCAGCCTGCATTTTTTCCTGCAGCCGCTCAAGCACCTGCCTGCTTTTTCCCTTCAGAAGCAGCAGAACCTCCTCGACCATCCGCTGGTATTCCGCCTGATCCACCAGACCGCAACAGGGACCGAGGCAGCGTTTCATCTGAAAGTTGAGGCAGGGACGCCCGTGTCTGTGAAGTTTCGGCATGGTCCGGCAGCGGCGCAGGGGAAACAGGGAAAAAAGCAGGTGCAGTGTAGCACGCATGGCCGAGGTGGAGGTATAGGGGCCGAAGTAGCGGTTGCCGTCCCTGATCCGCCTGCGGGTCACGTACACGCGGGGCCAGTCGTCCTTGACCGTCACCTTGATGAGCGGATAATTCTTATCATCCCGCAGGATCACATTATAACGGGGCCGGTACTTTTTAATCAGCGATGCCTCAAGAATCAGGGCCTCTTTTTCCGTGGTGGTCAGGATGGTTTCCACCCGCCGCACATGGGAGAGCATGACTGCAGTCCTGAAATGGGGCGGACCGGAATAATGGGCATACTGGGCCAGCCGTTTACGCAGGTCTGCGGCCTTGCCCACATAGAGCACCCCTTTGCTGCCCATCATCTGATAGACACCGGGACTGTGACTGACGGTCTTCAGGTATCCTTCTGACAGAGGAGAAGGAAAATTATTTATGCCGGTTGCTGTACTGTCCCTGTCCATATGCTGACTGACCGCTGGCTCATATTCTGCTCAGTGAAATTTTGCTTCATTATATATTAAACATAGGGGTTACGCAGTTAATATAAACATGGTAACATAGGAGGATGAAGAAAGACAGGGCAGACTGCCCGTCCGAATGATTGCGCAGATTTGCGCACAGCTTCCTGAAAATACACTCTGCGCTGAGATTCCCTGGAGACAGAAGAATTCCATGAACGAAAAAGCACCACAGCAGCTTCTCAAAAAAGCTGGTCCGGACATTCAATATCCCTGTGTCTGGCTCTATAAAATCATCGGTACGGATCGGACAGCCATGCGGGCTATTCCTGCCGAGCAACTCAGCGATGCGCCCTGCTCGCTGTCTGATTCCCGCTCTTCCAGCAACGGTAAGTATATCAGCATGAACCTGCAGATGAATGTGCACAGTGATGCGCAGCGGGTGGACCTGTACACCCGGCTTGCAGAACATCCTGCTGTCACAATGGTTTTATGAACAAACCGAAGAATGAACCGAATGAATCGATCAGGGAGACCATGACGGATGCTGTACCCGAATTTGACAGCAAACTTATTCCGGTTATGCGGCAGGCTGTCACGCTGGTGCAGATGCTCCTCTTCCGGCGTCTGAAAGAAGATCTGCAGCAGCGGCACCAAGACTGGCCGGAACAGAAGAATATCCGGCTGGCCGGAGCTGTGGTCAACAACCTGTACGGCACAGAGGCAGCTGATCAGCAGGTCAATCTCTTTGCCCGTGAGCACCGCCCGCTCATTGAGGAGGAACTGCGGCGCCTCCGCAACTGTGCGGAAAAACTTATCCCCCATATTACGGACAGCCTGCGTATGCAGACGATCTGTGACAACCACGAAGGAATCCATTCCATTCCAAATCTGCTGCTGGCCAGAGAGGTCGGGCTGCTGGATGAAGAACGGCCTCTGCCGATGCCCTCAACCTTTATGCTGTCCGTACGGAAACTCGGAGCAGACGCTGGCTTGGTCCGGGTAATGGAAGCTGCCGGAGTGCCCTTCGAGGACGAAAAAAAGGAGTAGGCAGATGGAGGTGATTCTTGCCCGACCGCGCGGTTTCTGCGCCGGGGTGCATCGGGCGATCAATGTGGTCAATAAGGCTCTGGACCTGTACGGCCCGCCAGTGTATGTTCTGCACGAAATCGTGCATAATACCCATGTGATCAATGGATTGGCAAAAAAAGGGGCTGTATTTGTCGAGGAATTGGAGGAGATCCCGACCGGTTCAGTGACCATTTTCAGTGCCCACGGGGTTTCCCTGGCAGTCACGGAGCAGGCTCTGCGTCTGGGCCTCCGCACCATTGATGCCACCTGTCCTCTAGTCTCCAAAGTGCACCGACGGGTCAGTCATCTGGATGACATCAATTATGATATCATCGTGATCGGCCATAAAGGACACCCGGAGGTGGAAGGAACCTGCGGCCATGCTTCCGGGCCGGTGCATGTGGTCTCTTCACCGGAAGAAGTGCAGAATATTCAGGTGGACGACCCGAAGAAAGTAGGGTATGTGACCCAGACAACGCTGAGCATCGACGATACAGCGGAAATGCTGGCAGTTCTGCAGAAGCAGTTTCCTGAGATTAGCGAACCCTCCCGAACAGATATCTGTTTTGCCACCACCAACCGCCAGGCCGCTGTCCGGGAGCTGAGCTGTTTGGTGGAGCTGCTGCTGGTGGTCGGCTCCAAAAACAGCTCCAACTCAAACCGGCTGCGCGAGGTTGCCCGAAAAAACGGGATTCCGGCCTATCTGATTGACCACGCGGAAGAGATCGATCCGGCTTGGCTGCAGGGGATCAACCGGCTCGGGGTAACAGCCGGGGCCTCTGCCCCTGAATATCTTGTCACCGACCTGATACGCTGGCTGCAGAACAGGTATCAGACAGTCACTGTCCGGGAAATGGAAGGCGTAGAGGAGTCTGTCTGTTTTCAGCTGCCTGACATGTAGGATGTATAGGGCAACAATATAGGTAGCCTTCTGCTGCCGATGCCTGTCGGAGAGGGGAAAAATAATCGGACGACGACGTTTTTTATGAAGCAAACAGGGAGGGCTGTCGCCGTCCGATACCAATATGACCTGTAGAGAAGGAGCAGCTCAGAAAGAATATCCCATTGAAATATATGCCGAGGTCTGCTCACTTTCCAGCTCCTGATCAATCTTGCCCAAGGGTGTTCCGCGAAGCACCTGATTCTGATCTCCGTCAACAGAAATACTGGTATACTGAGCTCCCAGCTCCACGAACCACCACGGCGCAAGATGAAAATTACCCGCCACCTCGAACGTATAGGCCGAACCTTCCATGTCGCCTGTGGATACCTTGGAATAGTAGAGATGCCGCAGTTCATCTTCAACCGATGCCACCGGTGCAACAGCAAACTTTCCTGCCAGATTGAACACAGGAGTCAGCTGCACGTCGGCACCGAGCAGAAAATACAGCATGGAAAAGGTAGTATCATAATTGATACTTGTCGTGCCGTTGCCGATGTAGTTAAACTCAGACATACCGGTAGGAGAATACTGCATTTTCAGTTTTCCGTCGTACTCAAATTCCTGATGCATATACCCGGCCCCGGTATAAAGATTCCACGGCCCGTTATTCAGGTAGACCCATTCAAAGTCAACATCCGCTATAAAGGCGTCGAACTCGCTGATGCTGCTTTCTGAATAGACATCAACCCCTCCTGTGGGAGAGAGCCAGTCTCTGTCGATCAGCGGATCATCCGGTTCATTCAGGCCCTTTTTCAGAGTTCCGTTTAGACGAAAATACGGTGACAAGGTAAACGCGGTATCAAAGCGGACAAGCAGAACGTCCATCGGCCATTCAAGCTGGCTGAGGGGGAAGTGGACATACTCTGTCGGGCCTTCATTATAGTTTATCTCGCCGCCTATGGAGGAGGTGATATCACCGGACATCTGCTCCAGACCGAGAGATATATCGATCCTGTCAAGCAGGTAGGGATTTCCTCCCAGGGCCGCCTGCGCTTCATGATGAGTGAACAGCAGACCGGAGCCGACCAATCCGAGGGCCAATCCGCAGGTTACCGCTTTTCCGCTTCCCGATTTTCTCATAGTGTTTTCTCCTTGTTGATTAAGCAGACAGAAATCCCTCCGGGACATATGTATTTTTTTTTACTTCTCTTATCCATATACTCCTCTTTCGCACTGTGGTCAAGTATCTGGCGAAAAAATGAGTCGTCAGTATTCAGGCTTCAGCTTCTGCAGGCTGCAGGTCAGGTACGATATATTCTACAATGAACGCCTGCGGACCAGCGTCAGCACTCTGGGATGACCGGAAAAAGGCAGGGAAAATTCCTTTTTCCCGATACGCTCCCATTTTTCTGCAATGCCGATTTCTTTCTGCTCTTTCTGCCGCTTCTCCGGGGAGCTGTTCTCTCCGTCATTTCCACTCATCAGAATCACTATGGTATCCTGCGCGGCAATATTTTCCACCATAGGGAGAAAAATATCTGCAGAAGCAACAGCCCTGCCGGTGATAAAATGAAACGTAAACTTCTCCTGATCTTCCCGGTGCTGTCCCGGTTCGATCCGTTTGTCCGTAACCTCAACATTACCGAGCTGCAGGGTTCTGATAATATGCCGTAAAAAAGAAACCCGTTTTTGTCTCGGTTCGGCCAGCGTGACATGCAGCTTTGGCATTGCCGCAGCCAGCACCAGCCCCGGAAACCCGGCACCGGACCCCACATCCAGCAGGGTGGTTCCGGTGCTGCTGGTCTCTTTGCTGTATTGCGCGATAAGCGGCATCAAAGCCAGAGAATCCAGAAAATGCTTTTCCACGATATCAGCTGCCGTGGTGTCGCGGGCGATCAGGTTGATCCGCCTGCTCCATTTTTCCAGTTCCCGGCAGTAGCGCAGGAGCTTGTCGGTCCGGTCTTCTGAGAGTCTGAGCGCAAGCCTGTCCAGACCTTTGCGGAAATATCTGCGGTCACACATGATAACATTGTATTTTTTGCTTCGAGCTTATACAGAGGGGGAGCTGTCCATAATCGCCATAAAATGCTGCAGAAAGCTCTTCGGCATTTTCACGGGTCGGATTCTCCCTGTACGGTGCGGCCAGAGCAGTGCCCAGGCTGCAGTATGGCGGCCGTGCGCCAGTTTCCTCCTTTCCCCTCCTTCACTGATGCTGTAGTATTCAAAGTACAGGGTGAACCCTTCCTGAAACAGCTCGTGCAGGTACATTGAGACCTCAACGGTTTCAAAGGGCATTGCTTCCTGCAGGTGGGTCACCTCGGCATGTAGACAGACGAATTCGCCTTCCGCGTCCCGGTGGATCATCTGCTCGGGCATCCGGGCAAACAGATAATGATCACGGACTCTGGCCTGCCAGCTGTAATAATGAGAAAAATAAATATTCCCGACCAGGTTTGAATCTTCTCTGGAGGTCGGAAACTGCTGCCGATGCAGAAGGTATTTTCTGGTTGCAGGACCTGCTGCCGTGATGCTTTTCTTCACGGAACGAAGCGGCAGTTCCTCTTTTTCCCGCATCTCATCAGCGTTTTGTGCCAGGGATAACGTTTCCAGATATTCAAGATATTCCTGAAGGTACTCAGGCAGAGGAGCCTGCCGGACTGTTCCGTGCTCCTGAATTTCGACCCAGGTCGTTGTCAGCCTGCCGGAGGCTATTCTGCTCAGCTGACCGTCCTGCTGTTTCTTTTCCCAGCTGAATCCGAGGGATATGAAGGAAGCTGTCAGGTCCGTATCATCCAGCAGGCGCACTTTCCCGATCATGGTATCATAACTGTCCGGATACTGATCAGCTGTAAAGGATGAATGATTGGTCACCATCCCCCATCTGCCGCTTTTCATATCCCTGACCAGCAGTCCGGCTACGGGCTTCAGGGCCAGTTCTCTCAGCTCTCCCATCCAGACCGGGATATTGGTGAAATACACCCTGCCTCCGGGGCCTCTTCCCTCCATAAACGTTGTTGTGAATTCATGGCGGAAACTGCCGATATTTTCCGGCCATGCAGCGGGATTTTCCGGTATGGGGATCTGCTGCGACAGGGGGGCATCATGGAAATCCCTTTGGCCGGTGACAGCCAGCATTCTTTCTCCCTGCAGCGTCAGACGGACCGGAAAGGTAAGAATATGACAGGAGCAGCCTGAATTTTCATCACTGCATCTGAACAGCACCGTATCGTCAATCCGTTTGGCAATGTGCATGGATTCAGGATCAGGGCGCCGGGCCCGTGCCTTGAAAAAGGTTTCCGAGGCTGCCCAGACTCTGGTGCCTGCTCTGCGCAGAGAATCTCCCTGGGCGGTCAGCCTGGCAAGCAGGGGACTACCTGTTGCTCCGAGCAGGGCTGTCCATTCTTCCTGACTGCGGGCCGCCACGGTTTCAAGATCGCATCCTTGCGGATCATGACCGACCGTGCAGATGACCGTCCCCTGATTATGGGTCAGAGAAAGATCAATGCCGCTGTCGGACGGGCTGGAAAGATGTGGTTTCCCGTCTTCCGACCAGGCAAATTCAGTCGGTGTGTCAGGAAAGTCCGGCAGAGTTTCCACGGTTTTCCTGAGCAGCAGCAGTTCCTGCTCCCGTCGTTCCTGTCTGTTCAGCCGTTCAAAGCCGGGAATAAAATCCGAATTAATTTCCGGAAGAATGCAGTGCGCAGGCAGATGCGGTTCCCGGCGCGTCAGTTCCTTCAGCAGGATCTGACGGTCACGGCGGCCGGGATGGGCCAGGTCTTCTGCTGCCGGATTGTCTTTTTTATATTCAAGAATATGCGCCAGATAGCCGGTTATCCGTTCAACAAGATATCCCTGACGGTTGAACACATTCAGTTTCCCGTAAATTTCTTTTGCAGTACGCCGTTCGAGAACAACTTTTCCCCACAGCAGTTCATCTTTTTTGACAGTGCCGGGATAACGCTCTATGCGTTCGATCTTCCTGGGCAGACAGAGATCACGGGGAATCGAGACCTGCCCTGACTGGAGCAGTGCATCCCGGAAAAAAGGATCGCCGATATTCCAGGGCCAGTTCTCCTCGTTTTCCGACTCCGGATACGGTGCTGCCGTGAAGAGACAGCGTTCTGAAGTCAACTGAAAAATCTGCCTGATTCTCTGAAACGGCGGGCCCTGAAAAAGCAGTTCTTTCGTATACAGGTCAGTTTCCGGATTGATATCAAGAGGGGGGCCGGGTTCGGTAAATTTCAGCCGGACAGGGGGACGGTTCTTCAGCAGAATAAATGTTGCGGAAAAGTGATCTGTCCTGAAATCCGTCTGCGCCGTTCTGATCTGTACCTGCACTGTCGGGTCTGCTCCCTGCTCCTCCTGTTCCAGAACCTGAGCATGGATTTCAATCTCCGTCTTACCGGCTTCGTTCAGGGTGATCGGATGGGACAGCTGAATATCCTCAATCGATACAGAGGAGAAATCGCTGCAGCCGGTAACCGCCCGGACTGCCTGCGCCATGGCCTCAAGACCGAAAACTGCAGGAAAGAGATAGGTGCCGCGCCGGCAGTGATGTCTGATATACGTATCCCTTTCCAGGCTCAGGTGCGCTCTGGAGAGAATTTCTATGCCGGGATAGTAGGCTGTTATTTTTTCGAGAAACTGCAGGTTGTCCGGTATGGGAGCAGGAGGAAAGGCAAAGGTGTCCAGGTCGGAGGTCCGGGCCGTGACAACAACCTGTCCTGATCCGGGATTATGACTGATAAGACGGAGAAAACGGGCTGTTCCCTGGCGGACGGAAATCGCCTGGACACCCATCTGGGCGAGGCGGGCCGTACTGCCCATTCTGACGCCCATGCCCACTTCATCCCAGATGCTGAAGGCAATGCTGAGCACCGCAGTTTTCGGCGAGGTCTCCCGGTACCGCCGGACAAGAAGATGGAGGGCCTCGTTGGAAAAGGCATACCAGCCGTTCTGCATCATGCCGGATATCCCTGTAATGGACGAAAACGCGACAAACAGTTTGATCGGACAGTTCCGGACAGCAGTACAGAGATTGAGCGCACCGGAGAGTTTGGGCGCAATTTCCTCCAGCGCTTCATTCGCAGAGACGCTGCCCAGATCTCCGGGCCTATTCAGGGCACTGCCGTGAATGATCCCTGTAATCTCGCCCTGGCGGTTCCGCACCTGCCGGACAAGTCTGTTGACCGCATCAGCATCTGTGACGTCACACTGATAGTATTCCGCAGCAAGCCCTGCGTTTCTGAATCTGCTGAGCGTCCGGAGGATTTCGTTATGCTGTTCCTTGTGCTGCGGCAGGGGGGAACTGCCCACCAGAGCCATCTGCACCGTGGTGGTCCGGGCAAATTCCAGAGCACATTCCGCAGTGATTCCTTTTGCGCCTCCGGTAACCAGGACAACATCTCCGGGCGACCAGGTGATTGATCTTGCTGTATACTCGGCACGGTTTTTCAGAACAGGCCGGGGAACCCGACGGATCTCATCGGTGCTGTATCCGACTGCAGAGTAGGGTTCAGCTGTGGCCAGTTCGGCCATGATGTGTCTGCAAAGCTTTTCCGGGGGGAGCTGCGGAGAAAAGTCGAGAACTCGCACCTTGAGGTGGGGACGTTCAAGGTGCATGCTGGCTGCCAGGGCTTTTGCCGAACAGCGTTCAATCTCAGCCGTAACTGGCCCGCTGCCGAAAAAACCGTCGCCGAACTGAATAACTGCAAAGATATTGTCCTGCAGCCCGATGGTATGGAAGGGATGGGAAAAGATGGTGTGCAGCCGGATCACATGCCGGACAAGGCGTTTCCTGTCTGCTGTTTTATGCGCTGCCTGCCGGGGCAGCAGAGCAATGATCGTGGTGAATCTGTGCAGAAAAGAAGAAGAGGAGGCGCGGACATCGGCAAAGAGCGCACACTCGGCCTTTGCCGAAGAACGGATAAAATATTGTTCGAGATGTCCGGCCAGTTCCTGTTCTTCAGGTTCAGAAAGGATAAGTACCTGTTCGTTCTTGCGGACAGTGTTTTTCCCGGATGCCGTTTCAGCTGGCAGAGGTTCCGGTGAATACCGGATAGTGAAGTCGCGGACCCATGCCGGATATTGTGCCTCCTCTTTCGTCTCCGTGCTGTCCTGAGTGGCTGCTTTGCCAAGAAGATCCGTCAGTTCCTGCAGGGTTGCATTGGCGTGTTCCGGAACATTCAGTTTTGCCGCTGCAATACCTGCTTTGCCTGCTGCTTCGGCAATCAGTTCGGATGCCTTGATGGAATCAAGATTCAGATCATCCAGCAGGCGCAGGTCCGGTGACAGGCTTTCCTGCGGGAAACCTGTCCGCCGTTCAATCAGAGTAAAGAGGAGTTCCGGGATGGAGAGCTGTTCTGCAAAATTATCCGATGCCGGTCCGAGCGATGCCGAAGGGAGCCGTCTGTTGCCAAGCTCTGGAGTTCCGTTCTGCTGCGGGAAGTTACCGGACATACTGTCCAGGTCTGCCCTGACGACTCTACCGAGAAAGCGGCCCCGCTGTGCCAGATACGCTGCCAGCTTTTCCCGGGGGATACCGGCAGCTCCAGCCAGCAGAGACTCAGTCGGACTATTCTGTTCAGGCCTGGGCAGGATGTCGGCTGCCCGGGAAAAGCCGGTTTCCGGCCGGGAGGGAAAGGGATCTTCACAGGGATTGGTCAGAAAGACACGTTCTCCGGCCGGGGTAAACGGTCGGACAAGGCGATCTTCATACAGGGCCTGCTGACTGACAGTACCTCCGTGGACAAAATAGACAGCCAGAAAGAAAAGCAGATCTCTGGATAGGCCCGGTTCGGATTCAACAGGAAAACAGCAGGACGGTTCATCGGTATTCCCCGCATTAGCTGTAGTACCCGCGTTACCCGTATTGCCCGGATAATCTGAACTGCGTATTGCATGCACAAGACCGGTCAGTATCTGCCCCGGACCGACTTCCACCAGCAGATCACACCGGCTCTGCATCTGCTGCACCAGGCGGATAAAATCAACCGGTTCCACAACCTGATCGGCAAAGTGCCGGATAAGATCGGTCTCCTCCGTAATTTTTCGCTCCTGTATCCCGGTAACCACCGCAGCAGTCAGTTGTTCCGGCAGTTCGGGAATAATTTTGCTTTCGGCAAGCTGCTGTGCGGCAGAGGCAACGAATTGTGAGTGAAAGGCATTGGCAACCGGCAGGATCCGGGCTGTGATGTTCTGCTTTTCAGCCAGTCGGCAGACTTGGTTTACGCAGTTGATGTCACCGGAAATCACGGTCTGGGACGGGCTGTTTCTGTTTGCCGTAACAGCATAGCCGTCGGTCCGGTCGATCAGGCTCCGGGCTGTTGCGGCCGAACAGGCAAGACTGGCCATTGTCCCGGCAGCATCGGGCTGCGGCGCCATTGCCTGCCCCCGGAAGGCGGCAAACTTGAGCAGATCCTCCCGTGTATAGGCTCCGGCTGCATGAAACGCAGTCAGTTCGCCCAGACTGTGTCCGGCTGCAGCCTCCGGTCGGATACCGAGCCGGGCAAGTTTCTCCAGCCAGAGCACAGAGGCCAGACAGATGGCCGGCTGCGCGATTTCCGTCTGTTTGAGCTGTTCCTGCCACAGGGTTATCCGGGCGGCATCCGGTGCTCTTTCCGTCGGTCGGAACATAAAGTCGGTCAGCTGTTCTCCTTCGGGCCAGTCCAGCGCCTGTTCAGCAGCACGGACGATATCCTGTGCCCAGTCATGCCGAAGAACAAGGCTGCGCGCCATGTTGAGCTGCTGTGATCCCTGGCCGGGAAACAGAAAACCGACCCTGCAGCGCTGTACGTTGTTGCCGATGCAGATGCCTGACCGGCTGTCAATATGCGCTGTTCCATTTTCCGGCGGAGCACTCCGGAGTATCTCTTCAAGCCGGGCCAGACTTTTAGCAAGTGAATCCGGCGAACCTGCCGTCACAGCGGCCCGGACACTCCCGATCCCGGTCCCGCTACCGGTTCCGTCCTGTCCGTACCGCTCTCCAACATGGGCAGCAAAGTCGGCGAGTTCGCCCTCACAGATTCCCTGGGCAAGATCCCGGATCGTCTGTATTCTGTCCGGCAGCTCGGAAATTGTCGGGGCGCTGACCAAAAAAAGTTCGGTATCCTGATGTCCGGCCAGCAGCTTCTGCTCCGGCAGGGCAGGCAGCAGTTTCGGTGAGGGAGCATCACCTGATTCAATCGTAAGATGGCAGTTGATGCCGCCGAACCCCATCCCTGATATACCGGCACGCAGGGTTTTCCGGCTGTCCCGGATTTCTCCGTTCAGGATAGGATACAGATCTGTGGCTTTATCGGCAAAGACTGGATGCGGCTCAGTACAGTTGGCCGTAGGCGGCAGCACCCGTCGGTTGACCGCGATAACCGCTTTGATCAGGGCGCCGATGCCGGATGCCGCTTTGGTATGGCCGATGATGGACTTCAGCGAGGTGATACCGCAGCGGCGGAGCTGTCCTGTCCGGTCGGATTGCTCGGATTTGCTGTTCAACCCGTCGTTCATTGCCCGGACAATGGCCTCCAATTCCGTCTTATCACCCACCGTCGTGCCGGTTCCATGTCCTTCAATGAAATCCAGATCGTGGATATTCCAGCCTGCCTTTTTGTATGCGCGCAGCAGCGCTCTGGCCTGGCCCGGCGCATTCGGGGCAGTCAGGCCGCCTTTGCCGTCAGAAGAGATGCCCCAGCCTTTCAGGACGGCATAAACAGGGATCCCGGCGGCAACTGCGTCCTCCAGCCGCTGCATGACCACAAAACCGCATCCTTCTCCGGGCATGAAACCGTCTGCCCGACGGTCATAGACCCGCATATCCGTGCTGGTCAGGGCAGCGGTTTTGGCAAAACCGACCAGTTCAAGGGTATCCAGGCTGACATCCACCCCGCCTGCCAGAGCCAGATCCAGTTCTCCGTTGCTGAGATGTGCTGCCGCTGTTGCTGCGGCAAGGAGCGAAGACGCACAGGCGCCGTCCACTGTATAGCCGCCGCCGTGCAGGTCGAGATAATTGCAGATGCGCCCGGCGATGGTGTTGGACAGGGCCCCGGCCAGAGTATCTTCGGTGACAGGTGCAAAAATCGACTTGTAATATGCTTCGGCTGTATCGATCAGGTCGGCTGCACAGGAAAATGAGAAACCTTTTTCCTGTGCAGCAGCCTGCAGGACACGACGGACAAAGGGCCAGCGGAGACGCAGACCCTGGGCACGGGAATATTCGCCGGTCAGGCTGTTGCCAAGAATCACACCGGAGCGTTCTTTCGGGACAGCATTTTTTTTGAATCCCGCATCTTCCAGAGATGCAAGGGCGACCTGCAGAGCCAGCCAGTGCACGATATCCGTGGACTCGAAGGCTGAACGGGGGACACGGTACCTGACCGGGTCAAAAGAAAAACCGTCCAGCAGAGCGGCCCTGCAGCAGTAGGTCTTATCCGGTGCACCCGGGTCCGGATCGTAATAATCCGCCGCAGACAGGCGGGAAGCCGGGATAGGGCGGAACTGCCGTCTTTGTGTCAGAATATTTTCCCAGAACGAGCGCAGGTTTTTTGCTCCGGGATAATGACAGGCCATGCCGATGATGGCGATCGGCGTTGAATTCATTTCTGTTGCCTTGATCAGAAATAATTCAGAAGAAATACTGCAGCTCAAAGATAAGATGCGGGTCATCCGCAAAGGCGGAGGCAGGATCTGTCCCGTCGGCATCCAGAACAGACATTGCCTCAATATGCAGCAGCATCTGTTCACCTATCCGGCGTTTTCCTTCAACGGAAAAGATATATGTCGATAGCTCAACATCTTTCATAATACCAGTCAGTATTTCGGTCCCGGCCGTATCGTTCAGGGCCAAGCGGAGGCCACCCATCATGTCATTATTAAAAGGGGAAAGAATATTGTCTGCACGGTCATCAAAAATGTATTCGCCGATAAGGCCGAGATCCATTGCGCTGTCATTGATACCGAAAAAGGTGTATTCAACTCCGCAGACAGCAGCGGCAAACGGACGGCCCTGACCGGAACGGTACAGGGCTTCACCTTTCAGCAGCCACCTGCCTACCGCCATCTGCAGATCCAGCCCGGTCTGGCTGATCTGCGGGTAAAAGGGCAGCAGGACAGGATAATCAGGCGTATCAGACGTTCCGCCCGGCAGCAGATCAGGTTCACGGGACGTGCCGACAAAATGATACAGACCGACATCAGCATCGCCAAAAGTAGTGCTGTAGCGGAGCGCAAAATCAACATGGTGCTGTTCAGCCGCGCTTTCATATATGGCCTGCTCAGTATCAACGACCACCGGCGTACGCAGCCGGTCTTTTTCTCCGCCAAAGGTACGCTCCCGAAACCAGGGCAGGACAAAGGCGTCCACAGTGCCCCGATCCATGAACAGGGAAAAACGCAGCATGGGCTGACCTAGTTTTTCTTCGCCGTCAAACCCTTCCACCCCGTCTGTCTGATTGATAATATCCACAAGGTGAACAAATTCTGCAGCCCCCCAGAATACCTTGCTGAGACCGATCTGCACATCCAGGTTGTCACCGGCATAGAGAAAATTCGCCTCCCGGATATCCGAGTGACTCCGTTGATCCGTACTGCTGTCCAGACGGGCAAATGGTTTGAGGACAAGCTGTGACCCGCTGCTGAACCTGTGATAGAATTCCGGCTCGATCGCCACCGAAGCATTATGCTGCTCCTGGGAAGCGTAAGCGGGTTCTTCCGGGAAACAACGTCCTTCCAGGGCGATGTTCCCGCTCAGCTCGGCAGCGGATATTGACAGGGGAATGTACAGGAAGAGTGCTCCCGGGAGCAGATGCCGGAACCGGGTGAAAACAGTCTGTCTCATTCTTATAGAGCAGTTCATTACCTTGCCCGCCGCAGGCTGTTCCGATGGAAATCCTTTTCCTGCAGACCAGTCTGAAACCGGTAATTGTTGTAGAGCAGGACGGTTGATTTCCCGTTCTGATGATTCACCATGTGCAGTTTTCCGGCCCGCCAGTATTTGCCGAGATACTGCTCATAGTCAGTAAGGGTGAGGGTTTTCAGATGACTGTTTCTGCGGTCATAAAATTCCGCCTTCCTGATGCGGTATTCGTCCTTGTCCAGCCAGACGGTCTGGCGGCTGTAGCCGGAATTTTTCCGGTCAATAGGATAGTAGTCCACCACAGTGCAGTCATGGCCATCCAGAGTTTCATCACGCAGATATTTATAGGTGTATTTTTCAGTTTCCTGACCGGAAATGTCCTCATAGGAGAATTCACTTCCCATAAACGAGCCGGATTTGTTGCGTGAGCTGATACGCTTTACCCGTTTCAGAGCAGGAAGATACAGCCACTGGTCGTCATCTCCTGTTTTGTGCGAAAAGGAGAGAAGGGCGGTTCCCTTGACATCAGGGGGGGTATGAAAGATCAGCAGGGTCTTATCACCATCTCCCTTTACCTCCAAAACTTTGTATGTCAACTCCCGTCGGCTTTTCTGGCCGCTTCTATTGCGCAGAATCATCACCAGTTCAGCGGTCAGGTCACCAAACCCCTGATCACGGCGTTCAGCTTCCACGGCAATGGCACGGCCCTTTTCCTCAGGGCTTTCGGCCCGGCCCGGAGTGCAGCAGGATAATACATAAAAAATGCAGACAAAAATAACTGGTATGACGGTTGCTCGGAATGCGGGAAACTTCATAGTCATAGTTTCCTCCTTTTGTCAGGATATGTCAATATGCTTCAGTCTTGGATGTTCTTTGATTTTTTCCGCTGGCAGCAGAACAGAAACTCTGCGTCAGTTGCGGAGCGGTCGAATTGGATCAGCAGGACAGGGAGAAAGAAGAGATCGAACAGCAGAGCAAAGCTGATGGTGATCACGGTCATGCCTCCCAGATGGGCGTTGATCTGAAAACCGGAAGCGCTCAATACCAGGAAACCGCCGATCAGAGTCACTGTGGAGATCCACATAGGAAAACCGACTGTTCTGAAGGCAGAGCGGACAGCGTCCTCCGAAGACATTTTTTTTCTGAGCCGTCCGTGCTGGTATTTGGCCAGAAAATGGACAGTGTCATCTACCACAATGCCCAGCGTCACGGCAAGCATCACCGAGACCGCAAGCCCGACCCGGCCGACAAAATATCCCCACACACCGAATCCTATAAAGGCGGGAGCAAGATTGGGCAGCAGACTGAGTATTCCCAAGCTGCAGTTGCGCAGAACTGCCGTCATAATAAGCGAAATCAGGATCAGGGCAAGCAGGGAGGCAAAGAGCATGGCTTTGACATTCCGCTCCGAGAGGTGAGCAAACATCATAGTCATACCGGAACCGTGGGTATACATGGAGGGAGGGGCGTGCTCCTTCAGCCAGTTCCTGGCAGCGAGTTCTAGTTTCCGCAGATCCCTGCTGCCGGCTTCGGTAAGGGAGACGGTCATCCTGGTCGCGGATTTGTTCACATTGATCCGGTCATTCAGATCCAGTCCGAAGGGGAGATTCATTTCGTAAAGCAGCAGATACTGGGCTGCCAGCCTGCGGTCTGCCGGGAGCCTGTAATACGCCGGGTCGTTGTTGTGCATGTCACGGTTGATCCGCTGCATAATATCGGTAAATGTATAGACGTGACAGACATGCTTCTGACGGCGGAACCACTCGGCAAACGCTTCAAGAGTACGTTGGTAGTCCGGGTCGTTTATTCCGCCTTCCCGGCCGGAATCAAGGTCCCAGTCAATCATGTACATACCGGTCAGGTTGTTGTTCGTAAAATCCGTGGCCCGGCGAAAGTCGAAGCGGGGGCTGAAATATTTGATAAAATCCTCGTCCAGCTGAAGCCGTGGTATCCCGGCAGCTGCAAGGAGAATCACCAGCAGAGTACCGGGCAAGATCGCCGTACGTCTGGCTATGACAAATTCAGCAAGTTGTTCAAAAAGAAGCACTGAACGGGCGTCTGAATGCTTCGGGGCTTTGACAGGCAGAACAGCTGCTAGGGCCGGCAGGAAGAAAATCGAGTAGAACAGTGCGGCAATAACTCCCATGGCCACGATATTGCCGAGATCATGAAAGGGCGGAGCATCGGAGAAATTCATGCTGAGGAAGCCGACAGCCGTGGTCAGGCTGGTCACCAGAACAGGCTGCAGGTTGATCCGTATGGCCTGTTGAATCGCCTGCTGACGGTCATCTCCGAGCCGCATCCGATGAAACATGGTTCCCAGGATGTGAACCGAGTCCGCAACCGCAAGGGTAAGGATAATTGTCGGTGCATTTGCCGAAGCAGGGTTTATGGAAATGCCCAACCAGCCGGCCAGCCCCATGCCGGTCAGAGCGGAAAGAAAAATAACAAAAAAGGTTGCAGACATGCCGAGAACAGAACGCAGGCAGAGGGCCAGAATCAGAAGCAGAACGCAGCACATGACAGGCACCAGCAGCTCTATGTCCTCCTCGGCCGCCTTTCTGAATGTGTGGTCGAACATCACAATGCCGGTGGCATAGATACCCAGCTGCGGATATTTTTGTATCATTTTATCCCGCAGAACATACGCGGCAGCAGCGATTTCTTCCGATTCTCCACCTGTTTTTTCTGGTTTCACAACATTGACATTAACACCGGTCACATGCCCTGAGCGGGAAATCAGCCGTCCTTTCAGCAGCGGTTCGTTCAGGACAACGGTCCGTACCTTGTCCAGCTGTGCTGCACTCAGCCGCTCAGCCTCTTCATCAACCAGATTTTCGACAGTCAGCTCGTCTCCTTCCACCCTGGTATATTGAAAATTGGTGATGGAATCCACTCTGCTGGAATAGGGGAGCTGCCATGCCTGCCCGGTTAAATCCTGCACAGCACTGAGGACATCCCGTGTAAAGACATTTCCGGATTTCGGGGCAACTGTAAAGAAAACATTTTCCGATTTGGTGTAGGTCTGTTCCAGATGAGTGAACGCCAGGAGCTGCGGATTGTCCTCTGAAAAAAATATCCTGCTGTTGCTGGAAAAGGTGAGCGAACGGATACCGATCCCGCTTGCGCCTGCAACCAGCAGAGCGAACAGAATCACCAGCCATCTGTATCTGACCGTAAACCGTCCGATCCAGCCCCCGACTTTTTCCATTCTGTTCTCTTCCTGTTCGTGTTATCGTGTTATTTATGGGGTTATCGTACTGCCTGTATTCAGCAGTCGGTATCCGGACCGACTTGACCGGACCCGCTGACAACAGAATGACTATAACTTCCATAACGCTGCATTACAATGATTTCATTTCAATGGAATCGGGAATCAGATGAGGCTGCGCCGGTATTAAAAGATAAATGATAATAATGTAACGAGAATTAGGGGTTAAAATTTATGACGAAAAATCAAGAGGATAAAGCTGCCAGATTCTGCAGAATCGGAACGGATTTTCTGTAACTATCTGTTTTTGCTGAGACCGGATAATCCAACTCCTAATTCGCATAAGTAATAAATTTTCTGGAAGGTTACATAGGTATTTATGATATTCACTTTTTTAGATGCATTATTTACAATAAAACGTGTGGAACCAAACCATGTTTAAGTGTATAATCCGATACATAACCTGCTCCGGACAGCGGCTGGCATCGTGTCTTTTCGGAGTCTTAATCTGTAACCGGGGAAAAACACAAGGAGAACATTGTGGGACTTGGGCTGAAGCGTCTATCCTTTGTCAGCGTCGGATCGGTCAGGCAGCTGCGGAAGCAGCTGAAAAACCTTTCCGGCGATCAGGCCCAGGCACTGAATCTGTTACGGGATGATTTCGCTGATCCATCTGATCTGGCGAGATACTATGTGGAACCCCATCTTCAGGAGAGCTGTCCTGTCCCGCAGCATGGAGGACATTATTTTCCTGCTCCCCGGCAGGCGGCTTTTTCTTTGCTTAATACCTTTCTTGCCGCCAGTATGTCTTTGAGCAAAGACGGCAGCCGCGAGCTGATTCTGCTCGGAGAATCGGGATCAGGAAAAACTTCGCTTCTGCTCATGATCGAGCTGATGTATCTTGCCGGGTTCTGGCCTAAGGGGTATCATTGTCTGCTGTTCAGGCTTGACGAGCATACTCTGGAACACATGGAGGCAATTGAAAATAAAGCGGAGACCGTTCTGCTGCTCGACGGACTGAATGAGGACCGGCTGGCCAGGAACCGCCCTCTTGAGCGGCTGCTGACAATACTACATGCCGGAGAGGATTTCAGGCGGGTAATTCTTACCTGCCGCAGTCATTTTTTTCCGCCGCTGGAAGCGGACAGCTCAGGGCGCCTCAGGATAGGGGGACTGTCCGGCTATAATTACCCCATCCTCTATCTGGCACCGTTTAATGCCAGCCAGATTCAGGAGGTAACGCATAACCGTCTCTCCCGGAATACGAATTACTTTCAGAGTTTTGGGGTGTGGCGACAGAGGACACGGGCCGCTCAGCTACTTGCCGGAGCAGAGAAACTGAGGATGCGACCGGTTCTCCTGCAGCATGTCGAGATTCTACTGGATTTTGATGTGCAGAAAGGACGCGACGTTTATGCTGTGTATGAATATCTGATCCGACATTGGCTTAACCGGCAGATCCGCAGGTTGGAGGAGGTCGAATGCGAATCCGTCCCGGTACAGGATGAATTGTTCAGCGCCTTTGTCCGGCTTGCCTGCTGGATGGAGGAGCAGGACAGAACAGAGGTAGCGGAAAAAAAACTTCGGGAGCTATTCTGCAAGGATGCCGACAGCTGCTGGCTGGAAGAATTTCAGCCCGACAACAGCAGTCTGCTGCACAGAACTTCGAAACAGGCCTTCCGGTTCACCCATTCTACTTACAGGGAATTCCTGCTTGCCTATGCCCTGATTCATGACAGAACATCGTCCGGGACACAGCCGTCTGTCCCGGTGCGTGCCACGGAACAGATCGTGCGTTTTCTTGATCTTGCTGGCGGGGCGGCAAACTATGTTGACCGGCTGGATCTTGCTGTGTTCAACCCGTTCCGTTATGTGGATTCATACAGAACCTTGTTTTTTTGGCAGGATCGGCTGACCCGGATGGGGAAGCGCTATCTGAAAGGGCCGGAAATGGTTATGCTGCCCGGCGGACGTTTCAGGATGGGTGACAGCCAGGGGAGCGGCTCGGACGATGTCCGCCCGGTGCATGAGGTGGAGCTGGACACGTTTGCCATTGGTCGGTATCCAGTTACTTTTGAGGAATATGATTTTTACTGCATGGCTACAGGCCGGGCAAAACCGCCAGACAACGGCTGGGGCAGGAAGCGGCGGCCGGTGTTCAATGTCAGCTGGCAGGACGCCAATGATTACTGCGACTGGCTGCGGAGAATGACCGGACGGCCGTACCGGCTGCCCACTGAGGCGGAATGGGAATATGCCTGTCGGGCGGGCAGGGATTCGGCGTATTGTTTCGGAGACGATGCGGAACAGCTCCCGGAGTATGCCTGGTATGCTGAAAACGCCGACAATCAGACCCATCCGGTGGGGATGAAAAGGGCTAACGTCTGGGGGCTGCATGATATGTACGGCAATGTCTGGGAGTGGTGTTCGGACAGGTATGATAAGGACTATTATACCGAGCTTCCGGTAAGGAACCCGTCAGGCACTGACCAGGGAGCAGGCCGAGTTCTACGGGGAGGTTCCTGGGACAGCAGTGAGCGGTTCATCCGCTCGTGCTTTCGCTTCTGCCTTTCACCCGGACTGCGTATTATCCGGGTGGGATTCCGGGTGGCACAGGGAGAGGATGAGTAGGAAAATTCAGGATATTCGGAATGTTCATCAATCAGTTTACTGCACTACCCGGTAGAGACTGAGCAGACAGAATTATACATCAGCGAGCAACCCGGATGCCGGTTTTTCGACTTCCCAACGAGATAGTTTTTCCCGATCCCCTCTTTGCTGAGCCTGACGGCCTGCTGGCAGTTGGCGGTGATCTTTCGGCACCCCGTCTCCTTGCGGCTTATCAGCAGGGAATTTTCCCGTGGTATTCCGAAGGGGAGCCTATTCTCTGGTGGTCTCCTGCGCCGCGCCTGGTCCTTCTGCCTGAAAAATTTCATCTTCCGCGGCGGCTTGCCCGGACAATCCGAAAAAAAATCTTTGACGTCCGTGCTGATACGGCCTTTGCCGAAGTGATCGCCTCCTGTGCCGCTCTCCGCCGGGAATCAGGCAAAGGTACTTGGATTACAGACGATATGCAGAAGGCATATATCCGACTGCATGAACTGGGTTTTGCCCACTCTGTGGAATGCTGGTCTGAAGACCGGCTTGTCGGCGGTCTGTACGGAGTCTGCCTGGACCGGATGTTTTTCGGGGAATCCATGTTCAGCCGCAGGAGTGATGCTTCCAAGGTTGCTCTGGCCGCACTGGTTCAATATGCTAGGCAGGCAGGAATTCGCGCCATTGACTGCCAGATGACGACGGCCCACCTGCTCCGTTTCGGTAGTCGGGAAATGAGCAGGCATGAATTTGATGAGCTGCTGGAACAGTTTATTCAGGTGATTGAACCGCAGGCGCGGTGGCGGCTTTCTGAAAATACCTGAAAGATCAGAACAGAGTAGTGCAGGCTGCAGGATCTGCGAAGATGGCAGGATATTGGACTTTTGATAAATTTTTAGTTTACTTTCTGCTTTCTAAGTGATTAAGATAAAGGAAATCTGTGCAGTTCCTCATGATACTGCGGTGTTTTCCGTTGTTGATCAGGGCGTATCAGCAACGCCCGACGGAATACGCCTGATCAACGTGGAGGAGGAGGAATCTGATTGTGTTTTTTCAGCTTTCAGGAAACACGAAACATGTCACAGGAGAGGTGTCTCTGCTGCGTCAGCAATATATTTTCCGACATGTTCTTCGCGGTAATAGCTGGTAATGGACGGAGGGACGGTAGGTGCAGGATACCAGGAGTACACCGCACCGCCCATGATCGGAGTAAATGATTCGCTCCCTATACATGGGCGCGTGAGGTATCCCAGGACTCGGCAGTCTCTGCTGCAACAGCATACAGCATTTTCGCCAGAACAACGGGGAATGCACAGATTGCGGCAAATGGTGCCAGCGCATAAAAAAGCGGAGAACTTTTTTTCTCTTGTACTACTGCATACGGCTGTGCATTGTTTTCATCAAGGTATTCGAGTTTGATCCAGAGCGAATTTGCTTTAAAATACTCACGGTCACCGACTTTTTCAAAGGTGCCTCGGAGAACCTGCCCCTCGCGGAACATCTTTTTCTCAAATGAAAATTCTTTTTTTACCGGGATGCTGTACATAGTCTTCATGATTTTCCTCCTGTTATGATCAAAGGTATTACCTTTTATATGCAACAGCCGTGCCATACCTGTCGAATTCCGTTTGTTATCTATGCGAATATCGTATGTCTTATTTTTGCCTTGTTTTCTGATGGGTTGAGTTGGCAATTCTTCCCGAAAAATATTTATTATCAATATGTTGACCTGTAAAAAGGTTCAGGAAAGTGAACTTTTCGTGAAGAGGTATATAGAAATTTGTTCCGGTGGCCGCCTGAACGTTATTGTCAGAGAAATCAAAGCCTCACCATAACCATAGGAGGTGCGCGGGTGGGGCAGTAAAAAATAGAGCGCAGCCTCCTGTTTTAACAGGAAAGGAGAATAAAATGGCTGAGATTACCGTAGAAATTCATTCCCTGTTTAATTTGATCAACAGCAGGGACATTCGCCCGAATCAAAAGTTTACTTTCAAGGTGACTGCGACCAACCCGTCTGCACCGGATGCGGTGCGCCTTGAAAATGTCCGCTACCATGTCCGGGTGGAGGATCCGGCAATAGCAAAGCTGATTGTACCTGCTGAAAACCCTGACGAGTATAGAACCGGGTATAAAGGGAAGGATGCTGCTTCCGGAGAACTTGTTGAACTTGCCCCGAATGCGGAGGTTGATGAAATGTATCTGTTTCCCGGAGCAAGCAGCGGTCCGGTAACCATCGGGGGGACCAGTCCGGTGATTATTGACCGCGCCCGTGAGTTAGGTGTGGGAGACAGTGACGTCCTTGAACTGAAAGGCAAAGCCCTTGCAACCGGCAGCACGCAGCTCACCTGCCAGGTAAGCGGAGAACCTGATTTGGCGATTCCGCTGGCAACCGAGCCGCTGGAGGTAATCTGACAGCTGGGAAGAGGGTTTGTATCTCCGGGTAGTTTTCACGACTAAAGAAACAAAGCTTACTGGCCGCTTTCAGAGCTCCTGAAGGCGGCCTTTTTCTTGTTTGCCTGACTTGTTTATCCAATCCCCCGCCGGGCATCGGAGATCTCGATGTATGTGGATGCCCAGAAAAACTGCATTGGAAGATGGGCATGCCAAGTGTCATTACATTAGGAGATTTAATGTCAACAGTCCATGATCTCTCAAAGGACGAACAGGCACAGGAAGCCTTGTTTTATCGCTTCCTTCATCAGTTAAACATTTGCTCAAAGACCAAAAAACGTCTCATCAAGAAGGGCAGCAATTTGTTTTTCAAGATGGAATTAAAACAAGACAGTTCCGTCAAGACGGAATTTGGCACACCAGACCGACAGACAATAACGGAGTTAGCCGTTGTGATTGAACCACTTGTTCGTCAGGCTTCGGATATTTATTATGGTGCCATCTTTGAACTATGTCGCCAGAACAGAGAATCACCAGAGCTTACTACGTTTATCGCCGAGGCAACTTCCGTAGCACAGAAGATCAGCCAAGGTACCATGCGGCTCAATCTGAATGGGGAAGACCTGACGCCTGCTTCAATTTACGAAAAATTCATGAATAAGATAGAGAAGGCGGACGGAAGAAATGCTAGGAAGTATGAATATAACCTCAGCCGAGACCCTTACGCGCACCAGTTACTCTTCTATGAGTATTATAATTACTGCATGGATATGGTTAGATTTATGCTTTGGATACAGGGTGTTATCAAGAAGGAAAGGTTTCTCCCGGAAGGAGCATGCCGAGATTACCTTTGCATAATTTGTCGGCGTAGCGGGGAAGAGGCGAAATTTACCAAAGTAGAACATACCCTGCCAGAGGCTCTTGGCAATACGCACAGCATGTTGCCACGCGGCTATTGTTGTGATGAGTGCCAGAAGCTAATGGCGCCGGTCGAAAATAGAGTGGTGAATATGCCGCTCTTTTCCATAATCCGTCTGATGTTTGTGAAACACACGAAGGCTGGCAGATTTCCAAACGCAAAGTTCACCCAAGCGCATTATTACAAGAGAAAGCCCAATCACTTCGAAATCGACAGCTTTAGCGGGAAGAGGATGGACGATTTCACGATAACTAACTCTGCAAAGTTTGACCATATTGCCTTAGGCCGCGTTAAGTTTGACCATATTGCCTTAGGCCGCGTTTTGGTTAAGGCCGCTCTTGGTGCCATGACGTTGGAGATTGGCCGCGACTATGTGCTGAATGAACGTTTCGATCCCGCTCGGAAATTCGTTCAAACGGGGAAAGGCCTGCATGTAAGATTGCTCATGCAGAAGGAGGGTGCCCCGGACCGCCAGATGAACATTTGCTGGCACGATCTTCCAGATGGACGTGTTGGTGTCATCATGTATATTTACGGTGTTCACTTCATATTCGCAGTGACACCTGTTCCTGATGAGGAACCGCCACCAAAAAAGATTATGGAAAAGATGGAGGTCGTCGAACTCTGGAACCCACGACCAACGCCGCATTACCGGCTGAAGGAAATCACGGGTTAACAGCTTATCGAGGTATATTGCATTCACCCTGATCTACGCCTCGGCCGCATCAGCCGCCGGACATTCAGCTCGGTAAAGGAAATCAGGCCATGCGGTCGGAAGATCATAATGAGGATGAGAATCAGGGGGATGATGATCCACTTGAACAGTTCCAGCGGTCGGAGGGCCTCGCTGAGTACGGAGATGCTGACCGCGCCGACAATGGAGCCGACAATAGAATTCAGGCCGCCGAAGTAGACCATTGCCAGAATCTCGGCCAGTTTCTGGATGCCGAAGGTGCCGGGATTGATATAGCGGAGCACATGGGCGAACAGGCCGCCTGCCACCCCGGCCCAGAAGGCGCCGAACATAAAGGCGGTCATCTTGGTTTTGCGGGTATTGACGGTCATGGAGTCGGCTGCGGCCTCGTTGTCCCGCACCGCATTCAGGGCCTTGCCCATGATTGAGGTGGTGAAGTTGTGGATGATCCAGATGCAGAGGACCGTCCAGATAAAGACTACAGGCAGGGAGGAATAATCCGGCTGACTGCTCATACCGCGCGGCCCGCCGATGATTTCCAGGTTTTCAATGGCGCTTTTGACGATGAACATAAAGGCTAGGGAAATAATCGCCAGATAATCGCCTCTGGTGCGGAAGGAAGGAATGGCGACGATAAGGGAGCCGATTGCTGCTGCCGCTCCCCCGGCAATCAGGATCAGGGGAAAAAGCCAGGGGCCAAGCGACGGGTTGAGCAGGGCAGGGCCGAACAGCTTGTCATCGGCAAAGAGCCACAGGGTCAGACTGGAGGAGGTATAGGCGCCTAGGGCCATGAAGCCGGGATGAGAGCAGGAAAACTCGCCCTGATAGCCGTTGATGATATTCAGGCTGATGGTCAGAATGATGGCGATCATGGTCAGCTTGACCACCAGAACCCGGTAGTCATTGATCCCGGCCCAGAGATGAAGGATGCCATAAAAGGCGGCCAAGTGGAGCAGGGTGGCAACTGAGGTCGGCATTTTTTCGAGCAGCCCGGCAAGCCGGTTGGTCAGTCTGGCGGACAGACGACCGACAAGGAGGATGGGAATGATATAGATGAGCAGGTCATAGCCGATCACGTTGGGAATGAGCGACGGCTCTTTCAGTATGACAAGAGTGCCGAACAGCACCGGTATCTTGGGCAGGTAGAGGTAATAGGAGATCGCATCGCCGAGATAGTATTCCAGCAGAGCTGCAGCCATACCGCCGAGGAGCCAGCCCGATAGAGGAATGACAGAGAATTTTTTGAGGAGGTTACGGAGTTTTTGCATGGCAGTTAGCTCGGTTTCTATCAATTTATCTTTAGAGCAAGAGGACGGGCCGGATAACGACTTATTTGCTAAAACATTCCTTTCTCGTTACAGTCCGGGCCATAGGTACATTCAGCCCAGCGGACTTTGCCTTCCTTAGGCCCGTCTCCTGCATCGATTTTCTGATCTTGTGCCCGGCATGCATCTGTAGGCAGATGGGTATGCATGATGGCCTGAGAGTGTTTCAGCCATTTCCCGGTGAACTGACTTTCCTTCTCAACAACAACACAGTTTGTAATATCGGACTTCCGGCAGAAATGTCCTCTTGTCAGGAAAAACAACCCGATAGTGGACAGAATAGTGATGGCGGAAAATATTTTCGGGATACCTGAGATTATCTTTTTGTCCGGAGCCATAAGAGCGGTGCGCTGTTCGGTTCAGGATTATCTCGAAGTTTCGGACAGCTTCAGTCCTTCTGCAGAAAAGTTTTACTCCTTTTCTAACTCGTTACGGGCAGAGAATATCATGCTCCGGAGCATTCCGCAATCAGCTTTGTTTTGTTGCTTTGTCGGACAGGGGTGGGCGGCAGGGCAGGGGGCCGGAAAGAAAAACACCGACCTCGTGCATTTTTGAAGGATGCATGAAGTCGGCGGGGGAAACAGGAGTGCAACAGGACAGAGATCGTCCGGAGGCTGCCCGGCTCAAGCCAGGGCAGGCCGGGGAAGCGGCGGCAGAAGCGGCCCCGCACCGGGAAGGAAGCACGGCTTTTTCCAACCGTTTTTCTTGCCGGTATTAACGACAACAGGTTTAACTGTATTGCCGTGTTGACGGAATTGAACGTATTCCCAGCATTCAGGATGATCGACAATGGTCTGCATCAGATTGTGATGCACAGTGTGGCCGCAGCGGTCTGCAATCACATGCCCTAATACCGGGCTGCCCAGCAGGGCCAGATCGCCGATCAGATCCAGCATTTTATGACGGATGAATTCATCATCAAAACGCAGCCCTTCTTCGTTCAGGACGGACTGCCGGTTCCAGTGGATGGCGATGACGTTTTCCAGGCTGCCCCCGAGGGCAAGGCCGTTCCGCCAGAGTTCCTCGACCTGTTCCACAAAACCGAAGGTCCTGGCCTCGGCCAGTTCGCTGATAAAGCGTTCTGAGGTGAGCTCTGCGCTGTAGCTTTGTTCGCCGAGAAAATCATTTTCTCCGAATTTGATGGTACCGGTTATTTTGAATCCGTTATACGGTTCAATGCGGATGGATTTACCGTCGGCATTGAAGGAGATTGGCCGGGTGATGCGGAGGACTTTGCGGAGAGCGCGCTGTTTTTTCAGGCCGCCGCGTTTGAGCAGGTGGGTGAACGGACCGGCGCTGCCGTCCATGATCGGGACTTCGTGGGAGTCAATATCAATCCGTGCATTATCAATGCCAGCTCCGTGCAAGGCGGCCATCAGATGTTCGGTGGTGGAAATTTTTTCGCTGCCGTTGCTGATAGTGGTGGCCAAGGTGGTATCGACAATCTGCTCCATTCTGGCCGGGATAGCAGGTTTTTTCGGGAGATCGGAACGGTAAAAACAGATCCCGCTGTTCGGCGCTGCCGGCCGGATGGTTACATTGACCCGTCTGCCGGTATGAAGCCCGATGCCGCGGCAGCTGACAGAACGCCGCAGGGTATGCTGGTGGGGTGTAATATGGATAGACATTCTTCACCTCTTCTTTTTCGTTCACCGTTGTTCTCTGAACAGCTTCTTCTTTTTCCGGTGTCTCTTCTCTTTTATTATGTCTAAGATGCAAAAGACCGGCCAGACGGTGTTCTTTTTTTCCGTTGCCGGAGAAAAGATGCATTGCCGCAAATAATTCAGGCGGATAATCGGACGGTGGCGGAAAGGCCGGGAAAGGTGCGGGTAGAAAATCCCTGTGTCAAAAAAAACACAAACAGGGTTTAAAAATTTGAATGTTGTTTTTTTGACACACTGCAGGTACGGATTTACAGGCATACCACGCTGTATTATTTAATGTAAAAATCAGGCTGAATATGTTCTCTTCTTTTGTAAAATCAAGTTACTGAATCCTCCTTCCGGTAGGGCCTCCATGACCACACTGTACAGCGGCAGCTCCAGGTCGATATGACGGAGTTTGACCAGATCCTTCTCTGTGCAGAGAAAAAAATTTGCACCCGCTTTGTGCGCCTCCTCGACAAGTTGCCGGACAGTTTTTTTCGGATAGGTATAATGGTCCCTGACGGCTTTAAACGCCACAGGCTCTATACCCAGTCTCTTCAGGGTCTGCCTGAAGCCCTCCGGCCGGGCGATCCCGCAGAAGGCAAAGCAGCGTTGTCCGGCAGGCAGTTCTTTGTACGCAGTTCCGCCTGCTTCTCCCGGTTCCCGGCGGAGAAATCCGGCAGGACGGTAGCGGCTGAAAAAGATCGGTCTACCCGGAAATCTGTCTTTCAGCAGGGCGCTGAACTGCTCTGCCCGCTGCCGGTTCCGTTCATCAGTTCCGGTCAGGAGAAAGGCGCTGCAGCGCTGCAGCGCGCTGATCGGTTCCCGCAGGACGCCGCCGGGAAAAACTCTGGAATTGCCTGCCAAGGTGTCGGCGTTGAACAGAACCAGATCAAGATCCCGGCGGATGGCCATGTGCTGGAACCCGTCGTCAAGCAGCAGGATGTCCGCACCCATTTCCACAGCTCTGGCAGCGGGCAGACGACGGACAATGCCGGTCAGGACCGGAACGCCGGGCAGGGTTTCGGCAAGCATTCTCGGCTCATCCCCCACATAACCGGCATCAAGCAGAATATTCTCCCCGTCTGAAACAATATTGATCCGTTCCTTGGTGGCACCGCCGTAACCCCGGCTGATGACCGCTGGCCGGTAGCCGTTGTCCCGGAGCAGCCGGGCAGTATATTGGACCAGGGGTGTCTTGCCTGTGCCGCCCATGGTCAGGTTGCCGATGCTGATCACCGGGATGTTGAACGCGGTCCGGGTGAAAATATCCTTTTGGTACAGATATTCCCGTATGCGCATGGCTATGCTGTAGAGAGGGGATAACGGGCGGCCGAGGGCGTAATAGACGTTGCTGTTCATACTTTCTGCTGTCTGCTTAGATCTTATATCTGTTTCTCTGTTCACGGTTGAATTTGTTGCGGAGCAGGTGTACCATTTACCTCTCATTGATCTTTATCAGAAGCACGGCAGTTTTGGGATGCGTTTTTTGTCGGATAGGATAAAAAAGAGAGGAAGATAGCAGGTTGCAGCACAGATTGCAATGCATGGAGAAATATGATCGAATATTCGAATATTCCTTTCTCTCTTCAGCATCTTCAGAACAAAAAAACTTCACAGAATGAACAAAATCTCAAGGAGGAAACACAGATGAATCTTTCAGGAAAACTCGCTTCACTGCTTACCGTACTGGTTGTGAGCGCCGGTGCAGTATTATCATTATCAGTCGGCAATGCGGCTGCGGAGAAGGCAAAAAAACCCGTTAAAATAGGAGTGGCCGGAGCGCACAGCGGTGACCTGGCCTCGTACGGCCTGCCTGCGGTCCGGGCGGCAGAGCTTGTTACTGAGCAAGTCAATGCTGACGGCGGACTGAATGGCGCACCGGTGGAACTGCTGATCGAAGACGATGCCTGCAAACCGGAAATCGCCACCAATACAGCGACAAAGCTGGTTTCTTCCGGTGCAGTTGCCGTGATCGGGCATATCTGCTCCAGTGCCACCAAGGCGGCCCTGCCCATTTACAATGAAGCGGATATCATCGTCATGTCTCCCTCAGCCACGGACAGCGAGCTGACCAAAAGCGGTAATTACCCGACGTTTTATCGGACCATTGCGCCCAATGATGCCCAAGCCAAGTCCATCGTGGATTTTGCTGTCAAGGAATTAAAGGCGGAAAAAATAGCCGTTATTCATGACAAGGGCGACTACGGCAAGGGGCTTGCCGAGGATGCGAGAAAAATCATCGAGGATGACGCGCTGGCCAGAATCGTCCTGTTTGAGGGAGTGACCCCGGGAGCTGTTGACTATTCCGCTGTGGTGCAAAAGATTAAACTGGCCCGGGCCGATGCTGTTATTTTTGGCGGCTATCATCCGGAGGCATCAAAGATTGTGACCCGGATGCGCAAAAAGAAGATGGACACCTTGTTTGTCTCTGATGACGGGGTAAAGGATGACACCTTTATCAAGGTGGGCGGCAAGTATGCCGAGGGCGTGTATGCCAGCGGGCCTGCGGATGACTCTGCCAATCCTATTACCAGGCAGTACCGGGATGCCTATATGAAACGATACAGTGCAGAGCCGGGGCCGTTCTTTGACAACGCTGTTGCGGCCGCCCTTTCCCTGACCAATTCCATCAGGCTGGCCAAGTCTACAGACACGGAACAGATTGCCAAGGTACTGCATACCCAGGCTACGGCAACCCCGTTCGGTGATATCATGTTTGACAAGCACGGGGACGCCATCGGGGTGGGATTCTCCATGTATGTTGTCAAAGATGGTCAGTTTGTTCAGGTGCAATAAAAGGGAAACAGGGCATCAGGCGGGGATGAAGATAGCACTTGGCCAGACCAATCCGATCATCGGTAATTTTGCATATAATCTCCGCCTGCTGACTGAGCGCATCAGGGAGGCGGAACAGGCTCGGTGCGATCTGATCATTTTTCCGGAACTGGCCCTGTGCGGCTATCCGCCCCAGGATCTGCTGGAGCGCCGGGATTTTCTCCAGGCCCATGATCAGGCATTGGACCGGCTGGTCGCCTCGGTGGGGGAAATCGGGGTGATTATCGGCGCGGTGGAGCAGCGGACCGGTCCAGGTAAGCCTTTATATAACTCGGCTCTGCTCATTTACCGGGGCAGGGTGATCCGGCGGGTGCGCAAGCAGCTCCTGCCCACCTACGATGTTTTTGACGAGAGCCGCTATTTTGAGCCGGGCAATCCTTCACATCCTTTTACCTTCAAGGGGCTGAAACTCGGTCTGTCCGTGTGCGAGGATATCTGGCATGATGCACGGTACAGCCATGATCCTGTGGCTGCCCTGTTTCGGGACGGAACAGGCCCGGATATCCTGATCAATATTTCCGCCTCTCCGTATCATCACGGTAAGGTCGGCGGACGAAACTGTCTTTTTGCCTCGTTATGTCGGCAGCATAATCTGCCCCTGCTTTATGTCAATCAGGTGGGCGGCCAAGATTCTCTGATTTTTGACGGTCATTCAATGGCGGTTAATCAGCAGGGCGAGGTCAGTGCTGCAGCAGCAGGTTTCCGGGAGGAACTGCTGGTTGTTGAGATAGATGCGCTGGGCGGAGAGACTGCAGCCTGCGCAGCGCCGGAAGACTCCATCGTGCAAATCCAAGCTGCCCTGACGCTCGGCCTGCGCGATTACCTCCATAAAACCGGCTTCAGTAGAGCAGTGGTCGGTCTGTCCGGCGGGATCGATTCGGCCGTAACAGCAGTGCTGGCCGCCCGTGCTCTGGGGCCGGAAAACGTTCTCTGCGTTGCCCTGCCGTCACCCTACACTGCGCAGATGAGTATTGATGACGCCCGATCTCTGGCGGAAAATCTGGGCTGCGGTTTTGAGGTGCTGCCCATTGCCGTGGCAATGGAAGCGTACCAGGAAACCGTGGCGCCACTTTTTGCCGGAAAAAAAGAGGGCGTGACCGAGCAGAATATCCAGGCCCGCATCCGGGGCAATCTGCTCATGGCTCTATCGAATAAATTCGGCAGCCTGCTGCTGACCACGGGCAACAAATCAGAAATGGCAGTGGGCTACTGCACCCTGTACGGGGATATGAGCGGCGGACTGGCCGTGCTGGCTGATGTACCCAAGATCATGGTCTATGAACTGGCCCACTGGATGAACAGGGCAGGGGAGGTGATTCCGGAACGGATCATCACCCGCCCGCCCAGTGCAGAACTGAAACCGGATCAGGCAGATCAGGATGACCTGCCGCCCTACGAGGTGCTGGATCCGATTCTGGCCGCCTACCTGGAGGAGCATCTGGGGATTGATGAGATCGTGGCGCGCGGGTTCAGGCGGGCCGTGGTGGAAGATATTGTCCGGCGCATCCGCATCAACGAACATAAACGTAAGCAGGCCCCGCTGGGCCTCAAAGTGACCACCAAGGCGTTCGGATACGGCAGGCGGTACCCCATTGTACATGGATTTGAAAGATAGTCGAAGTCCCGCATTTATTACGGACGCGAGATCGATACAAGATAGCATATATCTGGCTTGATTTATATGCCATGCTGACCTTTCCCGCAGCCTTCCGCAGGCCGCGACATTGGCGGTTTATCTGTCGGCTGTATCCTCTACGGCGGTATGATTGAACTGCTCCTGCCTTATGTGAACCGCCACGGTGTACACAACGCACCGGAATAATCCGATCCAGGTACGTATTGCAACCCATCTGAAAACAGAAAAACCTCTTTTTGAGCGTTGCCTGATCATTGTTTATTTTCTATTAATAGGATATAAAATAATAATCAGGAGCAATGCTGATTGTGTATAAAGAGGAGTTCTGTCCGCGCCCGGGTGCAACAGTTTGAGCAAAAAGCTGCGCTGGACCGCTCCGACTTCAGGGTATATATCCGTTTATCCGTTACAAGCCATATCCCAGCCCGGATCATGTCAAGCGGCTGTTACTTTGAGAACGACTGTCGCCGGAAAGTATCTGACCGGCCGGATCAAATTTAAAGATTTTAAGATAAGACAGCGCCGGATACATCATATCTGCAGACCTTGCCGGATATGTTCAGGGCAGCACAGTATCCGGTTGTGATCAGCCCGGTTCAGGCAGCACGATATTATGGTTGAAAATCTACCTATCAACGAACAGATAGACGACAGGTACCTCATCCTGGACAGACTGGGAAGAGGCGGGATGTCTGTTGTCTACCGCGCTCTGGACCGGGAAGCCGACCGGGAGGTTGCGCTCAAGTTTCTCAATCCCGGCTGCATGCTGCCCTACCTCGAACTGGCCGTCAAGTTCAGAAATGAGATAAAGGTGATCAGCACCCTTGATCATCCTGACATAATTAAGTTTTACGCGACAGGAGAATATAAGGGCACCCCCTATCTCGTCACCGAACTGCTGGAGGGGGACAGCCTTGCCGGGCTGCTGAAAAAAGGAGTCAGATTCACTACCGACGACGCCCTTGCTCTTGTCGGCCGGATTGCCGAAGCACTTCACTGTGTGCATTCGCACAATATAATCCATCGCGATGTCAAGCCGAGCAATATCTTTGTGGTCGGCAGTCCGGTCGGACGCCCTGCAATCAAGCTGCTGGATTTCGGCCTAGCCCATATCATGGAGCTGGGCAACTTTGAAAAGAATGAGAACATGTCGGGCACGTTCTCCTATATGTCTCCGGAAGCGACTGGAATCATACGGAAACAGATTGATGAACGGAGCGATCTGTATTCGGTCGGCGTCATTCTCTATTATCTGCTGACCGGACGGCTTCCCTTTCAGTCCTCTACAGCGGCGGAACTGCTGCATCAGATCGCAGCCATGAGGCCCGCCCCCATGCTCCGCTTCAACCCTCATCTCCCGGAGGTCATCGTCCGGATGGTGGAGCGGCTGCTGGCCAAGGATCAGGATGAGCGGTACCAGAGCGCCAACGGCCTGCTGCACGATATCAGAAGACATCTGAACGGAGAGCGGGAATTCACCATCGGGGAGGGAGACCGCAACGAGATACGGCTTACCTATCATACCAAGTTTGTCGGCAGAGAGGAGGAACTGACCGGAATAAAGAGCCTGATCAACAGCGCGGCCCGGAAGCAGGGCGGCATCTGTCTCATCGGTGGTGAACCGGGGGTGGGCAAGACCAGGCTGGTGAAGGCGATCAAGGAGTATGTCTATATCCGGGGCTACAACAAAGGCGAAATTTTCATTGAAAGCCACTGTATAGCGCAGGAGAACAAGGTGCCGTACCAGGCATTCAGGCATGCGCTTGATGAATTCATTCAGAAGATAACCAAGGCCGGAGCTGAGGAACGGGCCCAGGAGGCCGGAAGAATAAAGGAGCTGGCAGGCGAGCTCGGTGCCATCCTGATCAAACTGAATCCCAACCTGAAGGAGCTGCTGGGGCATGTTCCGGATCTGCCTCCTCTGGAGCCGGAAAAGGAGAATATCAGATTCACCATTACCGCCGCCCATTTTATCTGCAATCTGATCCGGGATGATCAGGTCGGCATTCTTTTTCTGGACGATCTGCAGTGGGCCGACGAAGGGAGCCTGCGGCTGCTGGAGCATATCGGCGCCCATATCAGCAGCTCGAATCTTCTGATTATCGGCACCTACAGAAGCAATGAGGTGGACCGGAATCACAGGCTGACCAGAATTAAAGAAAATGCGCTGAAACGGGGTGATGCCGTAACCGACATTCAGATCAGCCCCCTGTCCCATGATCAGGTCATGAGCATGGTGGGCAATCTGCTCAAGGAGAAAAACAATAAACTTGACGAATTCGCCCAGTATATCTCGGACAAGGCTGAAGGTAATCCGTTTTTCACGATCACCCTGGTCAAGGAGATCGTCGAGCAAAAGGCCATCAGCTGGGAGCAGGGCGAGTGCGTGATTGATCAGGAAAAGATCAATACCCTGCAGCTGCCGGACAACATCATCGACATGATGCTGCTCCGGACAAAAGACGTACCGGAAGAACTTGAGGAACTGCTGAAAATAAGCGCACTCATAGGGAAGGAATTCAAGCTGTATCTACTCTACCGGCTGACGGGCCGAGGTCACGCCGTGATTCTGGACCTGATTGATCAGGCCGTCAGGCTGAATCTGCTGGAGTATTCACTCAGCGACGGAGGAAAGGTCAGGTTTGCTCATGACCGCATACGGGAGACATTTCTTGCACGGATTTCCGATCAGGAACGTTCAAAGTATCATATCACAATAGCACGATTCTTACAGGAACAGTACAAGAGAGATGAAGAGGGGATTCTTTTCGAGCTGACCCATCATTTCATGGAAGGAGGCGATGAGGAAAACGGGCTAAAATATGCCCTTATGGCCGGGGAAAAAGCAAAAACAAATTATGCCAGCCAGGATGCAACAAATTATTATATTTATGCAAAAATAATACTAGAAAAAAAAAGAAATAAATCAGAACAGTATATTAATTTACTGGAAAACCTTGGCGAACAGTACAAGATATTGGGAAGATTTAAAAAATCTTTAGAGATACTTGAATTATGCAATGCTCTTATTCCTGACAGCAATCAGGGAGATAAAAGCAGAGTTCTCGGTAAAATCGGCGAGGTACTGTTTGAAAAAGGGGAAGTTGAAAAAAGTTTTCACGTTCTGGAGCAGGCACTGAAGTTGTCAGGAATAAAAATTCCTCAAGGACAGTTCTCAGTTATTATACATTTGTTAGTTCAATTCAGCCTGCAGATGTTTCATCTTCCCCGTTGGTTTCCCAGAAAACCTATCCATGTAGCAAAAGGGAAGGAGGGCAGCAATGACGTTATTGTTCTTCGACTGCTTAATATACTGTATAAATGGTATTTTTTTAAAGATAAGAAAAAAAGTCTCTACTGCCACCTGAAATGTCTTAATTTAGCGGAAAAAACATCTCCCTGTTCAGAACTTATCCATTGTTATGTACTCGGAGGAGTAATCTGGGCTTCTATCCCATGGGAATCAAAAGCATTGCGGTATGCAAAATTAGGGATAGATACTGCAATAAAAACAGGAGACAAGCTTCTGGAAGGGACAGCATATGCCGGTTACGGTCTTGCTCTGCTTGTTCTTAACAGACCTCAGAAGGGGCTGGAATATTCAAAGAAAGGCATACATCTGCTTAAAGGGTTGGGAGAGTATTTAGATCTCGGTGTAGGCTATGCATTCAGAGTTCAGAATTCACTGCTTACAGGAAGGTTAAATGAAGCCCTTGCTGTAAGCGAAGAGTTTATCGCCCTGGCAATCGAATCAAAAGTACTGCAAAACTTAGGCTGGGCATTAATGAGTAAAGGAAAAGCTCTTTCCCTGATAGGAGATATAGATGATCAAACTGTTAAAGATATAAAAGAAAGCAACACTTTGCTGAATAAAACAGGAGATATGCCAAATATTCTTTTGTCTATATCGATCCTCGCTTTAGCCTATTTGAGAAGAAAACAGTATATAGAAGCTATATATTATATAGAAGAAGCGGTAAAAATTTTTCCTTCATATTACAGTAATAGTGCCTGGATACTTGAACTGTTCCCTCTTGGCGCACAAATTTATATCGAAAGTGTAAATAATACAAAAGGATTATCTGCTAAAAACAGAAAAAAATATATTCAAAGGATACGGTGGTTTTGTAAGCAATCTCGGAAATGGAGCAGAAAATTCAAATTTATTCTCGGCTGGACGTATCAGGTAAATGGTACTTATAATTGGTTTATAGGGAAAAAAAAAGAAGCGGTACGGAAGTGGGAGAACGGGCTGATATTCCTAAGAGAAAATACAGAGGATACCTATCGGATCGGCTCTCTCCTTCTTGAAATGGGACGATTTTTGCTCAGTGAGCAGGACGCGGGCTGTCAGAAAGAGGCAAGGCGGCATCTCAGGGAAGCGCAAAAAATATTCAAGGACATAGGGGCAAAAGCAGATTATAGAGAGGTACTGCAATTATTAGGTATCCAGGAAGAAACACCGCCCCCTCAGGAAATATTTCACGAACAGGAAACAACACCGCAACAACAGTTCAGTTCAGAAAGAAAAATTATGACAGCCTTGGAGACCAGCCGTTATCTCAGCTCTATTCTGGATCTGAATGAATTGCTGGAAAAAATAATGGACAAGGCTATAGAGCTTCTCGGTGCGGAAAAAGGAATACTGTTTCTGTATCCGGAAGACCCGAACCGACCGCATGAGCTGGAAGTCCGAGTTGCCCGGAACGTGGAATACCTGGAAAAAGAACAGGATACTTTCTTCACAAGTCACAGTATTATCAGAAAAGTTGAGCAGGAAAAAGAAGCATTGATTATAGAAGATGCGGTAACAGATAATGCATTTAAAGAGCAGTCAAGTGTAATCAATTACGGACTGCGCTCTGTGCTCTGCGTGCCGATACTGCACAGGAATATTCTGCTGGGAGTCATTTATCTTGATAACCGCATGATCAGCGGGCTGTTTAACAGGGAAGACCTGTGGGTACTGGAACTCATAGCCAGCCAGGCCGGTGTTTCCATAGAAAATGCCCGTCTGTTCAAGCAGTCCGTTATGGATGCGCTCACGGAGATATATAATCGTGCCTATTTTGATAATTTTCTCCTGCATAGCGTGGAGGAGGCATGCAGGGAAAATAAGAAATTAAGCCTGATTCTCATTGATGTGGATAAATTTAAAATATTCAATGATAGTTACGGTCATCAGGTAGGTGATACTGTTTTGAAAACCGTGGCAGGCGAAATTGTCAGAAACGCGGGCAGAAATGATGTGGCAGCCCGTTACGGAGGAGATGAATTTGCGGTCATTCTTCCCGGATCAGGAAAAGAGGCTGCCGGAAAAGTCGCAAGACGGATAAACAGGGCTGTTCAGAATCATATTGTGCACCACAGAACGGACGGTGGTGAGGCGGAAAAGTTGCACATTACCGTCAGTGTGGGCGTGGCGGAGCTTTCGGGAGAGGACAGAACAGAACTGGTTGAAAATGCGGATAAAGCTTTATATCGGGTGAAGGAACTAGGAAGAAACTGTGTAGTTGTATGGGACGATAACAATGCCGAATCAGAAAATAGTTGTTTTGGACGGAACACGGACTGATGATAACTTTGATGAACTCCTTGGAATCCTGCTTGATGTGTTGCATCAGAAAAATACAGACGTGCAGTTATTCAGACTGCGGGATATCAAAATAAATCATTGTATAGGGTGCTTCAACTGCTGGCTGAAAACTCCCGGCAGATGCATATATAATGATGCCGGACAATATATTCTTCAGAATATTGTAACGAGTGATATTCTTATCTTATTTTCTCCCGTGGTTTTTGGTGGGTATTCATCAGAACTAAAAAAAATAGTGGACCGTTTCCTCCCGATAGTACTTCCTTTTTTTATAAAGGCTCATGGAGAAACGCACCATCCGCCACGTTATACAGACTTCCCCCGCATCGTGGGAATAGGAGTCACATCCAGTCCCGAAAAAGATCTTACTCACTGTTTCAGAATGCTTGTCGGGCGTAATGCATTAAATCTTCCCCCGTCATACTACTCTGCTGAGGTGATCAACACAGCAGATGCTCCGGAAATACTTCGTCAACGGTTTTATGCTTTGCTCTCCAGAACAGACAAACTTCCTCTGGGCAAAGAGGTGGCTTCATTATTTTCGATGTATTGCATTCCTGCTGATTTCCCCGATAAAGCGACAGAAAAACGTAGAGCATTACTTATTACGGGAAGTCCGAAAAGTAACAGTTCCAGTACATCATCTATTCTCGGAGAATTCCTCCTGAAAGAACTCAACAGGCGGGGTATCATTGTTGACTCTCTGACTCTTAAAAAAGATTTGCTGCACAATGAGGGACAACGAAATCTTAATGCAGCTGTAGAAAAAGCGGATATGATATTGATAGCTTTTCCTCTCTACTTTGACACCTTGCCTTTTTTAGTTACAAAGGCATTGGAAGTGATAGCTTCTCATAGGGAAAATATAACTGGAGAAAAAGATAAATTTTTTCTCGCCCTCCTGAATAATGGGCTTACAGAATCGTATCAAAATGCTGTAGCGCTCGCCATTTGTCGGAATTTTGCGGTGGAGTGCAATATGGTATGGGCAGGGGGGCTTGCCATAGGCATCGGGGAAGGGCTTATTAACGGGAGATCGCTGACCGGCTTCAGGGGGTTTGGAGGCTTTAAGCGTCCTCCTCTCTTTTATGTAACTCGATCTTTAAAACTTACTGCAGCGGCCTTGGCAGCAGGTCAGCCGGTACCTGAAAAGGCGATGCATCTGATGGCCCGACAGCCGGTACCTTTTATCTCTTCGGACAGATGGCGTTCGTTTGTCATAAAAAAAGTAAAAAAAATACTGAAAAAAGAAGCAGAAAAGAATGGCCTGAACATACAGGAAATGTTCAAAAAGCCATATGCAGAGTAGATAAGTTTTTATTTTTATGTGCGAAAAAGAATTGTAATTGTCAACTAATACTTTTCGGATCCATTGATACATAAGACTGTTATTCTCGACGGAACACGCTCTGAGGATGGGGAAAAGTTTACACCCGTATTTACTCTTCTGATGGAAGAGTTGCGCGATAGCGGCACAAAAGTGCAGACATTTAAATTAAACGACATCAAGATCAATCATTGCATTGGATGCTTTAACTGCTGGAGTAAAACACCCGGCAGATGTGTTCATACTGCAGATACAGGGGCTGAAATTCTTCAGGAAATCCTGAACAGCAATACAGTTATCTTTTTTACTCCTGTAGTTTTTGGAGGATATTCATCGGAACTGAAAAAAATAGCCGACCGTTCTTTACCATTTGTTCTTCCTTTTCTCAGGAGAATTTATGGTGAAACTCACCATCCCACTCGTTATTCAATCTTTCCCCGTTTTGTTGGTATCGGGGTATGCACACATCCTCAAAAAGAATTATCTGATTGTTTCAGGACATTTGTCGGGAGAAGTGCTGCAAATCTTGAGACCGGATACGCTGCTGAAGTGGTCAGCACTACGGATTCTCCTGATAGACTCCGCCTTCTATTTCATTCATTACTGTGCAGAGAAGATTCTCTTCCAGGTCGTAATGAGCTTATATCATTGATGGACGATACACTTCCCGTGCCAGATACATCTATCTCTACAGGAAACCGTAAGGTATTGCTCATTATAGGTAGTCCGAAAACTAATTCTCCAAGTACCTCCGCCACACTGGGAAGTTATCTGCTGGAAAGACTTGAAAAGTATGGCTGGAAAACAGCGTCGCTGACTCTTGGAAAAAAACTTTACAGCACACAAGGGCAAAGCGATCTCTATGCAACAATAATCTGGGCAGATACCATAATTCTCTCTGCTCCTCTATATTATGATGCTCTGCCTTTTCTTGTAACAAAGGCTTTCGAAGTAATAGCGGCCCGCAGGGAAAGCATAAAAAACAAACAACCAAAGAATTTTCTTGCAATTATGAACAACGGGTTCCCGGAATCATATCAGAACGCTGTGGCACTCAGTATTTGCAGAAATTTTGCAATGGAATGCGGCAGTAATTGGATAGGAGGACTTGCTCTGGGAGCTGGCGAAGGTCTTCTCAGCGGTCATAGAATTACCGGTTTTAAAGGGTTTAGAGGTTTTAAACGTCCTCCCCTCTATCATGTAGTTCATGCTCTGGATATTACTGCTGCAGCACTTGCAGCAGGCCAGCCGGTACCTCGAAAAGCTGTGCAGCTTATGGACAGGAAACCTATTCCTTTCATTCCATTTAACCTGTGGCGCTGGATGTATATGAAGATAGCAAAAAAAATGTGGTATAAAGAGGCGCTGGAAAACGGAATCACCAAGGAGATGATGTTGGACAAACCTTATATGCCGGAACCTGACTGATTGTCAAGTGCCGCTTCATCGCAGTCCGGAGGACCCCAAGGCACCATTCTATGGCAAAAGGAGAATATATCAGAATCCATTATTTCCAGCATTCCTGAACAATACTGACAACCTGTTTCAGCTCATTTTCACGCATACCTGTACCGGAGGGCAGACAAAATCCGTTGCGGAAAATTTCTTCGGCAACCTGTCCTCCTACAGTTTCGTAGCCTGCATACAGAGGCTGCATATGCATGGGCTTCCAAGTCGGGCGGGATTCAATATTATTATTTTCCAGCTCTTGAATAATTGCATCACGGTTGATACCGGCTTGACCAGGATCAACGGTCAGACAGGTGAGCCAGCGGGTGGAACGGGCAAAATCCGGTTCCGGCATAAAGGCGATACCTGGCAGGCCACGCAACTGCTCACGGTAGGAAGCAAAGATCTCCCGTTTCCTTTGCACACGGTCCTCCAGTACTCGGAGCTGCCCACGGCCTATGGCAGCCAGCACATTGCTCATCCGGTAGTTATACCCCATTTCCGAATGCTGATAATGCATTGCATTATCTTTGGCCTGTGTGGCCCAGAACTTAACCTTGCCGATTAACTCCTCATTATCGGAAACAATCATGCCGCCCCCGGAGGTGGTGATGATTTTATTGCCGTTAAAGGAATAAAAACCGGCCCGTCCGAAGGTTCCTGGCACCTTGCCTTTGTATTTCGCCCCAAGAGCCTCGGCAGCATCTTCAATTAGAATGACACCATGCCTGTCACAGGCAGCTTGTATGGGCTCAATATCAGCTGGCTGGCCATAGAGGTGCACCAGCACTACGGCCTTGGGCAGACAGCCCTGGGCCGCACGGTGTTCAAGCTCCGAAGCTAACAGAGTCGGATTCATATTCCAGCTTGAATGGTCTGAATCAATAAAGACAGGGGTGGCTCCCTGATATAGAATGGGATTGGCACTGCCGACAAAGGTGAAGGTGGAACAGAACACGATATCACCGGGACCAACTCCGACATAGCGCAAGAGCAGATGCAGGGCAGCCGTCCCGGAAGCAACGGCTGCGGCATACTTTGCTCCGACAGTATGAGCAAATTCCTGCTCAAAGGCGTCTATCTGCGGACCGACCGGAGCAATATAGTTGGAAGTGAATGCCTCGTGGATAAAATCAAGCTCTTGACCGCCCATGTGGGGGGCAGAGAGGAATATTCGTTTGTTTCTCATCTGGGCAGCTCACTTTGTCGCCCTGTACTTAGGGAAATAATCCGTATTCTGTTTACAATCTGACGACAATTCTTCGTATTCTTGTTCATTTAAAATTAGTTTTATTACATTAAAATTTTCTGTACGCTTCGAGAAGCCAGATTTGAATTTAAACAAATTGTCTTCAGCGGCACCTAATCCGCCTCCAAGTACAAAGTATTTTTTCCCCTCAAGGAATGCTTCAGTTCTAACCGTATCTATCATCATTTTTGTTCCAGCAAGTCTATAATAATCAGGATTGCTTCCACTTAAATGATATTGCACAATTTCTCCGCAAAAAACAAAAATTCCACTGCAAATTACGACATTATCATATTTACATGAATATATACGTGTCTCGAAATTTGAAGCGTTCAGTAAATCACGATAATAAAATTCAGGAAAGAAATACATGCTCGAAGCATTCAATGAACGCATTGTAGCTTCATAGTTCAGGATAAAAAAATGTAAACTTTCTTCGTCGTTTGAGTGATAACAATCAACTTCCTTCTTTTTCAGAGTGTTAATATCACATTTGTGCCCCTTACGATATCCTCGTATTTGTTCACCCTGAGAAAGAGATAAATCAATGACAACAACTTTACCTGAAAAAATACCGCATAAATCTACTATATATTCTGGCGTAACTAAAGGATGAAGTCTTGTAAAAAGACTTATATAGCCACTGTCTATTAAATGACGAGTAAAACCGCTCCACATGGATACAATTTCATCGTTTGAAGCATCCCCATAAACAAGCGGGGATGGGTACCCGTAAACTGATGTCAGATCATTATAACGAGTATTTGGTATTTCTCTTTCCAAAAGAGGAATCAGTAAACCGGCATTTTTTGTGCTGATTTTGAAAAGTACAGGTGCTCCTTCGCCATTATCCCGTGATATAACATGAAAATCCCAAGTATGATAGAAATCAAATTTTTCCGCCAGAGAAAGAGCATTGCTCCATCTCTTTTTATTAGAAATCTCGTCAATCTGCCATGTCATACAATATCCTTTTCTATTCTTACAGGTTCTGCCGCCACGATCTACCTATGTTTATTTGATTATTCCATCTGATGAAGTATTTCCTCAAGCTGTACTTTGATTTTTTCTTCTTCCTGAGTAAAACACTCCGATGATATTTTGTTATTAATTCCTTGAATATTCTTTTCAAGAGGAGATAAGTTTAATTCGGCAATCAGGTTTTTTATTGTATATTCAGGTTCCTTGCAAAGATCGTCAAGATTAATCTGTAAACTTGCGTCATTCGGTATTTGAGCAAGCTGCCCTTCTATCCAGTCTTCTATAAGTTTTACCTGAGCAACGACCTGAACCGGAGCAGGCTCACTGTCATATTTATCTGCACCGAGAGGGCGGGCAGAGAACCAACTATCAGCTGCTCCCGTCTTGTCTTTACGCATTTGGAGAAGAGAAAGGGCGTTATCAACAGAATTCCGTCTCACCCAAATCCATTTACTTGAAGGCAGATAGCTATGAAAAGCTGCTAAGTGCCAATATAACTGAAATACCTTATAGACTACAGGGCGTTGATAAACGGAAGCAATTCTATTAAGCGTTATGACCAGAGCATCCCAATCAATTCCTTTATCTGTTTCTTTTTGCGCCATATCTGAATAATTCAATACAGAGCGCCAAAAACCGCCAAACTCATGAGGTTCTTCCGGATACAGAGTTTGCCCATACGCAGAGTCACCGGTAAATAAGCGGCGCTTTAACACCTCGCACGACAATTGCGCACCTACTGCCGGAGCTTGCCAAAAGCGTGCCATAAGATTATTGACATACCCTACGTCAGCACATGCGGATAAAAGTTGGCTTATCAGCGTGGTGCCTGAACGCGGTACTCCAATTATAAAAATAGGGGAAGGTGGGGAAGTATTTACCGGAAAAGAAGACTCCAATCCCTGTAATGACTTGTTTAATTCGTTTAGAAAATTCATAGTGTTAATCGTTCCCTGAAAAAGGAGGCAAGACAGAACTTCCACCTTCGGGAGCTGCTCCTTCCTTCCTGAACACTTTGAGCAAGGTGAGTAGAATTATTTTTATATCAAGCAATAATGTCTGATTGTTCACATACCAGACATCCAGCTTGAATCTTTCATTCCATTGTACAGTATTCCGTCCATTTACCTGCGCCCATCCAGTAATTCCCGGTCGTATATTATGGCGTTGTCTTTGTTCATCATTGTAAAGAGGCAAATAGTCCATTTTTAAGGGGCGTGGCCCAACTAAACTCATATCACCTTTTAGAACATTCCACAATTCTGGCAATTCATCTAATGAAGTTGCGCGTAAAAAATGCCCTAAAGGGAGGAGTCTTTTTTTTTCCGGCAGTAAATTTCCCTTATTGTCTCGCTCGTTAGACATCGTCCGAAATTTATACATCCGAAACGGCTTGCTATGTAGACCGGGACGTTCTTGAACAAAGACAATCGGTTTGCCTATTTTAATCCGCACCAACAAAGCAGTCAACAGTATCAGTGGAGAAATAAAAATGATACCGGGAAGGGTAAGGAACAGGTCAAAAAAACGCTTTGTCATAGTTATTTTTTTCTCCACATTCTGCAAAACAATCCAGTACCCTGAACGCGCACTCTAAATAGGTATTGTCGCGTCCCGTGTGATAATATACCTGCGAGAAGTTGGCCCTTGTTTCTTGCCCGTGAACGTATAACCGTTCTTTTATCAGGACATAAACTGCCCGGTTTATCATCATGAATATCGCACTGCACAAAAGAGCGCGTACAACCCAGGCTGTCCGCCGGGAAATTCAGCGCTCAGAACTTTCCGAACGTAAGCTGGCGGAAAAATACGGCATCAGCAGAAGCACGGTCCGGAAATGGAAATACCGTGATATAGCTGGAGCAACATAATTTGAATATGCCCACAAGAGGCATAAGTTTTGCCTTCACGCCTTTCAGATAGCTGATCCTGTATTCAGTTTATACTGCTCCAGCTATACCGCCGACAATTTTTCGCACAGGCCGCATAATCTGCACGCGACGCTCACGGATCCGGAAGCATCCCGATTTATTTAAAAAACAGGTATACAATCAGTCGGGGCTTGACAGGTAATCAATCACAGGGTTCAAAAAAAACAGTGGCTCACAGGGACATAACCTGCTAATATTGCAAGTGCTATAACAAATCCGTTTCCTTCACGATATATATCCTGCTGACTGCAGATGTCCTCTGACAACTCTTTACCCGACAATTTCAAAATAAGCGAAGATGATCTTGCCGCGCCCCCTCGGCGGTGTTGGAGTTGCTGCGGATTCTGATTGCCGAAAATGCTGCACTGCGCAAGCGGGCAGAAGAGCCGGAAGCCAAACTCGGAGAGAATTCATCAGATTCCAATAAGCCTCCCTCTTCCGATTCTCCCTGCGATGAAAAGGGTGAACCGGAGAAAAAGAAGGGGCGGGTACTGCGGGAACCTCCCGAAAAGCGTAAAGGATCACGACAGAAATTCATGCCGCCTACGGAAACTCGGGCTGCAGCTGCCTCGGCTGCGACAGCTTTAAAAACCTCAAACCGTACTGTACCCACCAGCATATCGAGCTCCCCGAAATCGTTATGTCGGTTATCCGTTTCACCCTGTATAAAGGCGGATGCACGGCCTGCGGAAAAACCGGCAAAGGATATGTTCCCGACGAGTTCAAGACCGGTTTCGGACCGAGATTTACAGCCCCGGTCGGTGAGATCAGCGGGATTGACGGCAACAGCCGGGAGACAGTTCAGACTTTCCGGAGTTTCACTGCGTTCGCCTACCTGTTCTTCCGTCCCCGGTGTTTCCGTCAGTCCCGGCGCTGTACAGAAAATTATTGACCGGGCCTCTGCAGCGGTCAGGCCGCATTATGAAACCATACGGGACGTAGCCCGAAGCCGGGATGTCAATTATCTTGACGAAACCACCTGGAAAAAAGTCGGCACGCTCCATTGGTTGCGGATTATGACCAATTCCGGGGTCGCCTGTTTCATGATTCATCGACGCCGATCCCAAAAAGCTTTTGAACAGCTTGTCGGTGCTCGGGACGGTATTCCGGTCAGTGACGGTTACAGGCTTTATCAAAATCGCAATAGCCGCCAGACATGCCTGGCCCACGCAGAGCACAAGGCCTGTCTGAGCGTACTGATCCGGAGCCTGCCGGGTGCGGCAAATGGGCCGCTGCAGAACTCGGACGTTTGTGTGAAACGGCAAAGGCTCCTCCAGCCCGGGGTGAATGGTCATCATTTTATGCCCGGCTCCGTCGATTTATTGCGCTGTATCGTGACTGCGGCAGTGATGCGGGCAAGTTTGTCCGCCATATTGAGGATGAAACGGATTCGCTTTCTACCTTCCTGTTTGAGGAAGGCGTGGCCCATGCCAATAATCTGGCTGAACGGATCCTCTCGCTCATGCGGACTCCAAAGTAAATCCACGTTCGAGATACTCTTGATATTAACGATTAGACAAAAAGACGCGATGCGTTTTATATCCTGTGAGCGCTTACCATTGAATGTATTGTCGAAAGGAAAACTACCATCACTCATCTCAAGGCAGGAGTATGCAACAAAGATTCGCAAATATCTGCATAAGCTCTCCCTAATACTGACCAATCAAGCTTTCTTAAAGCATAAGTTTTTCCTCGTTCTCCCATAGCTTGCCGCTCAGCAGGAGACATTTCATAAAGTTTCTTTAAAGCAAGATGTAACTCATTAGGGCTATATGGTTGAACAGTGATACCTGCATCTGCTTCTTGTGCAGGATTATTGCCAGCAACTAATGCTGAAATAACAGGTTTGCCTGCCATAAGATAGTCCCCGATTTTGTTAGGACTTATTCCAAACTTAAATATAGGAGCTTCCCGCAGAGCAAAAAAACAACAATCGCTTAACTGCAGTGCTTTAATAACTTGCTTTTTAGAAATCCGAGGTAAAAATGTAATAAATGAAAGCTTTTCAACCTCTGATACTTTCATTATTTTATCTTTTTCTGTGCCGTCACCAATCAGAACAAAATGATAAAATGCATTATTATTGTTGATCTTTTTAAGATCAATCAACTGATCTAAGGCATTTGGAACCCCATGCGCACCGGTATAAATTATAATAAACTTACCTTGTTTTTTTAAACGATCAAAAAGCTCTTGATACTCTTTCAGGAAAGGTTCCGGATCTTCTTTCCATTCTTGCCGGTCAATTCCATTGGGAATATATTGAAATTTTTCTTTTATAAGGCCTACTGATTCCATATGCTGAAATGCTTTCGGTAATAAAGAAACAACGCTGTCTGCATTTCGATATGCTTGTTTTTCTATCCGAGACATCCAGATAATAAGTGGGTGCCAAGGAGGAACACCAGATAACTCGACTAAACTTAGGGGCCAGATATCACGGACTTCGTAGATTAATTTTGCACTAAATTTTTTCGACAACTTTAATGCCGGAGGGAAAACAAAGGGATGTACACAGGAAGGTATAAGCAGATCAGGGTGTGGCAACTTGCTTTTTTTGACAGCTTCGGCAAGTTTTCCTACACCTTTCGCATAATCGTTCATATTCAGCAATCTGCCAAGACCGTTACCTTTGTATAAGCGAGCGGGTAATTGATAATAATTTATACCTCTAAAGCTGACACAACGATTTAGTTCACTCGGTTTACCCGGTTTAAACCTCGATCTTTGATAAGAAGCGCAAATAATTACGATATTATGACCATGTAGCTGCAGGTTCTTTGCGAGATAATAGGGCCTCCCAGGAGTGCCGCCATAACCAGGAGGAACTGCATAGTGATTCAAATACCAAATATTCATAAGCATTCACAATACGCGTTATCATTCCGAAATAAAATTTTGAAACTGATTTCTCAATTGATCAACTATAAATTGAGCAGATTTTCCGTCCCCATAAGGATTCCCATCCACACGCATTGCAAAAGAATCGCTTATCAAAACATCGGCCAAGTTAATTTGGTCACTTGGTGAGACAAGCTTATTCCAGCCAAGCTCAACCAACTCCACCCACTCGGTTTCCTCCCGCAACGTAATACAAGGGACTTTATGGAAATAAGCCTCTTTCTGCACACCGCCGGAATCCGTGATGATATGCTGAGCATTTTTTTCCAGCATGACCATATCAAGATATCCGACCGGTTCAATAATTATACATCCTGTCAAGCTGTTGAACAGATCATGCTGCACAAGAGCATTGCGTGTTCTCGGATGAAGCGGGAGGACAACTTTATGTTTTTGCGCAAGTCGAGACAACATCCGCACAATATGCTGTAACCGAATCGGATCATCGGTATTCTCTGCCCGATGGACAGTTGTCAGAATATACTCCTTCGGCTGCACATTCAGCGAACTGAGAATATCGTTCTTCTGTTCAGCTTTCTCGGCATAATACAGAGCCGCATCATACATGATATCGCCGACAAAATGCGTCTTTTCTCTCAACCCTTCATTTGTCAGATTGTTCACAGCTGTTTTTGTTGGAGCAAACAGCAGGTCAGCAGCATGGTCGGTAAGAATTCTATTGATTTCCTCCGGCATCTTTCTGTTGAACGAACGCAACCCTGCTTCTATATGCGCCACCGGTATATGCAGCTTGACAGCAGCCAAGGCTCCTGCTAAGGTTGAGTTGGTGTCTCCGTACACCAGCACCATATCAGGACGTTCATCAATAAGAACCTGTTCAATCGCTGCAAGCTGCTGGCCTGTCATTGCTCCATGAGAGCTTCCGTTGATGCCCAGATTATATTTAGGCTGCTGAATTTCAAGTTCATTAAAGAAAACATCTGACATATTTTTGTCAAAATGCTGCCCGGTATGAACAAGAATCTCTTTGACCCCGGAAAAATTACGTAATGCCCTGGAGAGCGGCACTGTTTTTATAAATTGGGGGCGTGCGCCGACTGCGGTAACAATTTTCATATATTCAGTTTGCTGTATACGTCAAGAAGCTTTTTGCTTTCAGTCTCCCAATTATACCGCTCAACAACGGCCTTTCTGCCGTTTTTTCCCATCTGTTCGGCTTCTTCAGGATGATCAAGCAGCCAATCAATGGCTTCAGCTATTGATTTCGGTTGCAACGGGTCAACAAGCAGTCCACATTGCGCACCGTCTATTATCTTTCGCCATAACGGAAAATCGGATGCGATTACGGGAATGCCTGCTGACATGTATTCAAAGAGTTTATTAGGTTGAGCAGCAACATGATTAGGTAAGGGATGAAACAATACCAATCCGGCTCTAACATCTGATAGGAGAGAAGCAACGTCCCTTCTTGATACCCAGCCTTTATATTCAACTTTTTCCCAGCCATTATGTTGCCTGCATTTTTTCTCCGTCTCAATATTTGAAAATCTTCCGGCAAGTATTAGTCTGCACTCGTTATGAGATAAAGTTGACATCGCCTGCATTATTTCAATAATCGAACGGATCTCAGCAAGACCTCCAATATAAGCCAACTGTGCAATACGTTTTTTATATTCTTTATTTTGCGGCGGAAGTAACTCTTGCAACTTAGGGAGATTTTGAACAAGAATTGTTTTCTGTACAGGAAATCGTTTCGCTATCGTTGATGTTACAACAATTATTCCTGTAAAAAAAAAACGTGACCCAATCCACTCAACACATGCCGTTATTAGAGATGCCGGTTTACGGAGCAGGAATGGAAGCCAAAATTTATCCAAGATACTTCCCGGATAGTCCTCATGCACATCATAAATAACTTTCTTGCCATGAAGACGCAGTAAGACCCCGACGGGTATAAGTTCGGGGTCATGAAAATGGCAGATTTCCGCATTGCTCTTTACAATCTTTCGGTAAAGATTCCAGGGCGTTTTCAGCATCCTTGCAACACGGTTCTTCTCCTTCAGCACAGAGCGAATTTTTACTCCGTTGAGGTACTGTTCCTCACAGCCTGAAGCCAGCAAGGTGACATCGTACCCGGCCTCGGCAAGACTGACGCACTGCTTATGGAAAATCCTGGTGTCAAATACGGGGTGGACTGAGGTGAGGTGGAAAACTTTCGTTGCCATTACATTTATTAGGGGTTATTAGGAGTTACGCAGCTGCATAAAGGTTTATTGGTTCGAGGGTATAAACAGGCTTCTCCAAATATGCTCTGACAGCATCCCTAACGATGGAAATTTTGGCCTCAAACCAGGAAATTCCTTTGACGAAGAATGGTACTCAATGCGCAGGAATGCCCTGAGAGCCATCTCGATATGGTTACGCTGAGCCTGTTCTGAGCGAACCTGACAGCGTTCAATGCCGAATAATTGTTGACCCCGCGATGATATGACCATCCAACTGATCCCGGCATATTTGAGCCGCATAAGTTCAGTCATCTTGAGGTCATTGGTTGCCCAGGATTCAAAGTCATCGTCTGTTCTGACCTTTTTGAACACTTTGATCATACCACACCCTTTAAGATGGACAATATCCCGCTGTTCCGAAAGAAGAGCCTCTTTGACAGGTCGATTTCCTGTTTTGTCCTGATTGATATATCGACTACAGTCCAGTCGAGTCAGCCAGAGCCTGGATAGCGAGCGAATAAATTTAATATCTCCAAGACTTGCGTGCCGCATGGCTCGAAAATGATCGTTCTTTGTCAAGCCGTCCGTCCAAATCAACGTGATCAAATTAATACCTGATACAACTCGCTTATACTTACCAGACTAATGACACGTTACCAACTCTATTTTTCGGCTGTAAAATTCACCTGACGTGCTGTCGTCACAAATTAAATAACCTCTTTTTAGGTTGACATGTTCCCGTACTTCAGACCACAGCCGGTCTGTACCCGAAAACAGACGATGCAAAAGACATATAATCTACTGATGTTACTCAGCCTGAAGTCGCTGCAGCCCATCAAAAGCTGAACGGACGGCTTTCAGACAGAGCTTGGACTTCAGGGCGAAGTGGTTCATCTTTGTTCTGATTTTCAGACGCTCCATTTTGAACACCGTGATGATGGAGGAAGAAATATGATTACTCTGCGCATTTACACGACGTGCAGGAGATTTGGCCAATGCCGCGTTCGACTTCAAAGATTTATGGTACACCCCGACGTTCCATCGTTTTTTATAGATTGCCGTGATCGTGTCCCAATCCGCTGTCAGCCGGGTGCAGGCGGGATACAGAATGCCGGTGCTTCCGTCTTTGTTTGTAAAGATCTGCCGGACGAGGAGAACGGGAAATTTCAGTCCGTTCCGCCAGCCGGTAACGGCTTTCCGCTCAGGCCGATCGATCTGATCAGTGCGGGTGAAACGCTTATTTTTATGATCTTCTTCGGTCAGCGCGACGAGCCGGTTGCTTTTCAATGCACCGATGAACTCCTTCATCTCCAACATGATAAAGACAGTTCAGCATGTTGATTCCTTTGATATTGCGCCCTCTGCAATGGTCGTGATGCCAACAGATGAGTTCGTTTTCATCCATCCACGGTTTTTCTTGAACAGTGTCGTCGAATATCAACACACCGTCTTCGGATTCAACTTCGCGGACGGTCGATTTGACCTGTTTCCATAAATCCCTGGAACTCCATTCACCATCGGACAGAAAACGAGTGAATTTATCATGGCTTATACTTCCGTCAAGCATGTCGGACAAACCGGTGGCTGTGGCGTATCCGAACGTCACGGCCAGATAATCAGTGTAGAGATCAAGATATTTTGTATTCATGCCTCCAGCATACTATAATTGAGCCGAATGCGTAACATCAGTAATTTACATTAGACCTCCTGCAAAACTCAGTTTTTCGTTCTTGTCGAATGCGCTATATCGGTAAGCACACTGGGTGCATTTTTTAGATTTGCAGGAAGTCTATTGCATCTGCAATAGTGTTTCATAAGCTGCTACAAGTCGCTCTGCTTGACGATGCCAGCCAAGTTCATCTAAATCGGATTTAATTTTACCAAGAGGAACTTTTTTTATCCGCTGCATGCTTTTAGATATCATTTCTGAGTTTACGTCACAAGATATCCCCATTCCATAGGAATCAATATAATTTTTTAAATCTGGAAAGTTGGAAGCTAAAACAGGGAGACCTGAAAAAACATATTCAAATAGCTTGTTCGGCAGGCAATAATAGTCGCTTAGTGAGACCCTTTCAATAAGACATAAACCAACGTCTGCACTTTTTGTCAACTGTACTACCTGATCATGTTTTACTGGCGGATGAAGATGGATGTTATTTTTTAGATCGGCCCTCTTTTCAATAACATCAGACAGATAGCCCTTCCCCATAAACACAACATGAGAATCAACCGAATTACTTGAAAACGCATTAAGGATCAATTCTATTCCTCTGCCCTTTATCAGGTGACCGAGATAGATAAAAATTAACGATTCATCAGGAATACCAAAGTGATCACGAAAATATCCGCTCTTTGATTTATCCAAAGAGGATTTTATAATCTCGTTGTCAACAACTGGAGAATTCAAAACTAAAACATTTTTCTTCTTCCCAAGATGTACCTCGTACCAACGCAATATAGAAGGACTGACCGACACCAAAAGGTCAATACTGCGCCAACAAAATTTCTCAACAAGTAAAGTCATCTGGGACTTAAATTTTGTCTGCCCATTTTTATTCGATTCCAACTCATGGGCATCATAAACTAATTTAGCTCCTGTTGCAAATTTAACGATAAGGCCAATATGAAGTACTACCGTATCATGGCAGTGAACTGCATCAGGAGAAATTTTAACGGATTTCCTTATCATCCTGAGCGTTAGTTCCAATAAATTCAAAAAATGCCGAACACCTCTGGGGTTCCATTTGGTTTTATTAGATGCTAATCTGATGGTGTCAACTGCGATATCAGAATGAGTTTTGCCAGCAAGATTCCTGTATAGCCCAATCGCGTATACCTTGTAGCCACCAGTCTTTCGATGCGCCTCTATTTCTTTAAGAATACGGCTGTCAGCACGGATGTCTGTATGGCTAAGATGTAAAACTATTTTTTTTACCGGCTCCTTAGAAGCACTCTCCTTCCCGCCATACCTCGACACATCATTTATGTTATATTTTTTCTGCACAACACAATCCTCTCTTCTATCTCGAAAAAACAACGAATTTTGGTAGTAGGTCAAAGCTGTGAAGGAAACTGCCGAACGCCTGGACGATTTAAATAAACTCGACCGGTCACCGGCTTTGCCCCTCCACCCGAATTTGTTGCGATTGAATTCACATATTTTTTTTCTTCTCAAATAGCTTTGGAATTTGATTAATCACTCTGATTGCATCAGCAAAGTTAATATCTACCGCCTGCAAATACCATTTTATACTTTCATAGCGTGGCTTATTCTCCTCTTCAACAAGCTCAAGAGCCTTATTACGAGAAATAACACCTTCCCTGATTTGATTACTTCTGAACGTATCATGCTCTGTAAAACCAGCAACTGTATAATAAATATAGTTATAAAATGCTGCTGTAGCATCGCCAATTCGCCAACTGGTCTTCGTATCCTCGGCCCACTCCCAATTATATTGCGCTAATGCTTGATCAATTTTCTGTTCATTCCACCCCCAGAAATCAAAAATATGAAAATAATCCTTTTTTTTATGCAAACTGCGCCAATATTCGCCCGAAAGGGTATCAAGTAATGAACTATTAAAATATCCAAGGTTTCTAAACATCTGAAACAACCTTTTTGACTGATAATTCAGTTGAGCCATCCCTCCATTATTATATACATACTTCCCTTCAAACGCAGGAGGAATACCGAGAAATCCTGTCTTGAAATGGGTAACCTCAAGTGGATTTACGCCCCAAAGATTAAGACTGATTCCTGTTTGTCTTTTAACAGTTTCAACATGTCTAAAAAAATGCTTATCTCCAGCGGTCAATAAACTGATCATTCCGAGATGAGGACGTTTTAACCAAGCTGCGAGATTCTTGTGTATATTTTGTCTTTTAATTTCAATATCAGCTGCAATAATAATATTTTCCACGCCAAGTGCGGCGCACATTCTGCTGATATTTCTTCTGCCAAGGTCTGTAACCATACCCCAATCGTAAGTATATGCTATTGGATTCATACCTAATTCTTGGACAATCAAATGCAATCCATAGGAACTGTCCCTGCCGCCGGAAAATGGCACGATACAATCAGCTTTTCCGTTCCGTCGATACGGGGCAACAAGATCATTTAACATTTTTAAAGGTTTAGGCTGGTTTCTCGTCGTGTAGTTATGGCAATAATTGCATATCCCATCCTCATCAAATCTTATAAAAGGCATAGTTTCAGGCAGGATACAACGGCTGCACCTTTTCAGATTCGGCATGGGAAACTCAAGCATCTGCTCTTCGGCTACATCCAAAACCGCTTTAGGCAGAAGATTCGGCCTGTGCTTAATGGCAACAGAAGACTGCTCAATCTCGCCTGTATAATTTGGGATCTTTAATTCAAGAGCCTTTTTAACCTGAGTAACATTATCACAACCAATCTCACTAAGCGGCCATGATTCAGATGAGAAAAATAAATCTTCTCTTTTCGTTCCGGTGTATAAACTGCCGTTGTTAGAAAACAAAAAGAGGCTGCCATCTATAGGTACAAATACCGCCGCAGAAACTACCCCGTCACACTTTGTGAATAAAATATCAGCCACAGAATCTAAAGAGGTTTCTTTCTTCCTTTCTTCCCTTACGATTACTGGAATTATTTCGGTATCAATGGTTAATTGACGAACAGCATCTATATCTCCCCAAATCTCGTCAGTGTTGCAAATAATTCCATTATGAACAGTAATGATGCCATCTCTTATAACAGGCTGGTTGTCTCCAATACCGTTTGTGGCTAAACGACTATGACCAGCGATGAGCTTGGCCCCTTTAACTTTTGATTTAGATAAGAGGCGAGTTACAGGCAAATCGCCTCTTATTACTTTATATCGGTCATCTTTGAATAAAAGTAATCCTGATGAATCACGCCCACGCTGTTCAGCGTATTTAGCTAACAAACTAATTTCATCTGTTCTTTTCTGGTAACCAGATACCAAGACACCAAATATCCCGCACATACTATTTTATCCTGTTCCGACAGTTAGAGGAATTAACGCACTATGTATTTTTTAAAGGAAATCCAGTTGAATGATATCTCTTCAACCTACTGTACAGTGATCTGATAATTATATTGCAATTCGCCATGTGTCTCTACAAGATACGCAGCTGCAATTATTGATGATGGTTCTGATGACCAGTGCTTGCTGTGATAACGATACAGTATTTCTCTCACCTCAGGAGCAACATATCCCAAATATCCCATTGCTTGGGAATATTTGAAATTATCCTCTGTGCCATCAACCCTCATTGTGAATCTTCTTTCTTTTCCGGCGTATACCTTCAGTGTCTCAACAAAACGATGCATATTCTCCTCTGTAAATGCGAATTAGGAGTTGAAAACCGGTGTCAGCCTCAGCATTGCGGCGGCCAGTTTTCCGTAGACATGAACAAGGAATCCCCGTATTTTACCGGCGTGTTCAGGGGAGAATTCTGTTCTGTAAGCATAAATGCCAATGTTTCGCTGATATAAGCCTCGTCCGTATAAACGGGAGTATCGTACAGATCACCGGCTGTTTCCTTCAGCACGCTGATATCAGCCTCGTCTGCGGGTGTGATTCCGATATAATCAATCGGGCAGAGGAAGTCTCCGGTTCCTCCGGAAGACGACAACATGGAGCTTTATGCCGTAACAATATGTTTCCTTTGCTGAATTATATCCTTCGGCGGCGATTTTCCGGGCAGCTTTCGCGCTGCCGCTGTGGAGTCGATCAGCCGGATAAACTCCGGTCCGGGCAGCGGAGGAGAATCACTCCGTATCCGGGGCAGCAGCTGAAGAAAGACGGAACCGAGCCTGTTCAGCCGCTGAATATACGTCGCATAGGCAGGAAGCTCCGGAAACCATTCCGAAAGATGATTCCGGACGTATTCATGAGCGGTCTTCACTTTTCTGTGTCCGTTCATAATTTTCCACAGATTTGTTTATATACAAAAACAGTACTATAAGTTGTTCCTGCCAATCCATCTTTTTCTCCTGCGGTTAATGTAGGTAAAGGTGGTGCTTCACCGGCCTGTTCTACAGGAATGATGGATTGGCTTTAACTCCTAATTCGCATTGTAAAAACTATGCCCGCCCGAAAACACACAAAGGCAAAATCCACGTTGATTGCGGCATGGGAAATATCTTCCGCCCGGTCTTTGCTGTCTGGATGGTAAGGCCATATATATTGAGTTCCTCGTCTTTGAAGACAATTTTTGAAAAAAAAGGCCAGTTTCTCGGCATGCCTTCTGTACTCATCCTTACCGGTAACCAGCCAAAGTGTCACCAACGTTCGTCCTATTGCATTCTGGGTAGTCCTGCACTGAGATGATGATTTCAGCTCAGTGCCAATGATGCATTATAATGATGAATGAAATTCCAGATCGCCCCGATATGATTTTCGATCTTTTTTGAAAAAGACAATGTGTCTCTGACAAGGCGTAAAACTATTTGCCGCATCGTATTGTTAAAGCGTTCAATGTGGTTAGTGAGCCCAGTTTCCTTCCCTAAAGCTTTATGCCGCCTGACCGGAATAACCGTTTTATATGCATCCCAAAAATCTGTATAACAAACAGCGCACTGTCGATAAATCGGAGGCAGGGTATTCCATAGCGACTGTGCTCCCGCCCGGCTTCTGTCACCGACGTGAACACCAGTAATTTCGCGAGTATCCCGGTCAATTGCCAACCAGATCCACTGCTTATCTTTTTTATTTCTGACAAACGACCACATCTCGTCACACTCGACGGTGAGACGGCCTTTTTCTTTCGGAAGAACGGTCAATTTTTTAGGAATATTCTCCTATTTATCATTAACATAATATTGCATCCACCGTCCGGAAACCTGTGCAGCGCGGGTTATTCCGGCCAAGGGTATTTTTTCCAGCAAAAGTCGGTCAACCAGAGCTCTTGTTTCTTCTGCAATGCGGTAGTGGCATAATGGATTTTCAACAAATTGACGTTCGCATAACAGGCATATATTATTCTGTTTTCCATTCTTTCTTACGCCGTTTTTGACAGTATGCACCGAGTCGCATCGGGGGCAGATCATAAAACTCTCCTGATTGTTGTTTTTGAGACAACATATCAGGTATCGATCATCATCTCAATGCAGGACTACCGAATTCTACATGTTAAACGGCAGTTTTCTATCTATATAATCACCATAGAACCAGCCTTCATCCTTGGCAGAGTTTTCCCGCCACGCATAGCGGAAGGCACGAACCGTCTCTTCTACAGCAGCAATATACTCATCAGCTGTTGTACCATACTGTTTCCTCAATTTGGGATCTCGCCTGATCAAATAGGCACAACGGGCGATCGGATAAGTGATCATTCCCGCATGAACAATCCATGCGTAGGGTTTCCCGCCGGTGTACTTTGTCGAACTCCACGCCGGAAGAACACGTCCCCGAACCGCATCCTGAATCTTTCTTGTATCATCTCGGATTTTCAGCACTTCATTTATACGATCCATTACTGCGTTGAGGTAGTTGATATTACCGGTTCCCTCAAACATGGCAACATATGCCATAAGCCTGTAGCTCTCCTGCCAAGCCAGCCCCGCGCCGTCTTGTTCAGCAATCCATTCGGAAGGAGGGAGGTCAACTTCAAACTGATTAAAGGCTGATATACTTCCGCGCAAGATAAACTTTTTATCAAATTGGCTCGCTGTAAAAGCAATGCCGGATAAAATTATCCCCTGTATAAATTATGGCTACAATGATATACATCTGCCTATTCCTTCGTATATTTATTCCGAGTTCGTAATTTAGATACACTAATTGCCGGAAGTACTTTCAACACTATCCCAGTAGGAAACGCTAATAAGTATAATTAACAAATAATTAAGTCCAAAATGAGACGGAGCCAACCCATTATAATAAAAAACACTCATTAGCCCTCCTGTCAATCCCGGCAACCACTCCTTTTTTACTCGGATTATAATTCTGGATAAAGCTATGAGCATAATTACCGGACATGCTATTGACATTTTCAATGCTAATTCTAAAAGACCAAAATGTATATGTACTGACTTCATCTCTCTAAATTGCTCAAAAGAGACTCCTCCAGCAGAACCGATGCCTTCTCCTATAAGATTACTCTCCAATAGTCTTTCATATCCGTCGATGAGAGCCGTATCACGGCCTCCCAGTCCACGTCTGCTGACTGTTTTGATGTAAACGTCAGCAAGATCCGGATATCTATAATAATAATCAATGCCAATAAAGAAAAAAAATGACATGAGTACATATGCAGTTATGATAAGTTTTCGAATTATACCTTGATCTATCTTTAAATAAACAGTAACCATAACCAGTAATGCTGTAATTACACTCACCGAGGTGCCGCGGCTGATAAAAAGAAAATAAGAAATCATCCCGACCAGTGAATAAGATAAAAAAATATTTTTAAATCTGCTCAAAGCAACTAAATAAAATAATGTCATTGGAATCCAATTGACGTTACTGTATAATTGTCTATTTCCAGAGAGGTATACAGAAAAACCGTATATTATGGTTATACTTCCCCATAAGTAAACAAAAAGGATATAGTCATCTTTTGTTTTATAAGTTTTAGTGGATAAAAAAAGCAGTATATATCCAATAAAAACAAACATATAAAATGCAATTCTATGTTTATGAAATGAATCACTCGCATATACGAAAGATACAAAAGAAAAAAAGGATATTCCATAGATTGCAAGTACTGCTTTATAATTTATAGTTTTAAATTTATTTAAAACGAATGGAAATATCAGAAAAAACAATACAACCACATTCAGATATAACTGATTAATCTGCTGTTCTGTCTGGTAAAAAAAATTATTAATTAATATAATCAATATAAGGGTTTTACCCCAAAGATTTTCAGTACATTTAGATTTCATCAGTACATTATAGTATCTATAAAAAAAGACCTTTCTTCATTTGTCTTCAAACTGGAATTATGCCAAAGAAAAGTAAAGTTGCCGCCGTATCTACGAGTTCTTTCTTTCAACTTATAAACAAGCTCATAAGCCTTTTCGGAATAACCGAGACCAAGATAATAATCCTCAATAACAGAACATTCCATGAAGATCAAAGGGTGTTGCTTGATTGACAGTTTTGATTTTTTTTTCCAGCTCCACATGGTGAATTCTCTGCCGGTTCCGAAACGAAAGCCGGGATGGTCAGCGTATCCTCCGGTTGAATCGTAAGTAAACCCTGCTGCGTCAAGATGATCCGGAGTCTGGGCAGCATCCCAACGGAGATAATGCTGTCGATTACCTTCAATATTTATAGGAGCTATTTTATCGCATATCATCTGTAATTTCTGACGTTCTGTAAAAATTTTCAGGGGATTACGATAGGTATTATAGCTTCCGTGTAAGCCTATTTTGTGGCCCCGTTTATAAATTTTTTCAATCAGGTAAAGAACCCTCCTCTCTTTCAGAGAATAGCACCCATTGTTCGGTTCAGAATTGTCCGCTATGAAATAGAAGGTGACACACAGATTATTCTGCTCGCATATATCCATATACCAGTCAAACGTATAGTGAGGATCAAAGCGAAAGCTTCCCAATTTATTAAAGCAGTACCCATTGACTCGCTTCATTGCTTCCAAGGGATTTTTTCGCTTTACAATATCTCCCCCGACAGTACGTAATAATTTTTTATAATTTTTGACAGTGCAATCAAAAGGACGATCAACATCACAAGTGACATTTATCTTTGCACTATGCTTTTTTCGTGTCAAATTCGGCCAGAACTGCTTCAGGCAGGCCCAAAGCAGTTCCACATATTCATCAACAATCGGACGTTCTAAGAAACCTTTCTGATATGCTAGCGATGCCGTTGCTGGAAAACGGTTATATTGGTCACGATCAGGTGAAACCACCTCTTCGTATCGGGAAAGCATAAAGAAAATTGTACCGATAATATCGACACCTGATACAATTGAGTTTTCATGAAATTCAAACCTGTCAGAACCGAAGAGCACAGGAAGATATGCTGAGTCTAACGAAACATCAAATCTTATGGCAGCAACATCTAATGTCAACAAAGGTACGTCGGCTAATGAAGCTAGATGCAATGCTTCATTTTCAGCATATACAAGGAAAGAGTTAGATATACGCAGTGTTTTTCCTTCATATAGAATAAAAAAATCTTTCTCTTCATGCGTATCTATTCGATAGTTTATTCCAAGAAATTCATTAAGCACTACCTGTGCAACCCAAGCAACTTCATTGAAGCAATACGAGGGTGTCAGAAATATCAAGGCCATTGTTACTGAGCAAGTTCAAGCAGCAGTCTGCGAACACGTAATATTCTAGAAGGTATTTTAGAAATTGAAAAATAAGGCATCTGTAATGCGCCAAAAGAACGAAAGTATCTTTCAATCGGCTCAATCATGGAGCCTTCAAAATCAAACTTTTTAGTCACAGTTGCGGCATGACATATTGCGGTCCACATACAAAGACTGGTAGCCCCGCTGTTCCTCAATTCAGGGTCTCCACCTCCCATCAGATAATATGCGCTGTTTTCATCCCATATTATATAAATACCGGCATGATGCCGTTTATCAGCATCCTCTGCAATCCAGATTTTTCTGCACGCACGATTCATACAGGCTTCATCGATTCTCCTGATGAAAGATTCTGAATAAGGAACCTCCTTTCCTTGGCGTTCAAAAGTCATTCTGTTGAGGCGTAAAAAGTCAGTTAACAGTAAATCGTCACGCACTTTCAGTTTAAATCGACTTTCCGCCTTGCGAATTTCTCTTCTTATATTTTCCCGCAATTCCGCCCATAATTTTTTCTCGTCTGATAGCTCAGGAAGAACGTATGTATAATTTGTTTTCTGGCTGAACCCACGCCAATAGAACGGCAGCCAGTTGGTATATTGATAATGCCAGTTTTGAGAAAATAAATCAAAATCGGGAAGTTGGTCAATCAACGCCTGCATATGATCTTTTTGTGCAGCCAACACCTTGGCGTATTTTCCTTCAGAGCCTTTAAGCCAAGGTCCGAGAGATTGGGTCAGCGGAGGCATCTTCAATAGCGTCTTTCTTAATTTTTTCCTTATAAAGTAAGGGTTTGACGCTAAAATATTACCATTTTTTTCAACAATTGCTGCATCCCAGTGCTCTGACCCGCCACAAACTGCATCCAGCCACCAGTCACGGGAAAAAATCGGGATCGTGGATTCAGTTTGACATAACTCCCGGTATTTATCTTTTTGTGACATATTTATTCTTTGGAATACGATTTCATAGCTTGATAAAGTTTCTGGTCAATACGAATTTCATTGCGCCGGTTAAAATGCTCAGGTATGGAATAACTGCGGCGTGTAGTTCGGCAGCCATGTGATTCAAGGAACGACTGGATTGCATTAATTTTTTCTGATGGATTATAACAGAACTTTTCATAATTTAGATCGAAACGACGCTTTGGCGATATATCGACACGTTGCATATCTTGGTTAATTACCATATGAATATGCCGAATCTGCTCAATAACCTGCTTATATGGAGGAAGATTTATTATTTCTTTGATTCCATGTGGTTCTACTGAAAACCAAGGTGTATAATTTTTAAAGCTCTTATACCGTGCTTCTAATAAAGAGTGCCCGTTGTCTACTTCATTACGATGGATGACAATAAACAAACTTTCCGGAATATACTTGGCTATAGGTTGGATACGCAGGGAGGCGTAGAGATTTTTAAATAATACAGGTTTGTCCAAAGCGTTAGTTAATGCTGCTATAGAACATCGAAACTCCTGCATTTTTATGGGATCAACATCATCTGACGTGACATAGGGAGGATTGCGGCGGAAAAAACGATACCACCAACTTCCACATTCGGCTGGAGCATATGCACCACAAGTTGTTCCATGATTTGATCGATAATCAGATAGCGGCTTATTCGACAGCGGATGATAAAGATATTCTGCCAATGCGGGTGCACCAAACCACCGGCAATGACGGTTGCTGATGTAACCAACATCCAAAGCATCTGTGATGACCTGAATCATCAGCGTACTGCCGGAACGCGGAGGTCCCAAAATAAAGATGGGTGGGTGGCGTAGCGGTTCATCTGCTTTGGGCGCAATAATCTTTTCCATATGACCAAGCAAACGACAATTTACCTCTGTCACTAATCGGTGTGTGTGTTTTTTGGGGTTGAGGTATTTATTCAAAATAGGCTTGTCGTTACAGGTTAACCTGTTTTCTCTGCAGAAAAATATTGAATATTTTCAATGCGTTTTAAGCATGAAATCTTATATTCATTCTTTAGAAAAATATCAATCATAGATTTTAAGGTAATTAATTTTTTATCTCCAAATGTTTTTTCTTTTTTCCCAAGCTCCCAAAAATGAGTTCGTGTATTTATCCTACCAGCAGGAATAGCTAACCTCCAAATTAATGAGGGTAGCTTTGCTATTTTTAAATTTAAATCAAGTATACGTCGTTCATTCCAAGGCAAAGAAAAATAAATAGTTGTTACATTATGTTGATCAAGTTTGTATATAACCTTTTCAAATATTGAAAACGACATATGTTCAAACACTTCAAATGCTAAAACAACTTGAATTGATTGTTTTTCATAATCAAACCCTACTGCACTGTCACAGAAATCTGGATTTTTTTTCTCGTCTATATCAAGAGTTTTAATATCCCAACCGCGTTTTTTTAACAAATCAGAAAGTAGGCCAGTACCAATGCCAATCTCTAACATTTTTTGATTTCTTGAGCAATTGGAGTAAACTATGTCGGCCTGATGGTAATACCAGCTAAAGTGTATTTCTTTTTCAAGATCATCTATCCAGTCCGCACTGAAATAAACTTCATGACCATCAACTATTTTTGATTGATATTTCATTCCAACTTTTACGTTAATAATTTTAACAAAATGCCGCAGCAATCAAAACTAACCTAGTTAATATACCTGAAATAGTAATAACTATTGCTACGTATAGCGACAACCTATCGGGGAAAAAAAAAGAAGCCAAAATAGGCGCTATTAAAATAACTGAGAAAAAAACACTTTTTAATATCGATAAAATGATATTTGAAAAATTATAACTTGTGTATTTTGCACCCATAAATAAATATAGAGTGTAACCAAAAAGGCTGGCCAATGAAAATAAAGCAACCGTTAACATTAAACTCTCGTTCCATATTCCAATTGCAATAGCGAATAATCTAGCAGTAAAGAGTATTGTTTGAAGAATCAGACCTGTTTTTTGTTTCTCTAACACAATAAATATCTGGCTCAGAGGTGATACCACGAAACTAGCAAAATTAGCAATTGCCAGCCATTGGGCAAATACACCAGCGTTACGCCACTCTTCGCTAAATATTAAGGCAAAAATATCTGGTCCAGCGACAACAAAAAGCATTGCGGGCGGCAAACCAATCTGAATCAATGTATCCTGAAGTTTTAGATAAAGTCTCCCCAACCTGTTTTCCCGACGTGCATCTACAGCGTGTGAAAGAAAAACATTGCCAAGAGCGCTACTAATCAATGACGCGGGCATGGCTAAGATCCGATGAGCCATTGCATAAAGGCCAGCAGCTCCTGCTGTAAAAAATGCCGCAAACATTAATGGAGGCAATTGCTGTCCCGCAGTATTGACCAAGGCTGACCAAATGGAAAATCTTGGAAAATGCTGGTATCGTATAGTGACTTTTTTTATATTTTCCAGACTAACTTGTTTAAATTCAGGCTTTGCCAATGCCGGAGCAGCCAAACTGATTATACCTATTCCTTGCCTCGCAATCTGTCCGAATAATAAAGCAATGCCACCTAACTTAAACGCCGTCAGCTGAATGACCAATGCCGCAATGACCTGACGCAGTTTAGTAGCGGCTATGGTACTAAAACGCTTGGTACGGATCCCCCAATAATTAAATACGGTGTAGACTCCGCTAAACAGAACTCCAAATGGTAAAAGCCAAAAATAATCGGCAAGTCTTGGCACACCCAATATTTGGGCAATAGGAGCACCAAAGATAAGGAGAATGATACCGACAAGGAATACTGTAATAATAACAAGTATCAAGCAAAGTACAGTGATATTGGCAGCATCAAGATCCTCTTCTGGCAAGGTTATAGCTGATTCGTAGCGCAAGCTAGAAACGACATTGATGAGTGATAGCAAACTGACATATACCGACAGCAGCCCGAAATCATCCGGGCTGTATAGGCGTGTAATTAGTGGTGCAGCAAGTATAGTAAGTAGTTGTGCTCCAGCTGTCCCGCCTACGAGTACGCTGATACTACGAGCGAAAGTGTTTTTCGGCAGTAGGGTACGAATGAAGCTTCTTATCCGATTAATCATTAAATTAAATTACGTCAAAGCCTGCGCGATACAGTTTGTATTTTTCTCGTAAAACACCATTTGGGCAAACTCATCATTAAGTCAACCTGTTCAGCATAATTTTAATAGAGGCTAAATACACCATAGTTTCAGCTGTATCGGGATAAACCTCATAGTCTATGCCGAGTCTCCTCGACCACTGCAGCCACTCGAACGTCCGTTCAAGAATCCAACGTTTGGGAACGATCTGAAGCCCTTGCCCTTTAGGTGTCGGAGAAATTTCCAGTCGGCACAGATGTGCTGCAGGAAGCCAAAGCGCCAGATCTCCCCGATAAGCGGCATCCGCCCATAGAACCCGAATTGATATAAAACAAAAAAAGAGAGCTTCAGGCACATCGAAAGCCTGTCGGCCGTCGGAGAGGTTGGCGTCATGCACTTTGACAACGAGAGGTATTCCCGACGTGCCAGCAGCGATATGCCGTTTACGTACGTTAATCTTTTTGTTTCCGTCAAAACCGCGCGTTTCCCCAGCCCCGGATGCTTTTACAGACTGGCTGTCGATTATCGCGGCTGTCGGCTCCGGGTTCCTTCCTTCTTTTTCCCTCAGCAGCTGATGAAGAGCCTGATGAGTAGAGATTAGGTCTGTTCTTTTCTCCATTTGCTGAAACGGTAATAAACGTGTACCACGGCGGAAAATCATACGGAATCATAGCCCGTTGGCATCCTGTATGCACTACGTACAGAATCGCGTTGATGATTTCCCGCACATCATACTTGGGCTTCCGTCCCGGTCCTTTTTGCTGCGGAAGATATCGGGATATCAGTTTACACTGTTCACCACTCAGATCGTTTTTATATCTCTGTTTTTTTTCACCGGCAAACTCCGTTTGAATTTTTTAGCAAAAAACAAACACAGCTGTCGCTATGTCAATATTTACGAAACGTTGATAATCTTATAATTAGCTTTAAGCAGATCAACTTTCTGACTTAGTTTATGTACCTGGAACGCATTTAGTGATCTGCAACAGTGCATTGTCACTCAGTTTTAGGGTAAACAGATTTCAATTTACAGCGGGCATCAGAGATTTTCATTTGCCAATCTACGCCGCATTGGCTGTTGTCCATATCGATTGACCATGCGGCAATCTCTTTCTGTATGTATCACTCTAAAATTTAGCTTTTACGGAGTACTATGCCTGCATTGAGATGATGATGGCTGCTCCGGCCATCCGACGCCCTATAAAACCGTATGAAATGAGCGATTCTGAATCGAGCATCATCACCTCGTTGCAGGACTACCTAAAATCGATCTCTACAAAAAAAATCAACTTATTCCCGTGAAGACTGTTGTTCCCCCCTCCCGCAATATCCCCCCTTTTCACAACTGCATTTATAATCAGGTGTATATTCTGGAATGATCTGCTTCATTGCCGCTTTGATGCCGTTAGGGTCATGGGCTTCAGCCTGCCTCTGAAGTTCTTCGATCCCCCTGAAAAGATCACAGCAGTTCGCATACCCATCACCCCGTAAAACCATAATACTGTTGTGATAGGTTTCAACAATTCCTTCACCTTCAGTAATCAGTTCCTCGTAGAGCTTCTCCCCTTCACGCAGGCCGGTGTATTGGATTTTTATTTCTTCATCCGGAATATATCCGGCAAGATCGATCAGCGCTTTGGCCATCTCTGCAATTTTTATCGGCCTGCCCATTTTCAGGATAAAAATCTCTCCTCCCCTGCCCATAGCGCCTGCCTGCAAAATGAGCTGGGCAGCCTCCTGGACAGACATAAAATATCTGGTTATTTCCGGATGAGTAACAGTAACCGGCCCGCCATGTTGTATCTGCCGTTTAAAAAGAGGGACGACTGAACCGGAAGAACCCAGCACATTGCCGAAACGGACAGCCATGAAAACAGTCTCATTTTCTTCCTCCTCATACTCCGGGTCACTCTCAGAGGAAGAGGGCTCCGAAGGAGTATATGCCAGCATCATGAGTTCAATCAATCTTTTTGAAGCACCCATAACATTGGTAGGACGCACAGCCTTGTCTGTGGACACAAGTACAAACCGTTCCACGTTGTACAGAATTGCTGTTTCCATCAGACGCTGTGCTGCAATAACATTGTTATACACTGCCTCCCAAGGGTTATTTTCAATTAAAGGGACATGTTTATATGCGGCGGCGTGAAAAACCACAGACGGTCTGTATTGTTCAAATACCATTGTAAGCACCCGCTGATTCTGCAGCTTGCCGAGTATCGGAACGAACTTATTCCATTTAAACTCATGCGTCAATTCCATTTGAATGGAATATAAATTTTCTTCAGACGCATCAAAAAGAATGATCTGCTTCGGAGAAAAAGAGAGGATCTGACGGCAGAGTTCAGAGCCGATCGTTCCACCTGCGCCGGTAATAAGGACGACTTTATTTTCCACATAGTTCCCGATTCTGTCCTGTTCCAATCGTATTTCTTTTCTGCCCAGCAAATCGGCATAAGAAATGTCACGTATGGCTTTGACAGAAACTTTGCCGTCAATGAGTTCACCAATTCCCGGAATCACCTTGTAAGGAATTCCCGTATCCCGGCAGAGGCCAACAAGGCGCTGCATTCCCGATCCGGTTATACGGGAAATAGCAATCAGTATTTCCTGAACAGATAAATATTGAACATATTCAGAGACATCTTTGGTCAGCCCGATTACCGGGATGCCATGAATTCTCATGCCGACCTTTCTGGGATTGTCATCGACAAGACCGACCGGAAGGTAAGGAAGAGATTTATTGCCCATCAGCTCACGCAATACTTTTTCTGCAGAATCTCCAGCTCCTACCAGTAACAGTCTTCTTGAAGCAGGAGAGATTTTTCTGAACGGGTAAACTTCTCCTGCATTGATCTTATTGTAAAAATATCGTACCGCAATCCGTCCCCCAGCGACGAATAATAAAGTAAAAAAAGCATCAATTATGAAGAAAAAACGGGAATAACCCTGAAAATGCGTCAGATAAGCCAGAAAAGCAACAATAAGCAGTTCGCTAATGAATGTTCCCTTGATAATATTTAACAGGTCGATATAACTCATATATCGCCACATCCCTCTGTACAGTCCGACGATATAAAAGACGAAGATTTTAAAACAGATTATCAGTATGAGCAGAGAGGAGTCTGTGTTAGGTGATCGCCCTGTAACTTCACCTGCAAATCGAACAATTCCAGCCAAATGAAATGCAAGAAAAAGCAAAAAGACGTCGGCGGACAGAATTAACCAGAAGTTTGGATTGAAAACCAAATTCCTTAATAAAATACACTGCCGTTTTATTTTTTGCTTCAAAAGAAAATATCCACCTTGCGTTTTTCGAGATAACTCATCTAAAAAAGAAACCTTCTTATTTTATAGATAGGAGTTACGTGTCAAGCCCTGACCGTGTCACGATATTTCCATTTCTGGATAATACTTCTGCTGATACCGTATTTTTCCGCCAACTTACGTTCAGACAGGTCTGACTGCTGAATCTCCCGACGGCCAGCTTCTTCCGGGTATATTATCACATGGGGCGCGATATATACATCCGTCCCTGATAAAATTTTTGAGACAGGACGCAGGGCGGTTAAAGGTTGCAAAAAAACATGAAGATTAAAGCTGATGACTTCAAAGCTGCTCTGACTGAAGAAGTGACTTTTTCTTCCCCAGATTCACCTCAGCCTCTGAGACCCGGACATACATGGGTGCGATCATGGCAGGATTGGCAACCTCACCCCGTAACAACTGCTCGGCAGCGAGGAAACCGATCCTTGCGGCGCGGGGACTGCTCAGGGCCGGGGGAATGAGCTGCAGGTTCTCTTTTTCGGCAAAAAGTGCATGGTATTCCTGCAGGCCCGGTCCGGCGACAAGGGAAGGGGCCTGCATTTTTTCCAGCAGCCGTTCCGGACGGATCGCCTCTACCGGGCTACACTGCTCCGGCAGACCGTGCTGACCGGCATGATAACAGGCGGCATAGACCTCCTGCTTGCGGGCGTCGAGCAGGCACCAGAGCGGACGGTCAATGACCGGGCAGGACAGGGCAACGGCATCCAGTGTCTGTACGCCGAGGAGTGGTTTCCGGGCAGCAAAGACAATCCCCTTGGCTGCAGCCATGCCGATGCGCAGGCCGGTGAAGGAGCCGGGCCCGAGGCTGACCGCAACCCCGTCCAGATCGTTCCAGTCCGCGCCTGCGGCCTGCATGATCCAGTCCACCGAACCGAGCAGACGCCGGGAATGGGTGATTTCCGGTTGAGCAGTGGCTTCAGCCAGCACCTTGCCGTTACGGATTCCGCCCTTCGTCAGGGCAACACTGCCGCAGCCGGTGGCAGTTTCAATGGAGAGGATCAGAGGAGTATCAGACACAACAGATACGTACGGAAAAAATCAGGAGGGGCCCAACCAGCGCTGCACCAGCCTGGCGATGTCGTTATAAAAGACAAAGATCATCAGGGTACCGAGCAGGGCAATGCCCACCTGCTGGGCCCGCATCATGGCGTTTTCACTGAGCGGTTTGCGGCGGACAGCCTCAATACCGAGAAAGACAAGATGACCGCCGTCCAGAACCGGGATAGGGAGCAGGTTCAGAATACCCAGGTTAATGGATAGCAGACCGGTGAAGTGGAGCAGGTTCACCCAGCCCGCTTCCAGCTGCTGCCCGGCCATTTCGGCGATACGGATGGGCCCGCCCAGCTCGGATGCCGGAATGACCTGCTGAATAATTTTAATAATTCCCATTACGGTCAGGACAATCAGGCTCCAAGTCTGAATAAAAGCGTATTTGACCGCTTCCGGAAAGGAGACCTCAGTGAAGACGAGCTCCTCTGTACGCCCTATCCCCAGCAGATAGCGTTTTTCCACCTCTTCCCCGAAGAAATTTTTTACCGCATCCATAGTCGGAGTTGCTGCAACTGTCAGTGTTTCCTGACCTCGTTGTAGCACAAGCTGCACCTCTTTGCCGTCGGAATTTCTGATTGTCTCAGAAACCTGTTCCCAGGAGGTCATTGCAACTCCGTTGATGCTCAGGATAATATCATTTTTTTTTAATCCTGCTTTTTCCGCTGCAGAGCCGGGAGAAACCTCGCCGATCTTTGTTGAGTCCGCCAGATCAGGCAGCCCGGCAAAGCTGAACATAAGCCAGAACACAAACACGGCAAACAGCAGATTGAACAGCGGTCCAGCAAAGACAATACCGAAACGCTGCCATACGGTTTTATGGGAAAAGGAAACAGCTTTTTCCGTCTCGGCAATTTCCTCACCCGGCTGTTCACCGTACATCTTCACGTAGCCGCCCAGAGGGAAGGCGGAGATCAGGTATTCAGTCTCTCCCCATTTTTTTCCGATCAGTTTATTGCCGAATCCCAAGGAAAACTTCAGCACCCGCACGCCGAAGAGTTTGGCAAAAAGGAAGTGACCAAATTCATGAACAAAAATCAGGACACCGAGGACAAGGATAAAAGACAGTAACGAGTTCATAGAGGTATAAAGGAATCGGTATACAGCGGATTGAAGTTCTGGCAACATGGTCTTCAGACCGCCACAACAGAAAGACGACAGAAACTACCCCTTAATTTCAATACATTTTTCCGGACAGAAGGCAGCGGCTTGCCGGATCGCATCTGTTATCTCTGAAGGTTCTGCCACTAAGGCAGCTTTCTGGGTTATTTCATCCATATAGAATACATCCGGACATATTTCCACGCAGGTTCCGCAGCTGCTGCACCGATAAGTATCAATAATAATTTCTGTCATTATGCTTTGTTGTTCTGTATAACGGCGATATAATCCGGCAGAGACTCTGTCCCGCTGCATGTGCAACTATAGCCGGAATACAGAAAAATGCATCAATCTTTTCCTGCTTCTTAATCTTTCCGGTACACGACATCTATTGTTTCATTCCGATCAGAATTACACCAAGAATGTTCATCCTTAACGTTTTGAGGGCGTCCAGAGCACTGTTGACTGCAGAGCGTGAGGTGCTTTTCTTGATAATGAATACGGTACAATCGGCAATGTGGCCAGCAAGGGCTGCCCCAAGGGTTATGGAGATAGGGGGGCTGTCGATCAGAACAAGATCAAAGTCTTTTTTTACGTTATCAATGAATTGCCTCATGGACCGCGAACCGAGCAGTTCACTCGGATTGGTCGGGGTAGCTCCGCCGGGCAGAATATAGAGATTGTCCAGCGCTGTTTTCCGTATAAGCTCGGCAGGAACTTTATTGCCGGTAACTAACTCGGCCAGTCCCGATTCTTTTTTTAGAGAAAAAATTCTGCTGAGGCCTGCTGTTACCATATCGGCATCAACCAGTAGCACCTTGGCGCCGGTTTTCGCAAACAGGATACCAAGTGAAGCGACACTGGTCGTTTTTCCTTCTCCCTGAACAGAGCTTGTCAGTAAAAAGGTATTCAGTTCTTTTTTTCTGCGAAGCTCCAATATTGCCCCGCATTCTTCGTAAATCCTGTCTGTGGTTAATTTGTCAAGCTGATCTGCAGTTTTATTTTTCTTTAACGCCTTACTGTACGGTATATTTCCGATAAGCGACAATTTCAGTGACAGTACATCATGTTCATCTCTGAAAGAAGGATCAAAATATTCAACCAGAAAGCATACACCTGTTCCTAAGAATAGACCGAGTACAGCAGCGAGTACCATATTACGTGGTATGTTCGGCCTGAACGGTTTTCCAAGAACTTGTGCTTTATCGATCACACGGATATTATTGGCGACAATAGAGCCGCCTATATCTGTCTCCTTCAGTCGTTCAAGAAGAACATCATACATCTGTCTGTTACTTTCAGCTTCTCGTTTTAATACTCCATATTGAATGGCCTGTTCAGCGAGACGCATCGATTCTTTTTTAAGGATTTTTATCTGATCGATTATATTTCCCTCTCTATCCTGTATAATGAGGTACTCTACGAGCAGATCATTTTTTATCCTTTCTGCTTCATTAAAAACTCTCCTTCTGATACGAGAGATTTTAGAGTTTAATCGAATAATTTCAGGGTGTTTTGGCTTTAGTTTCATTTCAACTTCAGCCAACTTAAGTTCAACTTTATTGTATTCCTGCTTTAAAAATTGGATTTGTGGATTTTCCAGAAATGCGGGAATGGCATTCAAATCATCATTACTTTTATCTTCTCCTATACCCTTCAGTTCCCTCAAAACAGACTCCTTTTCCATCCTTTGCAGAGTTATTTCAGAATATTTTTCATTCATCTCTGCTATTTTTTCATTCACAACACTCTGTTTTTTTTCAAGGGAAGTCAAGTCTTCTTCCTGTTTGTATTTCAGAACATCCATTTCTGACTTTTTTACCTTGGTCTTCAATCCTTCTACCTGTTCGGATAACCAGATGAAGGCATTATTAGAAGAGGATCTGCGGTCTTCAAGGTTATATTTTATGTGTTCTTCAGCAAACGTATTGGCATACAGAGCAGCCTCTGCCGGGTCGGAGCTGACAGCTTTTATCTGCAGAAGATGGGTGTTTTTCAAAGAAAAAACAGAGATAATTTTTTGGAATGTATCGATACCTTCTTCGGATAAGTTCAGCCTGTCTAAAACCCGGCGGATGACTTTGTGGGAGGTGATTATCTTTTTTTGTGTTTCTATAAATTCATTTGTTTTTCCTGTATCTATACTAACAAAATCGACAGGAGGTCGGTCTTTCGGCTCAACAATGATCATAGTGACAGCTTGGTACAATGAGGTCTGTTGGGACGAATAACCGAATGCGAGAAGAAGAACAGATAGAAAGACGGCAATAAGATAGAAAAATCTTCTTTTGAGGATAGCTACTAATTGATGCAGGTTTATTTCCTGCTCATGAGTTGCGGCTTGATCTTTGTGATTCATTATTTATTTCGGGATAGAACTATAAGAAACAAAGAAAAATCAGGCAGAAGAAGACGGAGACGCCAGAAGAGTTACCAGAAACTGAGGGGAACCTCAATAATGTCATCAGGTTTCAGCATAGTGTCCATATTTGTTTCTATCTCCATAACTTTTCCGTTCCTGAAACGTTTGATGACTGCATTTTTTGTTGATGCTTTCTGCGTGGCCCCACCGGCCAAGGTGATGGCTTTGAGTATGGTTATTCCCTGCTCGTACGGAAAGGAACCGGGATTTTTGACTTCACCGACTACATGAAGATACTTTGTGTCCGGCAGATAGATGATGTCTCCCGGCTGCAGATAAATATTTGCCTCCTCTTTCCCTGCAACCAGGAGCTGATACAGATCTACATAGATATTTTCAATAGTTGCATGCTTTTTTTCATCACCGTCTTCGACGGTATTCCGGATGATATGAGCTTTATGTCCGCTCATAACAGTCCCTAGTTGTGGAGAAATTCCCTCTGCTTTTGTCAATAGGTCAAAAATACGTGTGGGAGAGTCAAGATAATAGATTCCCGGCTTACCGACATTTCCCATTATCTTTACTTTTCTGCTCCGGTATTCCCTGACGATGACACTGACTATCGGATTATACAGATAATCTTTTTGCAACAGAGTGGTGATGTTATCTTTTATGGCAGAGACTGACATACCGGAGACACTGACTTGCCCCAGTAAGGGAAAGACTATGTCTCCAGTTGTTGCAACAGTGTACTCTCCTTTTAACTCCGGGTTGTCATACACATCTATAGACAGTACATCTTCCGGCCCGACAGTATAAAAGATTTTTCTGCATCTGTTGACCGGGCAACACCGTTTTGTCTCTCTTTTCCGGCCTGTACCGTCAGGCACGAAAGAAAAAGGATAATGAAGAGAAAGAAACAGAAAAATTGTTTACAGAAAGAAGGTGATAAAGAATCCGATTCTGCTGTCATCATATTCTCTTGCCGTATTATCGGATGTTCTGGAAGAGTATTGATAATGTCCCCCGACTTTCAGCCAATCCTGAATCTGGTAATCCAATGCTGCTCTGCCTGTCCATGTTGTAACAGGTTCCGTGTACTGCAGAAGTTGATAGCTTCCCTCAAGACTGACCTTGAATTTTTCCATAAAAGCAGTGCTGAGTGACAGCTTAAGTCGGGCCGTATCATAGAACTGTTCATCAGTCACGACAGAGAAAGATTTGCGGGTACGTTTATCGGCCGACAGGCGGACATCAAGTTTATCGCTGTAGTTATGCCTGAACAGCGCAGCATATTTTATCCTGCCGTAACCGTTTTTTCCCAGAGACAGGCTGATGGATGATCGGGGGGTAAAAACAATTTTTGCGCCTGTTGCACCGATTACTTCTGCAAAATCATTCCGTTCATCTGCTGTATAATCAATATGTTCATATCCTGCTTCCAACCAGATAAAAAGGCGTTTTGACCGGGACCGCCGCTGAACTCCGAACAGATAGCGCAGAGTATCACAGTTTCGCTCCACAGCCTGTTCGGATTCGAATGTTTCGAGGAAGCCGGAAAAATACGACTCCCATGCGATGGAAACCGGGACTGTCAGCCTGCCGTCCACTGTATCACTATCATATACGGTGCTCTCCGGTTCGTCATCAAATTCTTGCCATAAATGGTCGTATCCTCCCTCCGCTTTCAGGCGCAGCCCGAATTTATATGCAGCATGAATCTGATACCTGTCTGTCCGCCTGTCTGAAGTCTCTGCTTCTTCAGTAAGGTTCTGGTCAAAGGTTGTATCGGTATAGATATTGAACAGATTTACTGAAAGCCCCCCGGGGAAATTCAAATCTATACCCGCTGATGTATTTATATTGGTATCTGAAATGTTACTGCTGGTTCCTTTGCGGTAATCACCAGTCAGGCCGAAATGAAATTTATGATCAATATAGGAATGTATCAGCTCGATTGCAGGGACAGCATGAAACAGCAGGTCATTTTTCAGTTCATCGTCTTCCTCCAGCCCGCTGCTCAGGTTGATATTATCGTCGTATTCTGTATTGAATGTTATTTTCGCAAAAGCCTCAGTATTATTTAGCTGCATGGAAAAAACGCTTTCCGGACAGACGGCTTCGCAGCCAAGGCAACCGAGTAATCCGAGGAGTAAGAGATAATGAGGGCTTGAGCCAGAAATCGATCTATATCGAGTGTTAAAAAAATGATGGGTGGCAAGTCCCAACTCCTTTAAAAATATCTGTCCGTACGGGACAACGCATCCTCCCTCCAGCCAAATATAATGTTCCAGAGAACATTGTACCAGCGGACCAGAAGCCAGAGAAACCCACGGGAAGGACAATGCGGTCATTTAAAAAGTCACCGCCACCAGTCGGAATTCATACTGCAGCGGGCCGCCCAGGCAGCAGGCAACAGCCTGTATCGTTTGCCTATCTTGTAGGCGATGAATTTGCAGAGATTCCGCAGAAACGCCTCCGGCAGGAGAACAAATCGTTTCTTTTTCATCAGCAGAGCAAGCTCCGAGCGCACATATTTTCTGCCGGCACCGGCAGGGCCGCCGAACCGGGCAAAATATTCCTGCTGCTCCTCATGCAGCACCCCAATATCAAAATACCGTCTGAAATCCTGGAGCACGGAATAATTATGCGAATGCCGGACAGCCGCCTCACTGACATATGCCGCATAATATCCTGTTATGAGCAGTTTTGCCAGTGCCACCGTATCTTCGCCGAACAGCAGCTTGTCCGGAAAATAGCCCTGCGCCGCCAGCAGATCCCGCCGCCAGGCGGCAAAGGAATTGGAGATAAAAATCGTCTTGAAGCCGAAAAGCTCCCGATCCTGAAAACCACGAAGCTGTGATTTTTCCGGATAATTGAACAGGCGCAGATGCTCCCCGAAAAACGTGGCATCAGCTGCAGGCAGCTGTCTGCCGTAGCTTGCTGCAATCTGTTTATTCTTATAGAAGGGACGAACTAGCCGTTCCACTGCCTTTTTATCTGCCGGAATTGCATCCTGGGTCATATAGATCAGGATATCACCGGAGGTCTGCCGAGCGGCCATGGTCCGGGTGCCGCCGTGATCAAAATCCTGCTGCGCAATCTCCAGCAGACGGATAAAGGGGAATGCCCTGCTGTGTTGCCGGACAATATCACAAGTCGCATCGGTTGACCCGGAGTCCACGATCAGGATTTCATCCGGCACACGGGTCTGCCGTTCCAGCATGGAGAGCAGCTCATCCAGCCATTGCCCGCCGTTCCGGGTCGGAATAACCAGGGAAAGTGTCAGTTCCTGCGGCATGTTTATCTCTTCAGCGGCAGACCACCAGATATTTTGCCAGGGCCCATAAGATATATGGAGAGGGATGTCTTCGGTATAGGAGCAGCTCGCTCTCCGCTGCAGTCAGGCGCAGCCGGTACGGAACCTGCTGCCGCTTTTTCTGCCACCCTCTGCAATGGTACACTCTGATCTCAGGCAGATAGGTGATCCGCCAGCCCGCCTTTCTGATCCGCAGGCACAGTTCGATATCTTCCTTGTAGAGGAAAAAATCCGGATCAAACACAGCCGGACCGCTGCTCTGTTGCAGGGCTATCTGGTCCAGCATTATTATTCGGCAGAAAAGAAAGGCGCCGCAGACCGCCGGAACTTCTTCCTGAACCATATGCTGCCCGATATCCGCCTCTCCCTGGCCTCGATCATACCAGCGGCCATACCATTTCCTGAAGACACCCGTGGAGTCCAGCAGACCGGTCGGCTGACCAGTGCGGCTGTCAAAACCAAGCAGGCGCCCGCTGATGCAGCCTATATCGGTGTTTCTGCTGTCAGTAAAAAAGGCAAGAGCCTGTTCAATGCTGTCCGGCTCCGGAAAGGCATCCGGATTAAGAAAAAGAATAAAATCCGCATCCTGATAATCAGGACAGACAGCCTGGTAGCCGATATTATTGGCCCGGCTGAAGCCGATATTTTCTTCCGGCTGAACTATTATATTCATATCGTTACGCTCACGATATGATTCCAGATAGCTGGTATCAGAGGAACCGGAATCCACCAGTACAACAGTATCAGGCCGAATCGTCTGCCCGGCAAGGGCATCCATGCAGCGGGGCAGGACAGCCTGCGAGTTATGGGTGACGATGATGACGGCTGTTTTATGCATAGCATCTGAAAGTCGGGTTATGTGGTCATCGTACTGAATCGGGGTTGAAGATGTGCTTCTTTCAGTTTCACTTTGGCAGGGAAGCGGAAAAAACAAGGATTTCAGCTGAAGTTAAGCTGTTTTTCGTTTTCTGACAGGCTGGCAGGAGGAAAGGCAGCGGCGATGTGAATGCTGAAGCGGTTTACCGGGACGGGCAGGAATTACACTCCGTATCTTTTCAGTTTATTCAGGAGGGTTTTTCTGGTGATCTGCAGCCGCCGGGCTGCTTCGCTGCGGTTGCCGTTGGTCTCTTTCAGGGTTTTCAGGATCAGTGCCTGTTCCGCCTCTTTCAGGGTGGACGGTTCCTCCAGCTCTGATTTCGGATTCATCCCCGCCCAGCGCCGGACAGGGATAGGCAGGCTGTCAGCGTCAAGATACTCACCCCGCATCAGGATGACCCCGCGTTCAATAGCATTTTCCAGTTCCCGGACATTGCCCGGCCACGGATAGCGGTTCAGAATGTCCATGCATTCCGGCGTGATTCCCTGCACCTTCCGTTTGTTCCGTTCTGCAAAATTACGGAGAAAAAAATCGGCCAGCAGGGGGATATCGCCGTCGCGGTCACTGAGGGCGGGCATATCCAGGGCAACCACGTTGAGTCGGTAGTACAGATCCTCCCGGAATCGTCCTTCCTTGACCTCGGCCTCCAGATTCCGGTTGGTGGCCGTCACAATGCGTACATCAACGGTGATGACCTCCTGACCGCCGACCCGCTGCAGTTCATGTTCCTGCAGGACTCGCAGCAGTTTTGCCTGCATGGCCGGGGTGGTCTCGCCGATTTCATCAAGAAAAAGGGTACCCTGCTGGGCCTGGACAAAACAGCCTTCCCGCCGCCGGTCAGCCCCGGTGAACGCTCCTTTTTCATGCCCGAACAGTTCCGATTCCAGCAGGGTTTCGGAGAGGGCGGCACAGTTCACTTTGATGAATGGCCCCTTTCTGCGTCGGCTTTTATAGTGCAGGGCCGAGGCAACCAGTTCCTTGCCGGTCCCGGACTCACCGGTAATCAGCACAGTGGCCTCTGTAGGCGCAACCTGGATAATCATTTCCCACAGGGCCTGCATGGGAGGAGATGAGCCGATAATCCTGCCGTCTTCGCCAAAGGGCTTCTCGGACAGCTCTGCCGCATCCGGCTGCTGCCGATGTCCCATGGCAACTTCCAGGGTCTGCCGGAGGCGCTCGAAATCAATGGGTTTGGTCAGGTAATCATGGGCGCCCAGCTTAATCGCCTCCACTGCTGAATCGATCGAGGAGTACGCTGTCATCATGACCACCGGAATAGCCGGATTAACGGTCTGGATCTCCTGCAGAGCCTCCAGACCGCCCAGGGGTTCCATGCACACATCCATCAGAATGACATCAAAGGGGCCTTTCCGCACTGCCTCAATCGCTGTCTCCCCGTCATCTGCTTCCTGACACGACCAGCCCCATTCGGTCAGCATGGAATAGAGCATATACCTGTGTACCTGCTCATCATCGACAATTAATATTTTGACGTCCTTTTGGTTCATTGATTCAGCAGGTTGTTATAATTCTTCTCAGAGGAAGACAGGTTGAACGGGCTCTTATCCGGCAAAAAAGCATATTCAGTAATCTGATCTGCAGCTACCACATTATTGGAATAATTGTAGTATATAAAATAACCTGAAAACAGATTGATGTCCATAAAAAAGGACTCCGGAAAGAAACAATCAAAGGGGTGTAACGCTGCAGGGAACTCCTTTAGCCCCGCAGCGAGATGATATCCCAGCCTTTCTGCCGGGCAATAGCAGCCAGCCTGTCGTCTGGATCAACGGCAACAGGGGTATCCACCTTTTCCAGCAGAGGCAGATCGTTGATGGAATCGCTATAAAAACAGCTGTCCGCCAGCGACATGCTGTTCTGGTCCAGCCACTGTTCCAGCCGATGCACCTTGCCTTCATGAAAGCAGGGGATGCCTTCGATCTCCTTGGTATAGCGTCCGTTGACAATCTTGGGATCTGTGGCCAGCAGGTTGTCGATCCCGAAGGCGCGGGCAATGGGGCGGGTGACAAAGCTGTTGGTCGCCGTAATGATCATCAGAGTGCGGCCCTGGTCCTTATGCTCCCGGATCAGAGCCTGTGCCGGTTCGCCGATCATCGGTTCAATAACCTCCTGCATGAACTCGGCATGAAGGGCCTGCAGCTCCTCCATAGAGTGCTCAGACAGGGGCCGAAAGCTGAAGGCGGAGAATTCATAAATATCAAGAACGCCCTGTTTATACTGCTCATAGAAGCGGTTGTTTTTCGCTTCATACGAGGCCTCGTCAACGAGTTTTTTGCGGATCAGAAAGCGTCCCCATTCATAATCGCTGTCACCAGCCAGCAGGGTATTGTCCAGATCAAATAAAGAGAGCGGCATATATTTTCTGTATTTTCTGTACGATTTTTTATGATGGGAGTTTGGGAGTATATCAGTCGGCGTGCCCGGGCGCAAGGGGAGTGTCGGTTCTTTCTCCATTTAATGAATGGCGGCCCGCGTGGGTGATGGTGACCAAGATAAGGTCGCCGGGCGACAGGTTTTCCGGGCCGGTAAAATGGACAATATGATTTGTCCCGGTCCGGCCCTGTACCCCTGCTGAAGAAGAACGCTCAACCATGACTTCCACTGTTCTGCCGAGGAATTCTTGGTTGCGTTCCAGACTGATGGCATCCTGGCGCTGCTGAAACTGCTGCAGGCGTTCACTTTTGACCTGCTCGTCCACCTTGTCGGTAAAATCTGCTGAACGGGTATTGGGCCGGTCAGAGTATTTAAAGGAGAAGGAACCGTGGAACCGGACGGTTTCCAGCAAGTCCAAAGTTTGGGCAAAATCCTCTTCGGTTTCTCCAGGAAAGCCGACAATAATATCCGTACTCAGGGCAATTCCCGGACAGAAGGAACGCAGCTCGGCAACTTTTTCCAGATACAGTTCCCTAGTGTACTTGCGGTTCATTTTTTTCAGGACGGCATTGGACCCGGCCTGCACCGGCAGGTGGAAATGCGGGCAGAGGTTGGGGACATTGCGGAAACACTGCATCAGCTTGGAGGACAGATCCTGCGGATTTGAGGTGGTAAAGCGCAGGCGCTCCAGGCCCGGTACGGCAGCAACCATCTGCAGGAGGTCGGCAAAGCCGGTGGGCTGCTCGGCCACTGCATTGGTACAGCCGTAGGAGTTGACATTCTGGCCCAGCAGGGTGATTTCTTTGATTCCCCGACTGACCAGCAGTTCGACTTCCTCCAGAATATCGGCTACCGGGCGGCTGATCTCCCGGCCCCTGGTGGCGGGCACAACGCAGTAGCTGCAGAAATTATTGCATCCCTGCATGATGGTGACGAATTTGCGGAATTCTGACCGGGCAGGGGAGGAAGCCGTATTGTTTGTACTGTCCGTATCATGCAGCAGTCTCTGAAACGGCGGAATGGCAAAGGCCCTGTCCAGATCACAGGCAAGTTCCCTGCTGGTCTCCCCGCGCTCCAGGCGGCCGAGCATTTCCGGGAGCTGATAGACCTGCTGGGTGCCGAGCACCATATCCACATGGGGCATCCGCCGGAAGATCTGTTCTCCCTCCTGCTGGGCCACACAACCGGCCACCGCGATGCGCAGATCAGGCTGCTTTTTCTTCTGCTGCCGGAGCGCACCGAGCAGACTGAAGACCTTCTGCTCTGCCTTGGCCCGGATGGAGCAGGTATTGAGAATCACCAGATCGGCTTCGTTCTGCTCTGCCACCGGGATATAGCCGCTCTGCGCCAGCAGCTGCTCCATGATTTCCGAGTCCCGCTCGTTCATCTGGCAGCCGAAGGTTTTTATATAAACGTGTCTGCTCATGCCTGCCCTTCCTCTGTTTCGCTGATATCTTCGCCCAGGTAGGCCTTAATGACCTCCGGGTTGTTCCGGACAGCCTCAGGAGTACCCTCAGCTATCTTTCTGCCGTAATCCATGACAAAAATATGATCGGCCAGACTCATGACCAGTTTCATATCATGCTCGATCAGGAGGACGGACAGGCCGTCCTCCCGGATTTCCGTGATCAGTTCGTCAAGTTCGGCTGTTTCCTGGGGATTCATGCCTGCTGCCGGTTCATCTAATAGAAGCAGAACCGGATCAGTGGCCAAGGCACGGGCGATCTCTAGCCTGCGCTGGGCACCGTAAGAGAGATTTTTGGCAAAGTCATCGGCCTGAGCCGCAAGACCGATCTTCTCCAGCAGGGCAAAGGAGCGGGCAATGGTTGCTTTCTCCTCCTGCACAGCTTTGCCTGTCCGCAGGACCGCGCCGAGGACGCCGGAGCGGGTCCGGCAGTGGCGGCCGATCATCACGTTTTCCAGCACGGTCATATTGGGGAAGAGCCGGATATTCTGAAAGGTGCGGGCAAGGCCCTGGGCCGTCACCTTGTTCGGTTTGAGGCCGTTCAGCCGCTTGGGCGCGCGGCCCGGCGGCTGAACCCGGATCGTGCCGGAGGTGGGTTTGTAAATCCCGGTCAGGCAGTTGAAAAAGGTGGTCTTGCCTGCCCCGTTCGGACCGATCAGGGCGGCAATCTCTCCCTGCGTGATCCGGATATCCAGTTTATCTAAGGCCCTGATGCCGCCGAACTGCATGGTCAGGCCGCTGACCTCAAGGATAGAATTATTGCTTTGCTCGGTCATTTTCAGCTGAATGTTCTTGTAGCAGGCTTGGAGGGAATTGTGACAAAGGCCCGTTGCCCGGTTTGCTGCTTCCGCATGACTTACATATTAAAGCATTATACAATAATCGAAACGCAAAAAACTTTATAGGAGGTTCTGAATGCTGCTTTTTTGCTGAACACAATCAAAGATCATCGGTGCAGGCAGAGACAGCGTGCGCATATTTGACTGTACTGAGCGGTTCGAATTCTTATCGTAAAATTCACTTGTTCATTGAAGCACATTAAACTCAGTTTCAGATAAAAAATGACGTGGGAGCAGGAGAAGGCCGTTTCAATCTGAAAAAAAACTTGCCCGCACGCAAAGATCGGTGTATATCTGAAGAAATAATGTTGTGTAGTCACTTTTATGCAGTTTATGGATACAGAAAAAATACCGCATAATCCTCAACCAAGGTAAGAGGCGTGCGGTTTTTTTGTGCGAACAACAGCGGTGACTGCCGCCGGTGATTGCCTTTTCCTGCTGCAGGAAAAAGGAAAAAGCAGCCTGCCGGAGTCTGAATGATTTAAGCGGTTCTGCAGACAGATCTGAATCGCGAACAGTAAGGAGTACCAGGAAATGGCAGAAGGCACAGTAAAATGGTTTAACGATGCCAAGGGTTATGGATTTATCGAGCAGGACGGCGGGCCTGATGTTTTTGTACATCATTCCGCAATTCAGGCTGAAGGCTTCAAGTCACTGAAGGAAGGCTCGCGGGTTACCTTTGAGGTAGTGAACGGTCCCAAAGGTCTGGCTGCGGAGAACGTTGTTCAGCAGTAAATAAAGTAAGCGCTGATGCAAAGCAGCTGCAGAAACCCCGTATTCAGTGCGGGGTTTTTTATTTTTGAGATATTGTCGGGAAAGACAGGAGGAATTTGTGGCCAGAACAAATTATTCATTTGAAAAGCGTCGGAAAGAATTAACCAAGAAAAAAAAGAAAGAAGAAAAGCAACAGCGTAAGCTGGAGAAGAAGAAACTGCTTGAGGAACAGGCCAACTCTGTTCCTGTTCAGGCAGATAGAGTGGATGAATAACGTTTCCGGGCCATAAGTTCGGGCCTGACAAAGCGGAAGAAGTCCGGTCGATTCAGTTTTCCTCCCCCTTTTTCCGCCCCTTCCTGCAGTTTTATTAAGAAGTGCTAAAAAAAATTCGAGAGAAGTAACGTGATCAGTACGACCAATATCGGGCTCTCTTATGGCAAGAGGGTTATCTTTAAAGATGTCAATATCAAGTTCACACCGGGTAACTGCTACGGCCTTATCGGGGCAAACGGTGCCGGTAAGTCTACCTTCCTGAATATTCTTTCCGGGCAGATTGATCCGGATCAGGGAAAAGTTTCCAAGGCACCGGGCCAGCGTATCGCTTTCCTGAACCAGGATCAGTTCGCCTTTGATGACTATTCTGTTGTCGATACAGTTATAATGGGGCATAAAAAACTCTATACGGTTATGGCCGAGCGCGAGGCCATTTATGCCAAGGCTGATTTTACGGAAGAGGACGGGATACGTTCCGGTGAACTTGAGGTGCTGTTCGGGGAAATGAACGGCTACGAGGCGGAGGCAGAGGCGGCAGTCCTGTTGAATGGCCTCGGTATCGGGGAAGACCTGCGACTGAAGAAGATGAAGGAGCTGGAGGGCAGCGAAAAGGTGCGGGTCCTGCTGGCCCAGGCCCTGTTCGGCAACCCCGATATCCTGCTCCTTGACGAGCCGACCAACCAGCTGGATATTACCACCATTACCTGGCTGGAAAATTTTCTCTCCCGTTTTCAGAACACCGTGATCATTGTTTCTCATGACCGGCATTTTCTCAATCAGGTCTGCACCCATATGGCGGATATCGATTACGGCAGGATTAAGGTCTATGTGGGGAACTATGATTTCTGGCAGCAGGCCAGTCAGCTCCATTTCCGTCAGAAGGAGAGCGAGAGCAAAAAGGCCAAAGCCAAAGAGCAGGAACTCAAGGCATTTATCCAGCGGTTCAGCTCCAATGCCTCCAAGGCCAAGCAAGCAACCTCGCGCAAAAAGCTGCTGGAGAAACTCACTATCGAGGATATGCCGGTTTCTTCACGCAAGTATCCCTATATCGAGTTTAAACCGGAGCGTCCCTGCGGCGATATAATTCTGGAAATCGAAGGGTTGAGCAAGAAAGTTGACGGTGTGCCCATGTTTCAGGATTTTAATCTTACTGTAAACAAGGGAGATAAAATCGCCTTTGTCGGGCCGGACAGCTTGGCGAAAACCACCTTGTTTCAAATCCTGGCCGGTGAACTGGAGCCGGACAGCGGCTCTTTCCGTTGGGGCGTAACGATTACCCATTCCTATTTTCCCAAGGAGAATGGGGCCTATTTTAAAGATGATGGGCCGGATCTGGTCGGTTGGCTGCGGCAGTTCGCCTCGCCGAAGGAGGATGAAAGCTTTGTCCGGGGATTTCTCGGCAGGATGCTGTTCTCCGGCGAAGAGGCCATGAAGAAGACCTCTGTTCTCTCCGGTGGAGAGCGGGTGCGTTGTATGCTTTCCCGCATGATGCTTTCCGGAGCCAATGCCCTGCTTCTTGACGAACCAACCAACCATCTTGATCTTGAATCTATCACCTCCCTGAATAATGCCCTGACGGATTTTTCAGAAGTTGTGCTTTTTGCTTCGCATGACCATCAGTTTGTTTCCACGGTGGCAAATAGAATTGTTGAAATATTTCCGGATCGTATTGTTGATGAGATCATGGATTTTGATGATTATCTGGCCATGCGGGACGCGGACCAGGCTGTCGGTCCCGGGTATCTTGACCGGAAAGCAGCCTGAGATGAGAAGGAGCTGTAGAGTGTATAAAAAAAACTGTTCAGGACGATGATTAAAAAATTCCTTATAAAGGCCGGAAAAAATTCAAACGGTTTGCCGGAGGAGGCGGAAAAAAGAAGCAACCTGAGCAGCCCCCTGTCCGTTCCGAAGAGGAGCAGGCAGGCAAAAGAGAATCTGTCCCTGGCAGGCAGCAGGAACGGAGGCAGAAAGAACAGCAGAGCAATGCGGGGCAGGCAGCCCCGGCTCCCCGGAAACTGCAGCGGCAAAGAAAACCACGCTGGACGCCTGCCCAATTCCCCGTGGACCCGGTGGAGGGCAAGACCCGCTTTCATGATTTTTCCCTGCCCCTCGGAGTGATGCACGCCATTGCCGACCTTGATTTCAAATACTGCACCCCTATTCAGGAGAAGGCGCTGCCGGATGCACTGGCAGGAAAAGATATCATCGGCAGGGGCGGCACAGGTACCGGGAAAAGCGCTGTGTTCCTGATTGCCGTATTTACCCGCCTGCTTACGGAGAATACGAAAAACAGGCAGCAGCGTCAGGATGGTCAGGAGGGAGAGAAAAAAACGAAGCGCAGACCGGGTTTTCCCTGCGCTCTGATCATTGCGCCGACCAGAGAGCTGGTCATGCAGATCGCCAAGGATGGCCAGGTGTTGGCAAAATATTCTCCCTTACGCATTCTTGCCGTCTACGGCGGCACGGATTATCAGAAGCAGGAGCGTGCGCTGACTGAACGGCCTGTTGATGTGCTGGTGGCCACGCCCGGACGGCTGCTGGATTATGCCTCCAAAAAAGTGATCAATCTGCAGCATGTCGGGATCATGGTGATTGATGAAGCCGACCGGATGTTGGATATGGGCTTTATCCCGGATGTCCGGCGGATTATCTACAAAACCTCGCCCAAGGAAAAACGCCAGACCATGCTGTTTTCAGCCACTCTGACCGAGGACGTCAGGCACCTTGCCTCCCAGTGGTGCGTCAAACCTGTTTCCATTGAAAGCGAACCGGAGCAGGTGGCTGTGGACACGGTATGCCAGATTGTCTATACCATAACCAGCGATGAAAAGTACACAGTGCTCTACAATCTGATCACAGCACAGGAGCATGAACGGATTATGGTGTTCACCAATATGAAAAGTGAGGCGGCCCGCCTGAATGACCGGTTGCGGCGCAACGGGATCAGTGCTATTCTGTTGACCGGCGATGTGCCGCAGAAAAAACGCATGACCCGTCTGGAAAACTTTCGGGCGGGCAAAGCCAAGGTGATGATCGCCACGGACGTGGCTGGACGGGGTATCCATATTGACGGCATCAGCCATGTGGTCAATTATACCCTGCCGTATGAACCGGAGGACTATGTCCATCGGATCGGCAGGACAGGCAGGGCAGGGGAGAGCGGTATCTCCATCAGCTTTGCCTGCGAGGAAGGTGCCTTTCAGCTCCCGGATATTGAAGAGTATATCGGGAAACAGTTACCCTGTGTCGTCCCGGAAGAAGAGCTGCTGGTCAAACCGCCTAAGGGAAAGAGCGGAAAAGGCAGAACAGACCGGCAGAAGCAATAACCTTTACTCGGAGAAGGAGAAGAACAATGAGGTCAATGAAAAAACTTATTTGTGTTGTACTGCTGGGCGGAGCTGCTTTGCTGCTGTCAGGCTGCCCGGCCAAGGTCGGCAGCGAACGCTGGTGTCAGAATATGCGGGACAAACCAAAGGCGGACTGGTCAGCCAGTGAAGCGGTTGATTTTGCCAAACACTGCGTCATAAACTGAGGAGGGACAGATGGACCTCACATCTCTGCTGATTTTTCTCGGTATCGGTGCGCTGGCCGGATGGCTGGCAGGTAACATTATGAAAGGAGGCGGTTCCGGTCTGGTGGTCAATATGATCGTCGGGATCATCGGGTCCGTGGTCGGCGGCTGGGCCTTCGGGCAGCTCGGCATCAGAGTGAGCAACGGGTTGATCGGCTCTCTTGTCACTGCTGTGGTCGGGGCGGTACTTCTCCTTTTTGTTGTTGGGTTGGTGAAGAAATAAAGGATACGGAAAGGCCGTTCCTGTCTGGTAGTCCTGCAACGAGTGATGATGGCTGATTCGGAGCCATTCGTTTTATTGCCCGAAAAGACCGTCATCACCATCTCAGCAGGACTACCAACTTTTTCTGAAAAACAGACCATGACTGATCCGGGATCTGAAAATAGTAGGTCGCGGTCCGCGCTGCGGGGGGCTGTTAATTAAGGGGTGACAGTGGGGCTAAAGGAATAAAATATTCGGTTTTTTCTACATCATTAAAGATAACTCCGCTGAAGGTTTGTATTTCGGTATTCTTTCCTGAAAAACGTTGTAATCCTGTTCTTATTTCTTTCAATTTTCCTTCAGGAAATTCGACTATGTTAACTTATTCAAGTCTTTTTCTGTTCGATAATTTATACGGACCTTCCTGTTAAGGGGTAACCATTTGTAAATATGTATATATTTTTCTGTCAGTACTACTTTTGAGATACTTCGCCATTTATACTGACAGGGATTTTGTCTTGGAATGTTCGCAACCGATATTCCTTCTTTGCTTATTTTCAGCAGAACTGCCCCTCCATACATTCTCATTTGTTTTATTTGTCTTGGGATATCAATTAAACCAATTAATCCAAGAATGAAGAAAGTAGGCCTAGAATAAGGAAAGGAGTTGCTTCTAAATCGATATAAGAAGCAGCGGCCCCTATTGAAAAAATGAAAATATAACCAAATATATTTTTTGTAAGGACTGCCAGCATTCCGGCACAGATAACAAATTCATCTTTAGTGCAGATTATTCTTGTTTTCATAAGTGCTTTCTTGTAGCAGTCCTGCGGTCGGGTGATGATGGTCGATTCAGATCCATTCGTTCTTACGTTTTTCTGGGATGATAGATTCATTATCTATCATTTTCTTGACAAAAGAAACACCACTACCTACGCTATATTATAGTAGACTTGTCGAGAAAAAAAGCAAAAACGTTAAAGAAAAACAAGGAGGCTTCATCATGGTGAAAAAATCGTATATAATCCAGCTCATCCTGCCCATGTGTATTGTTGCGTCAGCTGCATTTTCTGCCGCTGCCCAAGGCAGGAATGCAATCGTTGCCAGCGGAGAGGCAAGTGAAGAATCTGTTGAAGCCGCAATGCATCTTCTGTCCGCGTCCGCCAACCTCTCCGGTGCTGCTGTTGATCTTGGGGCTGGCATCGCTATTGAGATCGGCAAACCTGTTGCTGATATCGTTCTGAGTACTGCTGAAGTATCCGCAGACAGCGTGGTGTTTTCCGGTGAAGTTCTTGCCGACGGTGTTGTCACGACGGCTCAGTTAAGCAATGAGCTGGCCCATGCCGGAATCGCTCTTACCGTGGATGCTGTGCAGCTTGCCGCCCTGGCAACCGGGGCCGGGATTGCTATTTCGGCCGAGACTGCCGGGCTTTTTCTGCACCAGGCAGTGAATATTGCTGCAGCCAGTGGCAGATTGAGCGGCGAAGCTGCGGAGCTGGCCGTCGCACTTGCCGCAGTCGGCGTCGAACTGAGCGTGGACAGTGCCAAACTGGTGGCCGACGCTGCGGCAAAGGGGATAACAATAAGCCAAGAAGCGGCAAAGAATCTTATAGCCGCCTCCCTGAGTGTCGCTCATGAATGCATTAACGCGGCTGTGATTACAGAACGTTACATTCTGATGACCCTTGAGGAAGCCAACAGACTCCTGCGCGAAACCTCTGCTGCCACCGTTGCTGCTGCCGTAAAAACCGGCCAGCAGACCGTTGAGTTTACCACCGCAACAGCAAGCCATCTCAAACAGCTGGGGATTAATTCTGCCAAGTATGCAAAAGAACTTTCACAACGCGCCGCACAGGCCGGAGTCAACACTACGGTTATTGCCATTAACGGGGCAAATGACGCCACTGTCGTGGTGATCAATACCGGTTCCGGTCTTATTGTCGCTTCGCTTGACAAACTGACCGCAGCTGTTGAAAAGACCACCAAAAAAATTCAACCGTAATTCCCTCTCAAAAAGCAAAAAGGTCCTTCTGCTGTGTACCAGCAGCTCCCTTAAGCAAGTAATGTAATAGGGGCAACAGGGTGATCTGCTCCGCCCGTCGGGACCAAGGGACGGAGCAGTACAGTACCGGAGAAAAATCACTATGAAAATGACAAAGTACCTTTCTATCCTGCTCATCTGGCTGTTCATTACCCCTGCAATGGTGATGGGGTTCAGTGCCGAATTCAGCGGGGATGAATTAAGTGAACAGGCAAAACAGGAAAATCTTAGGCGTACGCAGAATCTGGTTGAAAAAATTGAGGCATATATGCGGGAGAATGACGCCTTTGTCGGTGCGATGTCACGGCGCGGCGCAGGGGATCCGGAAACAGGGGTTTCCGATACCGACACCCTTGATCTTACGGGTATGGCCCACACAGGCTTTATCCTGAGAAGCGGATTTTCCAAAGATGCCGACTACATTACCTTCAATCTGGTGCGAAAAAAAGGCGCGAAAAAGGTCGGCTCTGACGAATACGACCTCAGTCAGCTGAAAGTATGGAGCCTGCCGAACTTTTTTATCGGTTCTTTTGAAAAAGACGCCATTGTCTTTTTACCGGAAAAAAAGCTGCAGCTCAAACTGTGGAATCTTCTCAGGGCAAACGGTGCTCTGGAGATTGAGGAGAAAAAAAGATTTCTGAAGGACGAGGACGGCAAACAGCTGCTCGACGATCAGGGGAAACCGCGCTTTATAACGGATCTGCTCATTAAAAACGGCGCGTTCGCCCTGCTGCATAACCCGGAATACAATCTCCTGTCCGACTATGCGGAACCCTCAACTCAGAACTGCAACGAACATCTTCTGAAAACCTATATCGGTATCCGTGATTTCTGGCATCTGGCAGAGGCCGGGTCTGACGGCGACGGCACAGGCGTCACGGATGAGGCTCTGAAGAACTATCGACGGGAGATAGTAAAATCAATAGAAACCAATTTTACCCCCTCGCAGATGATCCTTTCGCGGACCAAATCCACCTTTGCCTTTGTCCAGAATATCCGTTTCGGAGAACGGCATGAAGAATCTCCCTCGTTGCTCGGACTGAAATTGAAAAGGGAAAAGTTCAGCGTTGTCGGGGTTGACAGCTTCTGCAACCCGAAAAATCAGCAGTATCTCGGCTGGAGCGATTTCAAGGTATTCAGGGAAAAATACGATTCTGCTGCAGGCTGGTCTGTTGAGGACTGGGGCAAGAATTATGTTAAGGTCAACCGGCTGACCGGCCGGAAGAACGAAATCGAACTGAAGTGATCACTCCTTCGGCATATTGAACAGAAAGCGCAAGAAAAGCCCGCTTCACCATTACCGGCAGCGGGCTTGATGGACTTCGCTCCCCCCTCCATTCCCCGGTGCGCACCCGCACCATTTCTTCCACTTCCACCAGCAGGACGAAAATCTTGCTGTCGCCGATTTTGCCGCTCAAGGCAGCTTCCCGCACCGCATTGACAGCCTTGTACAGGCTCTCACGATTCATCCCGGCCTTTCCGGCCGGATATCCCAAGGCGACAAGGAAAACCTTGGCGGCCGATCAAGCTGGCCTTCCATAAACGCAGGAAAAAAATATGCTATTAGAAGAGCGGAACGGCTTAACTTAATGGCAGTGTTCCCGATGATCGGGTGAATGCGGACGCCGCTGTGCTGCGAGAGTTCGTCCAGGCGGGCAAGGGTGATTTTATTGGCAAGGGCAGCTGATACCAGACCGTAGTTCATGGCTCTGCTTTTTGCTGCCGGTGATGCGTAGCGTTATGTGGATGAAAAAGGATCGCCAGCTTATAGGAGATAGCCGCAGGGAAAACCTTGTGTTGCCCTTAGCCGTCCCATACGGTATTATAACGGGCTGGCCCGGAGGCCCGGCCTCTTTACGTCTATAAATTGTATGGATAAAGGGCGGCACCTCTGTGTCCGCCCTTTTATAGTTTTGTTTATGAAAATCGGGCAGACACGCAGGTCTGCTCCTGTACTGAGCTGAACCAAAGTAAAATAATCATGCCGACAACCTACCAGCCCAACAAACCGGACAACGTTGATTTTCTTGAAGCCACCTTTCGTAAAATTTTCCCCCAGGACAGTGGGTTCAGGGACAAGGCTACAGCACGCCTTGAGCAACTGACCATGCCCCATTGGGCTTTGGGTGATCTTATGGATCTGGCTGTGGATCTGGCCGGGATGACCCGTTCTCTGCATCCGCCGGTAAAGCGCAAACGGGTGGTGGTCATGGCAGGTGATCATGGGGTTACGGCGGAAGGGGTGTCGAAATTTCCCTCCGAAGTCACAGCCCAGATGATCTACAACTTTGTCAGCGGCGGCGCCGGAATCAATGCTCTGGCCCGGCAGGCCGGGGCTGAAGTAACAGTGGTGGATATGGGTTGTGCTGCTGATCTGTCCGATCTGGTCAAACAGGGCAAGATTATCTCCAAACAGATTGCGGCAGGCACGGCTAATATGGCCCAGGGGCCAGCCATGACCCGCACCCAGGCGGTTATGGCTGTGGAAGCTGGCGTTGAAGTGGCCAATGCAATGGCGCCGGAGGTGGATATCTTTGCCACCGGCGAGATGGGCATCGGCAATACAACGCCGAGCACCGCTATTGTTGCGACGTTGACCGGCAAAAGCGTGAACGAACTGACCGGGCGGGGCACCGGCCTGGAGGATGCCCAGTTCGAGCATAAGAAAAAGGTGCTGGAGCAAATCCTGCAGGTGAATAAACCGGATGCCGAGGACGGGCTGGATGTGCTGGCCAAAGTGGGCGGCTACGAGATCGGCGGCATTGCCGGGCTCATCATCGGGGCAGCTGCCAACCGGAAGCCGGTGGTGGTGGACGGTTTTATCTCGACTGCCGGGGCCATGATCGCCTGTAAGTTGGAACCTATTGTCCGCGACTACATCATCTGCGCTCATCGTTCTGTGGAGCAGGGCCATGCGGCTATGCAGGAAAAAATCGGCTGCAGGCCGTTGCTGGATCTGAACCTGCGTCTGGGAGAAGGGACCGGTGCGGCTCTGGCCATGAACGTGGTTGAGGCGGCCGTGGCTGTACTCACCGAAGTGGCCACTTTTGCTGATGCCGGGGTGAGCGGTGCCTCGGCTGCATAGTTCCCATGTTCAAACACAGAACAGGGAACCGGCGGAGAAAGATTTCCGGAAACCGGCTGCGGAAGCCCGCTGCCAAAACAGAGAGGGCGGAGAGGGAAGAACGGCAGCACCGGCAGCATGTGGACAGAATTCTTGTACGGTATATCGAATCGTTCGTTGCAGCTGTCCGGTTCCTCACCGTGATTCCTCTGCCCGGCAGCCTGGGCAGCAGTTCCAGGGAACTGGCCGGTGCAGTGCCGTTTTTTCCCCTGATCGGTCTGCTGCTCGGCTGTATCGCCCTTCCGTTGGCCAAGGGACTGCAGCTTTTTTTACCACCCCCGGTCACAGCAGTATCGGTTACTTTGCTCCTCCTCTCCTTTTCCGGCGGTCTGCATCTGGACGGTCTGGCTGACACGGCAGACGGTTTTTTCAGCTCCCGACCGAAAGAGCGTATTCTGGAGATCATGCGGGATTCAGCAACCGGGGCAATGGGCGTTATCGCGCTCATTCTTCTGCTTGTCTGCAAGATCACCTGCCTTGCCTCCATGCCTGCTGACCGGCTGCTTGTCGCGGTTTTTCTGATGCCTCTGGCCGGGCGTACAGCTATCCTGCTGCTCATGGCCATGCTCCCTTATATCCGGCCGGAAGGCGGTCTGGGCAGTCTGTTTTCCGCCTATTTTAATAATTCACATGCCCGGGCCGTTTCACTGGCTGCGCTGCTGGTATTCGGCGGAATCACTTGGGGAGCAGTTGGAGTGCAGGGGCTTCCAGTCGTATTTGCAGTCCTGCTGCTTGCCGCCCTGTTTGCCGCCTTCTGCCGCCGGAAGATCGGCGGGGTCACCGGCGATACCCTCGGCGCAGTCTGCGAGCTGGCTGAGGCAGTTGTCGCCTTTGTTTTTGTCTGCCGGATCGGAGGCGGGGTCTGGGTATGATGGACATGAGCGGGCACGGCGGCAATATCACAGAACTCGCGGCCCGGCTGGGCTGCAGGCCGGAAGAGATCCTCGACTTTAGCGCCAACATCAACCCCCTCGGCCCTCCTGAGTACCTCTGGAATATCCTGGCGGCCCGGCTGCCGGAGCTTGTTCATTATCCAGATCCGGAGTCGGCAGAACTGGTGCGGGCCATTGCGAGGCAGTACCGGCTGCCTGCGGAACAGATCGTGCCGGGTAACGGCACCTCGGACCTGCTCTATACGGCCATCCGTGTTCTTGCGCCTGTCCGGGGCAAGCGGATTAAACGGGCCGTGATTCCAGTGCCTGCCTATATTGATTACCGCCATGCCTGCGAACAGGTCGAGCTTGAGGTACTGCCTCTGCCGCTGTACGCAGAAGATGATTTTCAGCCTGATCTGGAGCAGCTCTCCGCCCGTCTCCAACCCGAAGACCTCGTTATTCTTGGTCAGCCCAATAACCCCACCGGCAGGATGAACGACCGGGATGCCCTGCTGGCCCTGGCTGATCAGCATCCGGATGTCCTTTTCCTGCCGGATGAGGCCTTTGCCGGATTTGTCCTAGGATATACCTCATTGGCAGGCTGTCGGGAAAATATCATCACCCTCTGCTCTCTGACCAAACTCTTTGCCGTACCCGGTCTGCGACTGGGCTTTCTTGCTGCTTCGGAAACGATCTGTCGTCAGATCAGGCAGCAGATCGCGCCTTGGTCAGTTAACTCCTTGGCGCAGGCTGCCGGTGCGGCCATGCTTGGAGATACGGAGTATATCCGCAGGACGCAGGAGCTGATTACGGAGAATCGGAAGAAGCTCTGCTGCGAGCTGCAATCTATCCCGTCGCTTCGGGTGGTTGCAGGTACAGCCAATTTTCTTCTCATCCGGCTTGCCGATAAATTATCCGCCGCCGAACTGGCAGAGCGGCTACTGCACCAGGCAAGGATTGCCATTCGGGTCTGTACCAACTATGAAGGGCTGAACGGACAGTATGGGCAATATTTTCGCCTTGCCGTACGCCTGGAAGAGGAGAACAAGCGCCTTATCAATGCGTTGCAGGATGTTTTACTGCCGGAGAAGCAGAAAACCTCTGCACAGGCGAAGCGAAAAAAAACGCCTTCCCTGATGCTCCTCGGCACGGGTTCGGATGTGGGCAAAAGTGTGCTGGTGGCCGGACTCTGCCGCGTTCTGCTCCAGGACGGAGTGCGGGTGGCCCCGTTCAAGGCCCAGAATATGTCCCTGAATTCCTATGTGACCAGAAACGGCGGTGAAATGGGCCGGGCCCAGGTAGTCCAAGCCCAAGCCTGCCGCCTTGATCCGGATGTGCGCATGAACCCGGTTCTGCTCAAACCCTCCTCGGATGTGGGCAGTCAGGTAATTGTCCTCGGCAGGCCGGTGGGTAATATGCGGGTGACCGAGTATGTCCGCTATAAGGAGCAGGCCTGGCAGGAGGTTTGCCGGACATACGACAGTCTGGCAGCGGACTTTGACTGCATCATCCTGGAAGGGGCAGGCAGTCCGGGCGAGGTCAACCTGAAATCGCACGATATCGTCAATATGCGCATGGCGGAATACAGTCAGGCCCCGGCTCTGCTGGTGGGAGATATCGACCGGGGCGGGGTCTATGCCTCCTTTATCGGTCATGTGGAGGTGATGGCGCCCTGGGAGCGCAGGCTGCTGGCCGGGTTTGTGGTCAACCGCTTCCGGGGAGATGCCTCCCTGCTGGAGGATGCACATCGTTTTGTGGAGCAGCGCACCGACAGACCGGTGTTCGGGGTGGTTCCCTGGCTCACTGATATAGGCCTGCCTCAGGAGGATTCGGTGAGCTTCAAGGCCGGATTATACGACAGCGTAGAACCTGCGGAAGAGCATGTGGAGATCGCCCTGATCGATCTGCCCCATATTTCCAATTTTACCGATCTGGAGCCTCTGCTGGAGGAAAAAGATGTCTGGCTGCGTACTGTGCGCCGGACCGATGAGCTGGGTGAACCGGATTGCATTATCCTGCCCGGTTCCAAGAACGTAGTCGGGGATCTGGCTTGGCTGGAACAGACCAGCTTGGGCGGGGCAATCAAACGGCTGGCAGGGCAGGGCAGGGAGGTGGTCGGTATCTGCGGAGGATTCCAGATGCTCGGCAGATCCGTTGCCGACCCGCACGGTATTGAGGGCGAATCGGGCAGTTGCCTCCAAGGGATAGGCCTGCTGGATCTGACCACTGAACTGGCCGCAGATAAAACTCTGACCCGCAGGGAAGGGGTACATGTGCCGTCAGGCCAGCCGGTGCATGGCTATGAGATCCATCATGGCCGAACCGGCAATGATAGCCGGACAATAGCAACAGCCCCTCTGCTGACCTTCAGCGACGGAGCCTCCTGCGGCTTTGCCGATCAGACCGGCCGGATCTGGGGCAGCTATCTGCACGGTATTTTTGATTCCGACCCGTTTCGCCGCTGGTTCATCAACCGCCTGCGGGAGGGCAGGGGACTGCTGCCTTTCAGCGGCCAAGGGGCCAAGTATGATCTTGAACCGGCTCTGGATCGGCTGGCCGAGGTGGTTCGGCAGGAGATGGAGATGGACAGAGTATACCAGTTATTGAGAATTTGATCATACCTGTCCTCTCAGATTCGCCAAAATCTACCTACATACATCACCATTTGCAGGTTTCATCATGAATCCTCTTTCCTGTCTTACTTCTTGGGTTCCGGGAAAACTTGTCAAATCTATCGGAGTGCCATTGAGAGCAGCTTTGTAGAACTCACTGATGCAAGGATTACTTTTCTGCCCGTTCTTTGTACCATTCTTGGTATGTGCAATAAAGTAACGGTGCCCGACTCCTGTATTCGACAGGTCAATATATTGTGCGCGCATTGAGGTCTCTGAGTTTTTCAGGCCCTTCCCAAGGCGTCGTCCACGCAATATACCTGCTTTTTTCAAAGCACTGTCGTTATCATTTAAAGTAACAAAGACGTGCTTTGCCAGTGCTGCCTTGTTCAGCCATTTAGAGTGCCCCTTGGATTTTGAAGCTGAGCTGCTCAATACCAGCACGTCAACCAGGTCAGGTTTAATCTCGTCAGAATATGTGTCAATCGTTTCTTCTATTACAATACTGCCCATGCTGTGTGTCAGGAGAGAAAAGCGAATCCCTTTCAAACGACCCGAGTTTTTTTGCTTGTATGTATCTAATTGCTTCAGGATATGAAAAAAAATATCAGAAGCGGCCCTTGCTTCCTCACCAGGAAAACCAACTGGTCCTCCTTTGTCTGAGCCTGCCCAGTTGAATAAAACAACCTTGATATTATACTCACTTTCAATAAAAGGCAACATCTGTTTGATTGCCTTTTCCGGATGCTTAACCTTTCCTCCTCCTCGGCCATGTACGAACATAACGATATTTTTTTTCTTTCCCTCAGGAAAGGTATCCATTATGCTGTCTAACGCGCGGCTCAATTCGCTAACCTCAAAGCGAGAACCATCCGCAAGTATCAATTGGTTTTTGTGCGTGTTATCTGTCCGTCCGTCGGACTGCAATGCGCAGCATCCAGAAAGTGCAAGAAAGAGCAATGTTGACAAGCTGCTCCTGAATACTATAATGATTGCTTTCATATATCTCCTCATTCTTATTGGTCTAATTGCTTTTCTTGATAAGATGCGGCACCTTCTTAAAGACTGGATTTTTGTATATGCCACCACATGAATCTTTATAATTTTTTATTACAAATTTATATCGCTCTTCACGGGAGTAACTGTTATAATAAGGAGAATCTTTCCTTAATGGATGTAGTGATATTAGTCCCCAATAGACTGTTCCTTCTTTTGTATTGTTCTTTGCGAGACCAGCTCTTGCTTTTAACTCAACTAAAAGATCAGTAGTTTCGTCTTCTTTTAACCCGACTGCACTTGATAACGTTTTTAAATTTCTCCATAATCCTGTAGGTTTTAATTCGTATGGATCACAGAGCATCATTGCCAAGTTTTCTTTTCTAATTTTCCGAACCTCATCTTTTTCTTTATTCATGTATTTCTCTTTGGCAATATCACTGCACACAACCAGCAATGCCCCAATAAACGCGGCGAGTATTGTTTTTGCAAAGTCTTTCCACCTTTCTGTTTCAATGTGAGGCATTTTGTATTATTTAACTGAAAATTAAAGGCTATAGTTTTATGAACTTATTTTATAGAAATCATCAATAAATAAAAAAGTCAAGTTTAAAAAAAATTACCTGTCCGACTATCTGAGCAGGATGGGCTATGTAAAAGGAATGCAAAAATGACGAACTCCCCGGAGTTCCGCCCCGGATTCCGTCTCTCCGCAGTTGATATTATCGTGCTGATCCTTGGAGCTGTCTGGTCTATTCTGCTGCACGGCATGGATAATCCGCTGGGCCTATTGATCTTTTTTACGTTTGCCCATTTTTTTCTGTTCTGCAATGTGCTGCGTATGCGCCGCAGCTTTGAGCTGATCTGGGCTGCGCTTTTTCTCCTTGCTGCAGGCAGCAGTCTATTTTTCCGGGTTCCGGGCTGGCCGGGCACCATCGTCATTATGTTAGGGATCACTGTAATCCTGGCCATCCTGCAGATGCGTCAGCCATCCTATCACGGCGTTTTCTGGAAACGGATCAACCCCGATCTGCCGTAATGGTGGGCGGAGAGACAGGCTGAGAGTTGTACTGAGCACACTGGATCTGTTTGAAAATAAGGCGATAATTTTTCCTTCATGCGTTCCTTTTGTTCTTTTCTTTGTAAAGTTATAGTCGTTGCCGGTCTGGCAGCAGGCGGCTGGTTTACTTGGTATGTTTTTTCACCCGGTCCGGGAACACAGGAGCGGATCGTCCATATTCCCAAAGGTGCAGGCGTCCGCCGGATTAAAGAGATTCTCGGGCAGGAGAAAATCATCCGTGACGATATCCGCTTTCTGATCCTGATGCGGCTTCTGTATCTCCTGGAACGGGAAAATCCGCCCCATCTGCGGGCCGGAGAATTCCGGGTGCCCCGGGGCCTGACGCCGCTGCAGATCATCCGTTTTCTGGAAACAGCGAAACCTGTCCGTTATCAGGTTACTGTGCCGGAAGGCAGGACCATGCAGGAAATAGCGGCGATTTTTTCCGAGGACAACTGGGCTGATCCGGCAACTTTTCTGCAGCTCTGCCGGGATACAACGTTTATTCGTGAACTGGGGATTCCGGCGGATTCTCTGGAGGGATATCTTTTTCCGGAAACCTATACCCTGGTTCGCGGCGAGACAGATGAATGGCTGATCATTACCAGTATGGTGCGCCGTTTTTTTATTGTCTGGGATAACCTGTCACAGTATCAGGATAAAACGGTACGCGCTCAGTTTGACCGGCATCAGCTCATCATTCTGGCCTCTATTGTAGAAAAAGAAACCGGAGCTGCAGAAGAACGTGAGTTCATCGCAGGGGTCTTCTACAACCGTTTACGCAAAGGAATGTTACTGCAGTCTGACCCGACCACCATTTACGGCATAGAAAATTTTAACGGCAACCTGACCAAGGCTAATCTGCAGCGGAAAACCCCGTATAATACCTACGTGATCAGCGGGCTGCCTGCCGGGCCTATCTGTAATCCAGGAGCAGCAGCTATCAAAGCGGTCCTGTCTCCGGCAAAAGTTCCCTACCTCTATTTCGTCTCCCGAAATGACGGCAGTCATTATTTTTCCAAGACTCTGAAAGAGCATAATCGGGCTGTGTATAAATTTCAGAAGCGCAGGAAAAAGAAATAGCAGTTCATTCTACCCGTCCCATAATCCTGTTGTTCAGTTTTTTTGCCGCTTTTTCTCGTTTTTTTTGTCCTCGATATTGTCACATTTTTGATTTATTTCTTATGAAATAAGCGTATTGTTTTCTTTTGCGGGATATCCGAGGGATAGCTGTTTCATGTATGATCTTTTTTCAGGCAGACTATTTTTTCGACCTTGAACAGGAAAGTATATTTCTTTATTATTCAAGATGGTAATGTGTACGGCAGGAAAAGATATAGATAAAGAAGGTATTGCTTTTCGCTGGCAGATAAGGTATAAATAATTTAACGGGAGGGGTTTTTGTATCAAGAACTGAACCGTTAATTTCAAGAAAATATTTAGGTCATGGAAGAGAATACCATAAACTGCTGGGAATTCAAGAAGTGCGGAAGAGAGCCGGGTGGGAAAGCTGTTGCCCTGTATGGTGTCTGTCCTGCTGCAGTTGAACAGAGAGCCGACGGCATTCATAATGGCAAAAACGGCGGTCGTTGCTGCTGGATCATCGGTGATTCATATTGCAGCGACGAAAACGGTGGATACAGTACCGGGAATTTCATGGTCTGCAGAAAATGTGAATTTTACCGTCTGGTCAAAGACTCTACGGATTTGCTTGTTGCGGCGTAATGTAATTTGGGCACTGTTTTGCTGTGAGTTGCGGGGCACCGGAGTCATACTGTTTGACAATATAAATCCGGTGCCTCGGCAGATAAACTATCTGCACAAAACAGGGTTGTCCAAAATAATCCGAAATTAGCCCGGATGGCTCTGCTGTGCTCTGAAAAAACGGACGCCCGGTATTCGGTGCGCAGGTGCTGTTGCTCTGCTTTTTTGAGGGAACGATTTGTCCTGACTGAACGACACCATTGCTAATAATACGCTCATTCCGACAACAAAAAGCCCGAACAACGGGATGAACCATGTATTCCTGTGAAGCCCCGGCTCCAGAACTGCTTCACCAGGAGAACCTGGCCGATAATACACAGAAATCGCCTCATTATTTCTATACTGATTTAACAGCATCCGGGAGGCATCAGGAGCTGTTCCCTCCAGTTCTCCAAATTTAATCTTTTTTCCTTCGTATACTGTTCCGTTTACGTTATATTTGTACACAATGGACGCATGATACAGCACTCCGGCATCTTGACCGCTGTTGATCATTGACGGATTTACTTGGGACGAAACGATGACCCCATTGGCCGTCGGCCATCCCTTTGATGACAGAGCCTTATATACTTCAAAAAGGCTGTAATCGGATATTTCCAGACCTAGACCGAAAAATAAGCATCCGAGACTTAATACCATTATTTTGTTCATGTTCTGAAGCCTCCCTCCTCCGCGAGACCGCTGTCTCTGCATTATGCTGCCCTGTCGGAATGACTCATTTTTTCGACAGGAAATGTCGTTGATATCCCGCCGGATTGTCGGTCAGGATTCCCATACGATATAATTGAAAATTACTGGAACGTTTCCAGTATCAATTCAGAAGATCAGGAGGTGCATCGGTCTATTGAGAAAGCAGAAATTAATTTTAATTAAAGAAAAAACAAAAAAACAGACAGCACCCCTATGTTCCCTGATTGCAGGAAGCAGAGCTTGCTGCGCAGAGTCGGAAGTGCTGATACCCGATTTTATCTTTTTGAGTGAAGAAAAAGAAATGTCGGCAGACTGAGATCCTGCCGACACGACTGGGAAGGGGGTGTACCTGCATTCTCACAACATACCTCCTGGACAGGTAAAAGTAGGCGGCCTGGCTATCTCTCTATAAGAGATCCGTGGCTTTCCGACACCGTCTCACAACGGCTGTGGCTTTTATCAACTTTCTGGTTCTGACCAGAAAGCAGGGCATTTGCTTATTGAGTGAGCATTGCCTCTTCGTTATGACTGTATTTTGTGTTTCTGCCGAAGTTGAGAGGCAGCATTTTCTCTGCTTCGACAGATGATATAAAAGGATATTTCTGCATCCGGCCGAAAATGTATTTAACCGAACAATTATTACTGCTTTCTATACTAAAGAATTATATACGTTTCTGATGACCAGGTCAAACGAAAAAAATATATATCATGATACGCAGGAGAAATTATTTTTTTCCTAAACAGCTTGACTACTGCAGCCATCGATGCTGGGGCACTCAAAGCGGCGGAACCGGAGATCGTCTACCGTTCAGTTGCTGAACTGCACAAGGAGATCAAGCAGCTGGAGGCCCGGATGCACGAGGCAGCAGAAAAATTGGCCTTTGAGGAGGCGGCAGCCCTACGGGATCAGATCAAGGAGTTGAAGATACTGGAGTTGAAGATGATCTGATGAAATTTGAATTCTGCGTTGGTTTACCACATTTTTTCATGGAACGTCTGTTGGACCGGGCTGAGGAATAAGGCATAGCTCTCTCCGCTCTCCCAGACTGGCTTCGACTTCAAGACGCATCATGCGCACATGCACATATCCCTTGCTGTCCACGGGATGTTTTGCCAGATATCTGTCAACAAGCTCTGTGATGAAGGCATCTCTGCGTGCAACAGGAATCTGTTCCGTATACGGCAGCCAGGTCGTGCGCACCCAGCCCTCCAATCCGGCCCGCTCAGCATAAGACATATCCTTGGGGATAAGTTCAACCCGGACAGGATGCAACCCTGCTTCCTTCAGCCAGACTGTATATAGCTCAGGCCCATAGAAACCATACGGAAAGGTGAAATCTACAAAATACTGCTGCCACTCTTTTGCAAGGATGAGTTCGTCAAGGACGGTGAGTATAGAAGCTGCATTCCCCTTACCGGCCATCTGCAGAAGAATCCGCCCTCCTATCTTCAAGGCCCTGCTGATGCCAATAAGCACAGGACGGTGATCCTGCAGCCAATGCAGGGCGGCATTGGAAAAGATGACGTCAAACTCTGCTTCACAGGTCAGTTCTCTGGCATCTCGCTGCTGGAATGAGAGATTGGGAAAGGTTGACCAGGAAAATTTTTCCCGGGCCAGCTCCAGCATGTCTGCGGAACTGTCCACGCCAAGGATCTCACCCTGCGGCAGGAGTTGGGCTATTTCCGCTGTTATCCTGCCGTCACCGCAGCCGATATCCAGAACAGCTTCATTGCCCTGGAGGTCCAGTTTGCTGATCAGCTCTCTGGCCCAGCTCTGCTGTGCAGAGGAATGCCGGGCATAGTCTTCTGCGTCCCAGCTGTATTGTTTTTCTTCTGACATAGTTTTTTTTTCTGCGCAATGATTGGTTATTTCTGTCAGCTGCCTCATTCTAAACCTCAAATGGCCTATTGTAAATTACAAATAGGTCGGTCGGAATTTAGGATGTTTTGTTTTCAACAAATAGGAGAGTCTGGATGCCTTGCAAGACGAAGATTCGCTCCCGCGCTCCCTTCTCCGCGTGGTTTGACTTTGCCCTATGCTGCGGGAGTGGATACTTTTTTGCCTTATTCACAGTGTTAAAACCAAATAATCTCTCTTTTACTTTGCTATCATATATGATAGCATCAAAATAAAAACTCTATACACTGAACATGGTGCCGAAAGTCGTAATCGATACGAATATTATTGTATCAGCATTAATAAGCAGCAGGGGCAGTTACTCAAGGAAAATTGTTGAAAAAGTTTTTAAAGACAAAATTACTCCGCTTATGGGAGAGGCTTTATTCAATGAACACATTGAAGTTACCAGCAGACAGAATATATTCAAATCATGCGTTTTGGATGAAGGGACGAGACGAGAGTTTCTCCGGGCATACATGAGGTGCTGTCGCTGGTGCAGGATTTACTACAATTGGAGGCCGAATCTCCAGGATGAAGATGAAGGGGACAATCATATCATTGAACTGGCTGTCGGGGGAGGAGCGGACTGTATCATCACGAAAAACATTAGAGATTTAAAAAGCGGGGAGCTTTTGTTCGATAATTTGCGGATTGTTACACCTGATGAATTTATTGAGGAGGCACTATGGGAACAGTTACAGTAAGGCTGCCGGATGATACTCACAGAAGAGTCAAGGAATTGGCAGCATCAAGAAAAACGAGTATAAACAAGCTCTATGAAGAATTCACGATAATGGCTTTAACTGCATTTGATGTCGAAAACCGTTTTAAAGCTATGGCTGGTAAAGGCAGTAAAGAGCGGGGACTTGAATTGTTAAAAAAACTTCAAACCCATTACGACGAATAGCGGAACAACAGTATCTTTAGTTCCAGCCATTGTGTGCTCAGATTTTAAACTGTGATACCTCGTGTATACAAAGAAGGTCCCGCCTGATACCTGGGACCCTTTCTGGATGAAAAAAATGGAACCACAAAGCTCTGAGTGAGGAAGATTGAGGAAGGAGTCAACTTGACGTTGAGTTTTTTGTTGACTTTAAGTGCATAATATTTGTTTTAATGAACAAAAACAATAATGAGAAGATAGGGAGGGGTAGTGAGATTACTCATCAGCTCTGTTCTTTTGGCTTCTTTTTTAACCTGTTCCGGATGTATCGAGGATAAGGATAACACATCGCAACAATCTGAAGCACCTCAGAAAGTCCAGAAGCCTCAGGAAACTCAAGAATTCCAGGAAGCTGCTCTTATACGTATATCACCGAGAAAGATTAAATGGAATGGTGGTCAGGATTGCGATGACCTCGATTTTTATAATCAATTTCATTATTATGAACTTTATATTGATGAAAAGCTGGTATATAGAAATCGACTGAGATCAACAAGTGAGGAAGACGAACCGACCGAGTGGCAACTCCCCCTTGGGCAACATCAAATTCGAGTTTGTGCTGAAGGTTTCGTCCCTTTTGATAAACAGATTGAGGTCGTTGGGAAAGAAAATCGAGCGTCAACCATTCAGTATTTCGGAATGGTTCTTGTCCGAACCGAGCAGAATAAGGATAAAAAGTAGTTGTGTTCTGTTATACCGGGTGAGCGTTTGGCGCGTTACTCAGCTTCATCTTGCTGATCTTTATTGATTTTATTACTTCCTGCTTTCCAGCCCTCCCAGCAGCCGATGTCCGGAACTGCTTCGTCGCCTTGAAGGTCCAGTTTGCTGATCAGCTCTCCGGCCCAGCTCTGCTGCGCAGAGGAATGCCGAGCATAGTCTTCTGCATTCCATCTGTACTGCTTTTTTTTCGCCATAGTTTTTTTCCTGCGCAATGATTGGTTCTCTCTGATCTTGCATTCATTAATCGCGGTATTCTAAATGGAGGCTCTTAAAGTTCGGATAAAGATAAACCAGTTCGCCCTCAGGTCCAATTTCCGCCAATCTTCCCTCTGAAATCTGTCCCTTTCCGGCAAAATATCCCCTGTTGCAAGTACGCAATACCACTGTAGCGATATTGTTCAATCACGGTTAAAAATTTTCCCTGAAAAGATTTTTTTATTGTAATCCTTTCTCCTTCTCCGGGCAGAAACCTGTCCGGCCAATTATATTGGAAAAAATATTAATTTAAAGTAAAAAAATAACAAAACCAGAGAGTAAAATGGCTGTTATGAATAATAATCTCTTTTAACTTATTGTTTTTACGTTTTTTATTTGACATATAAAATTTGGTGTTGTATTTTGCGTTTACGATATAAATTTTATATTGTTCTGATCTTTGCAGGTGATATTGCTTTCCGGGAGGAACCGGAGAGCTGAAAAAGCCACAACTGCCGCGAGGTAGTGCCGGAAAGCTACGGGTCTTCATCAGAGGAGACGGCCGGGCTACCTGCTTTCTGTTTCTTTTATATCGGGAGGTGATACCAATGATGAAAAAATAAGATAAAAAGAAGTTCGGATCACAAAGTGTATCAATCAGTTCATCAAAAAATCACCTGAACAAAGAATAGGAAGGAAATACCATGAAGAAGATTATATTAGGGGCAGGAGCAATTTGTGCGGTAAGTTTACTCGCCGGTGCGGTGGAAAGTAATGCCGATATCACGGTATATACAGACAAGGCTGCGTGGGAGGCTGCTGTAGCTGACTTGGAGGGGGAATGTACCGTCACGACTGAAGACTTTGAGGGTGTCCTTGAGCATGGCTGGAGTGTTGATTCTACGTACAACAACCCCAATATTGATCCTGTTTGTACTGGTACTGTGCTGTGCAACCCAGCTAGAACAGCCCGTACTGTAAACGGAGAATGGTATGACAGACTGGTAAACAGATCAGGAGACGATGGGTATTATTCTGACACTCTCTGGAGGTTTGCAAAAGGAGGGGAAGGTGCTTATGCGTTCGGTGGAGATTGGGATCTCACGGTAGAGGGTTACGGTTCAGAGATTGAGGTGTGTGATAAAAATTTGCAATGTAAAGCGGTTCCCACTCTTCCAAATACCCTCAATGGATTCTGGGGTCTTGTGTCTACTGCACCTTTTACCGACGTTCTTCTCTGGACCGTCGGCGGCCAAGAAACCTATACGCTGGATAACATGGTTATAGCTTTTGACGATGACTGCCATGACTGCACCCCGGTTGATGACTTTAAAGCGCTGATCAACATAGACCGTACCGAGGACGATCACGATAGGGCTAGATTCCAGATGCTTGGTGCGGCAGAGGTGCCGAATGGCGTGTGTACTGAGGACTTCAATCTTACACTGACGGATTCCGCTCACAACGAAGTGTTTAATACTGACGACCTACCTGCGGGTGCGGATGTGCATTGCAAGTGTAACTTGCAGGAGAATTGTTTTGTTACAGTCAGGGCGACTGACATTGATCAAGAGGTTCTGGATGCTTCCATTTCCGCATTTAATCCCATCACTGCGACGTTTACTGTTGGTGCCCAATGCTATGAGAGCACAGACGACTGGAGACAGCAGGACAGCGGCAGTACTACTGTTACTCCTGATGCTAACAAGAGCCAGTGGAGCAAGTTCAGAACCCCGTAAATAATAACCTTTTGGAAGTCGGAAATTCCGGTTTTCGTATTTGTTTAAAATCCCCTGTCATTTTTTCGGCAGAGGATTTTTTAATTCTCTACCGCCCCCCAACACCGCATACAGCATCACCTGATTGGCAAGCCGGGCCAGGTGGAGGGAGATCAGGGCCTGCTGCTGGGCATAGAGGGAGCGGTGGGCATCCAGCACACTGAGGTAGCTGTCCAGGCCCATGGTATAGCGTTTATCGGAAAGCTCATAGGTGGCTTGGGCTGATTCCACCAAAGCTTCCTGGGCAGCCAGCTGATCACCGATGGTGCCTTGCACAGCCAAGGCATCCGCCACCTCTTTAAAGGCGGTCTGCACGGTCTTTTCATACTTGGCCAGCAGGATCTTCCGGTCCGTTTCGCTGGTACTCAGGGCCGCCCAGACCCGGCTGTCAAAGATGGGCACATCAATCTGCGGCATAAAGCTCCAGATATTGGTGCCGGAACCGAACAGCCCGGACAGTTCATCACTGGCCGTGCCTGCCGAGGCAGTCAGCGAGATGCGGGGAAAGACCGAGGCCCGCGCTGCACCGATATAGGCATAGGCACCCTTGAGCTTGTGCTCGGCAGCGGTAATGTCGGGCCGATTGAGGAGCACTGCTGAAGGCAGGCCGGGATCGATGATCTCCTTGAGTGCAGCCACGCTGTTCAGTTCGTCAGGCAGGAGCTTTTCCGGCACCGGCTTACCGACCAGCAGATCCAGGGCGTTCCGGTCCTGGGCCACCATCTGGGTGAAGCGGGGCACATCCCGTTTAGCCGACTCCACCCCGGTCTGCGCCCGGCGCAGGTCAATCTCCGTAGCCAGCCCGTTTTCATAGCTCTTGCCGATCAGGTCATACGAGTCCTGCTGGCTTTCTAGGGTCGCTCTGGCCAGCTTCAGATTTTCCTGGTCTGCGGCCAAGGTCAGATATGCCCTGGCGACTGCGGCAATCAGGGCCAGTTCTGCGCTGCGCCGGGCTTCCTCGGTTGCCAGATATTCTTCCAGGGCCTGATCGGTCAGGCTGCGGATGCGGCCGAAGAAGTCCAGCTCCCAGGACGGGATTTCCGCCTTAAGGGTGTACTTTTCCGTTGACTGCGGCTGATTTGCTTCCACCAGATCAGCCGAACGCTGCTGTTTATCCATGCTGCCGCTGCCGTCAACAGATGGGTAAATACCGGTGCGATGCACCCCGTACACGGCCCGGGCCCGTTCCACATTCAGGGCCGCTATCCGCAGATCGCGGTTATTCTTCAGGGCCCTGCGGATAACCTTGCGCAGTCTGGCATCGGTAAAGAATTTCTTCCAGGGAATCCCGGCCACCTTCTGGATTGCATCGGCCTGCAGCTCTTTATAGGCGTCCCCCTTGGGCCATTCCGCTGAAACAGGGTCTTCGGGCCGGGTGTACTCCGGGGCCATCGTGCAGCCGCCGGACAACAGCAGGGCGGCCAAGGCCAAGGTTGGTAGCTTATGCTTATTCATGCGGACTGTACCTCCGGTTTGTTGGGAGCATCAAGTTTTCTGTCAGGCCCCTGCGTATCCTTTTTCCCGCCGAAAAGCTGGGAGACCAGGACAAAGAAGAGCGGGATAAAAATCAGATCGATAAAGGTGGCGGACAACATACCACCGCAGACAGCCGTGCCCAGGGCATTCATCGCGCCTGCGCCTGCGCCCCCGGCAATGGCCAGGGGCAGAACACCGAAAAAGAAGGCCAGCGAGGTCATCATGACTGGACGGAATCGGGTTTTGACCGCATCCAAGGTGGCCTCAATCAGACCTTGACCGACTGCCATTCGCTCTTTGATGAACTGGATGATCAGAATAGCGTTCTTGGTGGACAGGCCCATGGTGGTCAGAAAGCCGATCTGAAAATAAACATCATTGGGCATGCCGCGCAGCGAAGAGGCCACAATAGCCCCGAACACGCCCAGCGGCAGCATGAGCAGATTGGCAAAAGGAATGGTCCAGCTTTCGTACAGGGCCGCCACGCAGAGGAAGATGACAAAAATCGAAAAGGCGTACAGGATCGGCCCCTGCTTGGTCGCCATTTTTTCCTGATAGGACAGACCGCTCCAGTCAAAGCTGATCCCCTGGGGCAGTTTGCTGACCATCTCCTCCATGACCGCCATTGCCTCACCGGTGCTGTGACCGGGTGCAGGCTGGCCCTGAATATTCATGGATGGAAAGGCATTATAGCGTTGCAGCGATGGCGAACCGAGGCTCCAACGACCGGTGGCAAAGGCGGAAAAGGGCACCATCTTGCCTTCCGTATTGCGGACATAGAGTTTTTCCATGTCCTGAGGCAGGCGACGATAGGAGGCATCGGCCTGAACATAGACCTTCTTGACCCGACCGGCCTGGATGAAATCGTTGACATAGCTGCTGCCGAAAGCGGTCGCTAAGGTGCTGTGGATAGAGCCGAGCGGCACACCCAGCGCCCCTGCCCTATCCCAGTTTACGTCCACCCGGTATTCCGGGGTGTCCATCATGCCGTTGGGCCGTACTCCCATCAGACGTGGATCCTGAGCCGCCATACCCAAGAGCTGGTTACGGGCTGCTGCCAACTTTTCATGCCCCAGCCCCCCTCTATCCTGAAGCTGAAAGTCAAAACCGTTGGCCATACCCAGTTCGATCACCGGCGGCGGCGGAAAGGCAAAGACCTTTGCCTCCTTGATCTGCGATAAAGCTCCCATAGCCCGCCCGGCAATGGGCTTGACCTTGAGATCCGGGCGCTGCCGCTCCTCCCAGTCCTTGAGCTTGATAAAGCACATGGCCAGATTCTGGCCCTGGCCGCTGAAGTTACGGCCGGAAATAGTCATGGCGTTTTTGACAGCCTTTTTTTCGTGCTCCAGAAAATAGTTGCGGACCTTGGTCACCACCTGTTCGGTCTGCTCCAGAGTGGAGCCGGGCGGCAGCATGATCTGAACCAGCACCATCCCCTGATCCTCGTCCGGGATATAGGAGGTAGGCATCCGCTGGAGGAGAAAGCCCACCAGGGCCAGGATGATCACATAAGCAACAAGAAAGATACACTTTGCCCTGAGAGAAAAAGCGACAAAGCGCACGTACAGACTGCGGATACCGCCGAAGAAGAACTCGAACACGGCAAAGAAAGGCCGCATAAAGAAGATCGCGTTTTCCGACGGCGCATGTCCGACCTTGACCGGTTTCAGGAAGGAGGCACAGAGTACCGGAGTGAGGATCAGAGCCACGACCACGGAAAGGAGCATGGCCGTGATCAGGGTGATGGAGAACTGACGGTAGAGCACTCCGGTGGAACCGGGGAAAAAGGCCATAGGCCCGAAGACTGCGGACAGGACCAAGCCGATGCCGATCAGGGCGCTGGTGATCTCGTCCATGGACTTGGCTGTGGCCTCCTTGGGCGGCAGGCCCTCCTCGCTCATGATGCGCTCCACGTTCTCCACCACCACGATGGCATCATCCACCAGCAGACCGATGGCCAGCACCATCGCGAACATGGTCAGCATATTGACCGAATACCCGGCAAAACCGAGCACGGCAAAGGTGCCCAGCAGAACCACAGGCACGGCAATAGTCGGGATGATGGTGGCCCGGATATTGCCCATGAACACGTACATGATGATGAAGACCAGAATGATCGCCTCAAACAGGGTCTTGACCACCTCGTCAATGGAAACCTTGGTAAAGGGTGTGGTGTCGTAGGGATAAATCACCTTCATGCCCGGTGGAAAGAACTTGCTCATCTCCTCCAGCTTTTTCTTGATCGCCGTTGCTGTTTCCAGGGCATTGGCCCCGGCAGCCTGTCGGACCGCCATCCCAGCGGCAGGCCTGCCGTTACTTTTGACGATGGAGTCGCTACGCTCAATGGCCAGTTCGGCCCGGCCGATATCCTTGATCCGCACGGCAGAGCCATCCTGGTTGATACGGATTGGTATCTCAGCAAACTCCTCCGGGGTCTGGAGCAGATGCTGGACCACTATGGGGGCATTCAGCCGCTGGCCCTCCACTGCCGGAGTGCCCCCTAACTGCCCGGCGGATACCTCAACGTTATAGGAACGCAAGGCTGCCATTACGTCGGCAAAGGTGAGGCTGTAGCTGGTCAGCTTATCCGGGTTAATCCAGATGCGCATGGCATACTGTGAGCCGAAGGGCTGCACCTCGCCGACTCCGGGGATCCGGGCCAGGACTTTCTCCAAATTGGATTGGGCATAGTCTTGAAGGTCGTTGCTGTCCATGCTCCCGTCTTCCGAGATCAGGGCCGGGATGAGCAGCCAGTTGCGGGTAGACTTGCTCACCTGCACCCCGGAACGCTGCACCACGTCCGGCAGGCTCGCCAGAGCGAGCTGGAGTTTGTTCTGCACCTTGGACCAGGCCAGATCCGGGTCTGTCCCGGCAGCAAAGGTCAGCTCCACTCTGGAGGAACCGGAGGAGGAGCTGCTCCCGGAGAGGTAGATCATGTCGTCCAGACCGGTCATCTTCTGTTCCACGATCTGGGTGACCGTATTTTCCACGGTCTCGGCAGATGCGCCAGGGAAAAAAGCATCAATGGCAATAGCTGGCGGCGCAATGGGCGGATACTGGGCAATGGGCATCTGGTGAATGGCCAGCGCTCCCAGCGTCATAATAATAATGGCAATGACCCAGGCAAAAACGGGTCGTTCAAGAAAAAATTTCGAGAGCATCAGACGCTCCTTATGGGTATTCTGTTAATCATTCGGTTGTACAGTGTATTTTTAATATATTTTCGTAGGGGTAGACCTGTGTGTCTACCCACAATACAAGGGCGGACACGCAGGTCCGCACCCTACAGGATGTTATAGCTGGAGCAGTATAAACTGAATACAGGATCAGCTATCTGAAAGGCGTGAAGGCAAAACTTATGCCTCTTGTGGGCATATTCAAATTATGTTGCTCCAGCTATATGCTGTTATCCCGTCGTAAGGGCGGTTCGCAAACCGCCCCTACCCGACAATGCCCTCCAACATGATGACGCGGGATGACGGCGGCCTTTGTCTTTGCTCAGGATATCCGTCCCGTAGGGACGTTGCGAACATAGCCTAGAGTTTTAACCCTGGGTGTGGTGCAGCGGTCTCCAGGCCCGGTGTTGAAACACCGGGCTATTCCCGTGCTGTCCCTTCGGGACGCTGTTGCGAATCTGTTGCCTACACGGAACGGCATGTCGTGCCCCTACCCCTGCTCCTCAATCCCCTCCAGAATGGCACGGATGATGGCAGCCTCCGTGTAACTCAGCGGCTCGGACAGGGCGGCCTCATCACGTTCACCGTTGAGGACGCGCCGGATGGCGGCTTTCAGGTTGAGCCATGTATCGTCGTAGCGGGCCAGGGCAGCCTCCACGCCGCTGCCCTGCACCACCGCTGCAATCAGCTCCTCATGGTCCCAAAGCTGCTGCCGCCAGCCGGGAAGGGCAAAATAAACCTGCCTGCTTTTAGCGCGGTAGGCAGCAGTTTGGCTGCTCTCTCCCTGCTGGCTGGCGATGCGGGCCAGCAGCTCGTAGTTCTTCCATATCTCCGCTGCTGCCGGGTCAAGGGCTTCCTTGATAACCAGCGATTCTTCAGCATAGCTACGGGCCTCGTCCAATCGTACCGGGTCTTTCGCTAGCAGGCCAGCAAGATTACAAAGGGTCAAAGACATGCCGAGTCGGTCATCCGCTGCTCGGCGGGCTGCCAATGCCTTGCCATACCACTGCTCCGCCTCTGGCAAACGGCCTGTGGACTCGCAGAGTACGGCAAGTTCGCCCCAGCTTGCGCTAGCTCCGTTCTTGCCAGCAAACAAGCCCTGCTCCTCCTTCAGTCGGGCTGACTGCCGATACGCCTGTTCTGCCGCCTCCCACTGTTCTGCGTCCTGATAGACCATACCAAGCTGGTGCCAAGCCACAGCCTCCATGACAGGTTCGTTGATGCTCTGAAAGAGAACTTGTCCTGCTTTGTACCGCTCCGCCGCTTCAGCCAGCTCTCCCTGCGCGCCTTGGCTAATGTGCCGAGTTGGCCTTTGGTTACCGCCACGCCCCGCGTGTTGCCAAGAACTTCATCAATCTCCAAGCCTGCCTGATAGGCTGCCTTGGCCTCGGTGTAGCGGCCCTGAGCAGTCAGCACATCGGCCATATCCGTCTGGGCAATACCAGTTTGTCGCCGCACCCCTTCGCTTTGCTCCAACTGGGCCAGTTCGGCCAGTTCCTGTTGAAAGTGCTGTTCTGCTTCAGCAGGACTCTGTGCCATGCAGCAGCGGCCCAGTCTATGCAGAGTGATGCAGCGTTGATAGCTTGATGTCTTCTCCAGCCCAGCCAGGATGTCTTCAACGACCTGCACTGCCGCTACGGGTTGACCGTTCTGCCAAAGCTGCTCACCTAAGTTACTGCGGGAGAGAAACCATGCCTGCGAGCCCACCGCGCCGCCTGCCTTGCTAGTCGCCTCAGTCAGTTCCTCAGCGTCTCGTCGCATTCCGAAAAACCAAAGAAAGCAATTAACATTCTTAGCAAAGTCAACGCTCTCCTCAGCCCTGCCTGTCTGCAAGGCAACATGGACAGCCCGGAGCAGGTTGGGTAACTCACATCGGGCAACGGCACGGGTTGCATTCGGATTTTTATCATCCAGCTTATATAGTCCCTCGGAAAGCCGGTGATACTCCTGCCAATAGCCTTCCAGCAGCTTGTCCTGCTCCTCCTTGCCCAGCTTCTGCCACAAGGCCGGGGCCAAGGTCGGGTGGAAGCGCAGGAAAACGCTTTCTGCTACTCGCTCCGCCAGCATCAGTCCAGACAGGTTCAGATAATGCCGTAGGATCGACCACTCAGAAGGGTATTCTTCCATTCCAGCCACCTTCACTACTATCTCCTCCAATCCCCCACCCTGAAACACCCCCAATCTCGGCAACCATTCCCGGCACCGCTCCGGCAGCCGTTCAAGGGACAATTCCAACGAAGCCAGCAAAGTTCGATCTTCCCGATCAGCAGGCTGCTCCTCCAGCAATGCTTCCAGACGCTCACCCAACTCCGCCGGACGGCGTTCCTTAAGCTGCGCCGCCAGCAAACCAATGGACAGAGGATGAAAATCTACCTGCTCAAACAGGCTGACCAAGGCACTGCGCTGCGGCATCCCGAATTTCGGTTCCGGCGGCGGGCGCATCAGCTTGCCGAACCAGTCCAGCGCATCCTGTTCGCCTAAACCCTTGAGGTGCAGGCATTGGTGGCGAAAGCTGCCTGCGGTGGGATAATCAGGATGATTGAAATCCGGTTGCCGGGAGGTAAGCAGAACCCGACTCTGCCCGGCCTGAGACCAGCGGGTGGCCGCAGTCAGCAGCTCAGGCAGACCATCCCCATCGGCCAAGCTCTCCAAGTTGTCCAGGATCAGCAGGGTCGGCATCCGCTTCAGGGCCACCTCAGCAGCCTCCGCATCAGGCAGGCTCTCATCCAGCACAGTCGCCAAGGTGCTGACCGTCACGCCCACCGGATCAATCCCCTGAAACCCAGAAAAGCTGATAAAGCAGACCCGATGAAACAATCCCGTGCGCAGCAGCCAGTATCCCGCCTCCAACGCAAGGTAGGTCTTGCCCTGACCGCCAAAACCCGTGACAGAAAAACGACGGGTTCCCTGCACGGCAAAGGCCCGTTCAATACGCCAGAGTTCAAGGGTTCTGCCGAAGAAACCAGACTCCTGCATCTTTGGCAGGTTATGCTTTTGATCCGCTTCCGGGATTTCACTCCCATCCTCCCGGCTCAGCAGAGGACGATTCGGCCCGGTCTGATACAGGGCAGGTAGGAACCAATCGTGCAGCTCCAAGGTCACGCTCTGATTGCCAGCAAAACCGCGTAGCCGTTCACCCCGCTTGGGATCATAAAACAAAGAAGCACGGGCATCATCCAAGGCCTTGCCCACTGGATCGCCCTTGAACAGGCTGCGGTAAAATCGGGCAAACAACAGCCCGGCAGTAGCGACTAAAACGCTGTGCGTCATGGCCAGCACACCGGGAATACCGGCATGGGTGAGCCAAGCCGCCACACTGCTCATAGCGTCGTCCTCATCCATTGCCGCAGACTGACAGGCGGACAGGACAACCAGTCCGACACGCTGCCGGTGGAACAGCTCGCCCAGCAGGCGGGCCTCCACCAATGCCTTTTTGCCCTGCTCATCCTCAAAGAGCAGATAGCCGGTGTGCTTGGGTGTCGCCGTTGTCTCGCCTTTACTTTCCGCCTCAAGGAGCAACTCTTTCATATACTGCGGGATATGCGTCTTTGCCGCTTCCTTGCCCAGTCCGCCGCTGCGATCAAAAACCCCGTGCCCGTCAAAATGGATAATATCCACAGCGGGCTGATCCTCATCACGCAGCCGTTTTTCCAGGGCGGAGAGCGTGGCCGGACGGAGAAATTCTACTTCCACCCGCCGCTCTTCCTGTTGCTCCAAGGCATCCAGCACGGCCTGCGGGTCGGTGCGAGGATTGATGAACCCGGCGTCTTCCGGGCGACTGACAATGAAGAGCAAACGCAACACCGGCTTGGGTTCCCGTTTATGGGGCCTGCGTCCCTGTCCGGCCATAGGCAGACGGCGGCGGATAGAGATGCGCGGGGTTTCACCGAACAGAAAAACACCGCCGGCCGGACGAAGCAGCTCCCAGGGCAGGGAAAGCACTGCCGGATGATCAGCGGCAATAGTGAGCAGGCGGCCTTTTTCCTCCTCGTCCCGGAAATTGCGGAAGAGTTCGTAGGCCTTGTCAGCCGCCTTCTTAGCCGGCTCGTCATCCGTCCTGAACACGGGCTTGAACACCGCCTCGAACAGATCCGCACCCCAACGCCGCAGTTGCTCCCTCGCCCTGTCGGCCCGCTCATCATCCGGCTCGGCCCGGTAGCCGGTGCCGTAGTCTTCCAGATACCAACGGATTTCCTCCATGTCTTTGTCCGTAAGCGGGTTGACAAAGGCAAAGGCCGAGGTCATGTCCGCATATTCATCATCCGGGATGCGGAGATGGACAGCGACCTGGGTCGGGTCTGGGAAATTGAGCATCAGTTCTGCAGGCATGGTGTGTTCCTTCAATAAATTCTGAACAGCCGCTTAGTTTTTCTTCCCCTGCGGTGTAGCACCACCCGGTGACCCCTGCGGCTTCTCCCCGAACGGCACTGCATTGACCTGAGTGCCGGGACGCAGCATCAGTAGGCCCTCGACAATCACCTTGTCATCGGGCGCAAGCCCTTTGGTCACCAGCCACTTATCCTCAATGGCCCGCTCAAGCACCAACGGGCGATATTCCGCCTTACTCTCCTTATTAACCACCAGGGCAAAGGGATCACCCTTGGAATTGCGCTGCACACCCTGCTGCGGCACCAGGAGCGCCTGCTCCCGGATACCCTCCTGAATCACCGTGCGGACAAACATGCCCGGCAGGAGCACTCCGTCCGGGTTGGGAAAAACCGCCCGCAGGGTGACAGAGCCGGTGCTCTGGTCAACCGTGACATCACTGAACTGCAGGGTACCGTCCTGCGGATAGGGTGTACCGTCCTCCAGCAAAAGCCTAACCTTGTTTTTTCCCGCCCCGTCTTCCTGAATACCGTTTTCCCGGAGGCGCAGCAGTTTGGCCGCAGCTTGGGGAATATCCGCATAAATGGGATCCAGCTGCTGGATAATGGACAGCGGGGTCGGCTGATAAGCGGTCACCACCGCGCCTTCAGTTACGTTGGAGATACCTATGCGGCCGGAGATCGGGGCGGTGACCTTGGTGTAGCCGAGATTAATCTTTGCTGTTTTCACCGCCGCCTCTGCCTGCTGCACAGCAGCCTGGGCAGCGGCAATTCCACTACGGCTGCTCTCCACCTGGGCCTGAGCTGCAGTGAGATCCGCCTCAGCCACAGCCGCCCCGGTTGCGGCCTGATCGCGCTGAGCTGCGGAAACAATCTTCTGCTTAAACGATTGCTCATAGCGTTTGCTGTCTGCCTTGGCCAGATCCAGCTTGGCCTTAATCCGGCCGATATCAGCTTGGCTGGCCTTGAGCGCGGCTTTGGAACGATCAACAGATTTTCGGGCCGCAGCAAGGCTGGCTTCGGCATTATCTAATGCTGCCTGAAACGAGGACGGGTCAAGCTGATAGAGGACATCGCCCGCCTGGACATCCGCACCTTCCGTAAACAGACGCTCCTGAATAATACCGCTGACCTGGGGGCGGATCTCCGCAGTACGGAAGGCCGAGGTACGGCCGGGCAGTTCATCCGTGAGTACGACCTGCTGCGGCTGCATGACGACAAAGGACACTGCCGGGGCAGGCCGCTGCTGCGGTGCGCCCTGCTGCTGTTCTTTGGCCGAAAACAGACTGATCAGCTGTCCCATCCAGCCGGGCAGTCCCTTCTGATCACAGCCGGACAGAAAGAGGGGACCGGACAAGACGAAGAACAGAAGGCTCCAAGTGCGCCATGTGCGTAAGAAGATATACATAGTAACTCCAAGGAATTGTTCTTTGGCATTTTCAGGTAGCTGCGGAACATTCAGATTCAAGCAGTCCCTGAAAAAAAATATTCAGAATGATGTCCGGAGACTCGGGATAAGAATCCCGGCCTTCCAGCCAGTTGGAAAGAAAAGCATTGCACAGGCTGTCCAAAGCAACCGCTAGGTGATAGGGCTCGGCAATCCGACGGAATCTGCCGTTCTCCATGCCACTGGCAAAAACAACCGCAAGAGCCTTCTGCATCTGATAATGCCGCTCCCGCAGCTCGTTGTCTAGGCCCGCCTTGATATTAAAACTCGCCCCCCGCGTCTCAGCAAAATAGAGACGGATAAAGGAGACGTTGTGCATAAACACCTGCCCCTTGACTTGCACGTAATTGCGCAGCTGGCCGATCTCGTCGTCTGTGGCCTCCAGAGCTGCGCTCAGAGCAACATGAAAACGCTCTGCCTGCTCGGTAATCAGGGCCTTGTATAGAGCCTCTTTATTTTTGAAAAACTTGTACAGCGTACCGACCGCAAACTCGGCCTGGTCGGCAATCTCCTGCATCGAGGCATTATGATAGCCCTTTGCCGAAAAAAGCTGAATCGCTGCAGCAAGCATCTCCTGACGTTGTCGGCGTTTTTCGCGCTCCCGGCGGGAGGGTTTCCTATCCTGCATCAGAGATGCCTCTTGCTGCCGGTTCAGCATAGTTGCTTCCCGGCATAGCATGTTGCTTCATTATCCGGCTCATTTTCTGTTGATCGTATTCATTTTGTGAATTTAAATTCATTGCATTGTAAAGCCATAAATAGGATTGTCAAACAGAAAAAAAACGACGGTTCCATAACGAGACAGAAGACACAGATAAAATATTAATAATAAACAGTAAAATATGTAGCGGATAGTCCTCTGCTTTTTTTACCCCTCTCTCCTGAAACAAAATTCCTCTTTTTGTTTTCCTTGGATCATGATACACCTGCCGAAAAGGGCGGGCGAAATACGGAGCTAAATACTGACCAGCAGCTACCCGCTATCTATTCCAGTAAAATTGAACGATGAAACAGGCAGCAGCACAACCTATTACAGAAAAAGAGCGAATACAGTCTATTGATGTTCTGCGCGGATTTGCCGTATTATGCATATTGGCCATAAATATCAGAGCATTATCAGGCCCTTGGGTGGCTTATTTCAATCCGGCCGCATATGGTGATTTATCAGGAATAAACTATTTAATCTGGCTAGTTACAGACCTTTTTTTCTATCACAAATTTTTAATTACCTTTTCAATTCTCTTCGGCGCAGGAGTTATTCTTTTTACAGAAAGGCTGGAAAGCAGAGACAAACCTGTATTCAAAATATATTATCTGAGAAATTCAATCTTGTTACTTATGGGGATAGCGCATTACATTCTGATCTGGGATGGAGACATCCTTCATTGGTATGGCCTTTGCGCCTTTTTTCTTTACTGGCTCAGAAAGCTGCCTTCCAGATATTTACTCATAGCAGGAGCTGTTATTTTTTCTTTCCAATTTATTATCAGAACCTATTATTACTTTATTGTTATTGAATATCCTCCGAAAATATTCCAGGAGTGGATGCAATATAATTGGCACTCATCTCAGCAGACTATAAATGAAATTATAAATATTTATAAAAGCGGATGGATCGAGCAAATAAATTACAGAATAAACGATTCTCTAGGATACTTTATTGGTCATGTCGTAAAAAAGGGAGAAATATTCGAGCCTCTTGGCGCTATGCTGATCGGAATGGTACTCTTCAAGACATCGGTCATAAATGCGAGTAAATCAAAAATATTCTACAAAAGACTGCTTGTTAGTTCATTGATAATTGGGTTGCCGCCAACAGTAATCAGTGCATATATTATGTCACATTCAAACTTTGATGCGGTTGCCGGATTCTTTGTAGCTTTTCAATTTAATTTATTTGGTTCTCTATTTCTGAGTCTTGCATATATAAGCATTATCATGCTGCTTTGTAAAAATCAGAAATTTACTTGGCTGACGACCAGATTGTCTTCGGTAGGACGCATGGCATTTACAAACTACATAATGCAGTCATTGATCTGCACGTGGATTTTTTACGGATTCGGATTGGGCTTATACGGCAGTGCAGAACGTTGGGAACAGATGATAGTGGTCCTGATAATATGGCTGCTGCAGATATGGAGCTCGTCAATATGGCTGAAATATTTTCGTTCCGGCCCACTGGAATGGTTATGGAGATCCTTGACATACTGGAAATTTCAGTCTATCAGACGCAGAAGGCCTGACCGCAGCTGATATTTTCTGCAACGTCGGAGGAGATAGCGGCATCCAATTTAATTCTACTTTGGTGACTATACCATTAACTATTTAATAATATTAATAATGATAAAAACAGGGGTTTTTAAATACTTAATAAAAATAAGCTGGTTATGTTTATGATCGCCAAAGTAGAACTATATAGACCATGGTTTCAGCTGATTGCGCCTGTCGTTCATAGTCAATCATCAATCTTCGGTCCCATTGAAACCAGCCGAAAGTTCTTTCAATGATCCAACGTTTCTGTACTAGTTGAAACCCTTTGCTTTTCAAAGTGGGAGCGATTTCCAGCCGGCATTGAAAGGCGCACCATAAATAGTCGGCCAGATCACCTCGGTAAGCGGCGGCCCAGACCAGTTTAATGGAAGCAAACCACAAAAAAAGAGTCTGAAAGATAGAAACAGACTGTTTTCCATCCGACAGATTGGCGTCATGAACTTTAACGATCAGCGGGAAACCAAGGGTATCCGTAACCATGTGGCGTTTTCGCCCTTTCACTTTCTTGTTGCCGTCAACCCCCCCGGGTCTCGGCCATCTGCGAAGCTTTGACGGATTGACTGTCAATCATGACGGCAGAAGGCTCAGCGTTTTTTCCCTGGTCCTGTCGCAAATCCGTGTGGACTGCCTGCTTTATAAGGAACCAGGTTTCATCCTGTTTCCATTTACGGAAATAAGAGTAAATGTCGCGTCCCGTGTGATAATATACCTGCGAGAAGTTGGCCCTTGTTTCTTGCCCGTGAACGTATAACCGTTCTTTTATCAGAACATAAACTGCCCGGTTTATCATCATGAATATCGCACTGCACAAAAGAGCGCGTACAACCCCGGCTGTCCGCCGGGAAATTCAGCGCTCAGAACTTTCCGAACGTAAGTTGTCGGAAAAATACGGCATCAGCAGAAGTACGGTCCGGAAATGGAAATACCGTGATACCGCCGACGATTTTTCGCACAGGCCGCATAATCTGCACGCGACGCTCACGGATCCGGAAGAAGCCGTGGTTGTTGAGCTGCGCAGAACGCTCCTTCTTCCGATTGACGATCTCCTTGTTGTTGTGCGTGAATTCATCTGTCCGCATATGTCGCGCTCCGCCCTTGACCGCTGCCTGCGGCGGCACGGAGTCTCAAATCTGAAAGAGCTGATCCCGGCGGAGGAAAACGAAGAGAACCGTCCGAAAACATTTAAAGATTACGAACCTGGTTTTGTGCATGCCGATATAAAATATCTCCCGCGGATGCCGGACGAAACGGAGCGGAAATATCTTTTTGTCGGCATCGACAGGGCCACCCGGTGGGTGTACATGGAGATCCGGGCTTCGAAAACTGCGGAATCCGCCCGCTCTTTTCTGAATAATCTCATTGGGAAGGCCCCGTTCATGATCTCAAAAATTCTCACCGACAACGGGAAGGAGTTCACCGACCGTTTCTGCCCGTCCGGAGAGCGTGAACCGACCGGAAATCACGTATTTGATCGGAAATGCGGGGAGAACGGCATTGAGCACCGTCTGATAAAACCGCGCAGACCGCAGACAAACGGCATGGTCGAGCGCTTCAACGGCAGAAGTAAAGAAGTTGTTCAGCAGACAAAGTTTGAATCGTCCCGTCAGCTTAAGGAAATACTGCTGCAGTATCTCCGTATTTACAATCACCATATTCCGCAGAAAAATCCCGGTCATATCACGCCGGTTGAGGCTCTGAAAAACTGGCGGAAAACGCATCCCGATTTATTTAAAAAATTGGTGTACAATCAGTCGGGGCTTGACATCTAATCCATAATTTTTCCCCGTACCCCCCAGGCAAACCCCTGTTCAGGCTGATTTCCCTAACGTTCCGCACACCTCCCGCACCAGTGCAACATCCGCGTCCATGATTTCGCATCAGCCCATCATAGCCCGTGAAATTTTATCCCAAATATGCTGACATTTTTTCAGCAAACGTCTTTTCGGCGTCATCAATTTCACCGTCGGATTGAAATAACTTGACCATAAGTTTTTGGGCAGTCTCTTTTGAGTAAGTAGATTCGAGACGCTCACTCACATCTTTCAGAAAGTTTTCGAGTGTGGCGTTTGTCCTCGCTTTTCTTACCCGCTCTGTTGCGGTTGACATATAAATCTTTACGTCAATTCCTGATTCCCAGTTGAACTGGTCAATTTCCCCCTGAATAACGCTTTCTTCCGCCAGCGACAGGTGATTGTCAACATATTTGCAGTACAGCAGAAGATCAAGCAGGGCTTCCCGTTCCTGCTGCGTCAGTCCGTCATTCTTTTCCGGGGCATTTTTTGTACCGAATATTTTTTCCAAGATACTCATACTCTCCTCCATCAGTTTTATATAACAGGGTAAAGTGTAAACAAGAGCCTTATCACCCCTCCAGCGCGTTTTTCTCCACATACTCCCGAATCAAGGCGGCATCAGCGTCCATGATTTCGCAGCGGCTTTCTTTGTCAGCCAGCCCGGCCAGGGCCGGAGGAAGTTCCACTTCGTTGCCTGTTGCCTTTCGGACAGCCTCGCCGAATTTGGCCGGATGAGCTGTGGCAAGGCAGACCACCGGTCGATCCTGTTGCAGTTCCTGTGCCGCCCGGACGCCCACGGCAGTGTGGGGATCGAGCAGGTAATCCTGCTCCTGATGGAACTGACGAATTGTGGCAATGGTTTCCTCCTCGGAGACTGAGCGGGAGGCAAAATCACGGGCAGCTTGATCTTTGAATCGGGACAGATCAATCCGGCCGGTGGCTGCAAAGTTCTCCATATCCGCCTTGACCTTGGTGCCGTCCTGATTGTGCAGATAGTAGAGATAGCGCTCGAAATTGGAAGCGATCTGGATATCCATCGACGGACTGAAGGTCGGGGTTACGGGCCCGGCAACGGAATAATCGCCTTTATTGACAAAGCGGGTCAGGATATCGTTGGAGTTAGTGGCCAGAATCAGGCGGTTGATGCAGCCTTCCGGCAGCAGTCGCTTGGCCACATACCCGGCAAAAATATCGCCGAAGTTGCCGGTGGGCACAGAAAAATCCACGGACGGAAAGCCCTGTTTGCGCAGCTTGAGACAGGCAAAGACGTAGTACACGACCTGAGCAAGCACCCGCGCCCAGTTGATGGAGTTGATTGCTCCCAGCTGATATGTATCTTTGAATTCCAGATCACTGAACAGCTCTTTGACAATGGACTGGGCATCATCAAAGGTGCCGTTGACGGCAATATTGAAGACATTGGCATCAGTGACCGTGGTCATCTGCAGGGCCTGAATCGGGCTGGTGCGGCCGTGCGGATGGAGAATAAAAATATTGATTCCCTTCCGGCCCCGGACGCCGTAAATCGCCGCGCTGCCGGTATCCCCGGAGGTCGCGCCGATGATGTTCATGAAACCGCCGCTCTTCTGCAGTTCGTACTCAAACAGGTTGCCAAGCAGCTGCAGGGCCACGTCCTTGAAGGCCAAGGTGGGGCCGTGGAACAGCTCCAGGATATACAGCTCACCGGCCTTGCGCACCGGGGTCACATGGGGATGACGGAATGTGCCGTAGGCCCGGTCAATCAGATCCTCCAGAGCTGCGCGGGGCATTTCCCCGGTGAACAGAGACAGCACCTCCAGAGCAAGATGCTGATAGGAAAGATTCTGCCAGGCGTTGAGCAGAGCCGGTTCAACAGAGGGCAGACGTTCCGGCAGCAGCAGGCCGCCGTCCCGCGCCAGCCCCATCATCACTGCCTGATCAAATGCAATCGGTTCTATTCCGCCTCTGGTGCTGATGTATTTCATAATCCGCTCTGCTGGTGTTTGCTCTGCTGCAGCTCAGCGCCACAGCAACGAGCTGCAAGTTTTCCGAAAAACTGACTTCTCTCCCGACGCTGCCCGACGGGATCACAGGAAGGAATTCTACAGTGTATCTGCAGGATGTTCAAATAGTATTTGCTGCATCTTTGACCAGTATCCCCGAGAGCACCATCGACTGCGGGGCCCCCCTGTCCGTTGTGTTTTGCGGGTATTCCTAGTATCGTGAGGGAATTGTAAACAGAGATAACATACCGGATGCAGCAGGAGCAGAACAATGAACATTGCAGGATTTGAGAAGGTTGCCCAGTATCTGACTCATCCGTTGGTAGTCTTAGGTTTTGTGCTGATGCTCTTTTTCAAGGTTCACGGAATGCTGCTCAAGTCAGGAGTGCTGCCCCAGGTGAGCAAGAAAGACGGCGGCGATATAGTCAAGCGGATGCTGCGTTACGGCTTCTGGCTGGGTATAGCTTTAGTGCTGGCGATGTTCCTGCTGCAGTTCTCCGGTATCGGGCTGTCTGTCTGGAACAGCTACATGGAAAAGGAAAAGGTGCAGGCGCGTGATGCAAATAAATTGGCACGAGAGGTTATTGCGCTACAGCAAAAGCAATTGGAGGCCAAGGATGAGCTGATCAAAACCATGACCGAAGCCATTACTGCTCTACCTAAGACAGGTGCACCGCCCAAAGATATCAATGCAGCCTATCAGGAATTGGAGAAAGGCAACACTGGGAAGGCCCAAGACATCTTTGCCGAACTCGCTGCTGCAAAGGAAGCTGCTGGGAAGAAGAACAATCAGGAGGCGGCAGAGGCATACCGGCACTTGGGTGCATTGGCCTATATGAACAAACCCAAAGAAGCCCTGGTTGCCTATCAGAAAGCAGTGCAGCTTGATCCGGATAATACAGAAGGTTTGAACATGCTGGGGCTTCTGCTTCGCCGTACAGGTGAGCTGGGCGAAGCGGAGGAAATGCTCAAGAAAGCCGTCAAGGTCAATCACGACTCCGGCTGCGAAAAAGGCACAGCCTGCGCGAGCATCAATTTGGGTATTGTGTATAAGACACGCGGTGAGCTGGACAAAGGAGAACTGCTTTTCAAAGGCGCCCTTGAGACAAGCCGATCCTTAGGAGATAAGGAAGGTATGGCACAAGCCTACACCAATCTGGGTGATCTGTATCGAATACGCGACAAACTGGAACAGGCGGAACAGATGCAGAAGAAAGCTCTGGAACTCCATGAGGCCCTAGGTAACAGAGAAGGCATGGCTGCTAATTATGCCAATTTGGGTATTGTGTATGCGATCCACGGCGAGCTGGAGCGGGCGGAACAGATGCACCGGAAAGCTCTGGAACTCAACGAAACATTGGGTAGCAAGGGAGGTATGGCTGGTCAGTACGGTAATCTGGGCAATATGTATCAGATACACGGCGAGTTGGAACAGGCGGAACAGATGTATAGAAAATCTCTGGAGCTTAACGAAGCCTTGGGCAACAAGGAAGGCATGGCGCGGAATTATGGAAACTTGGGCAGTGTGTACGCAAAGCGCGGTAACCTAGATCAGGCAGAACAGATGTACTGGAAATCTCTGGAATTCGACGAAGCCTTGGGCAGTAAAGAAGGTGTGGCAATAGATTACGGCAATCTGGGCATTGTGTATCAGACACGCGGGGAGCTGGGCAAGGCGGAAGAGATGTACAGGAAAGCTCTGGAATTCAACGAAGCTCTGGGGCGCAAAGAAGACATGGCATCAGCTTATGTTCAGCTGGGCTTTATTTATGGGATGCAGGGCGAGCTGGACCGGGTAGAAACTTCGTGGAAGAAAAGTCTGAGCTTGTTTCAGGCCATACAGCACCCAAATGCCAATAAGGTACAGCAGTTGCTGGATAAGCTGGACCAAATACGCGCCCGCCGCCTGTAAGCTGCTTTGTTTCGGGTTTCGTAAATCATGGTTATTCTTCCATCCGCCGCCGGGGAATATCCTGTAACTCAGGTTCACTCCCGCCAAGGTCAGCAAGACGACGGCGGCTTTCCCGCTCAATCAATGCCTGAAGTGCCTGCCGCAGAAGGGTAGCTTTTTCCTTGATACCGGTAAGCGTTCGGGCTTCTTCAAACAACGCACTGTCAATACTGTCGATATTCACTGTCATCGGCATACTGTTCACCCTGGCATTCTGCAGGGGCAGTTGACGACCTGCCCCCGATCTCCGCAGATAAAATCAATCAGATCAACCCCACCACCTTCATCTCGGCCAGCAGCTTGTTCAACGAAGCCTCGTCCATCTCGGTCATGGGCAGGCGCACTTCCGGCGCGGCAATCTTGCCCATCAGATGCAGGGCCTTCTTGGCCGGGGCCGGGTTGGGATAGCAGAACATGGTGCCCATCAGGGCGAAGAGCCGGTAATGAATTTCCTTGGCCTTGGCCAGATCACCGTTCAGGGCGGCCTCCATCATGGCAGCCATCTCGCCGGGCGCGATATTGGAGGTTACAGAGATAACCCCTTTGCCGCCGATGAGTGCAGTGGGCATGGAGGTGAAATCATCCCCGGACAGAACGATGAAGTCATCCGGGCAGAGGCGGATAACCTCGGAGATCTGGTTCAGGCAGCCGCAGGCTTCTTTAATAGCAATAACATTGGGTATTTCCGCCAGACGGGCAACAGTGGCCGGGGCCATATTCGTCACAGTCCGTCCTGGTACATTGTACAGCACCATAGGAATATCCACGGCATCGGTGATCGCCTTGAAATGCTGATACAGCCCTTCCTGACTGGGCTTGTTGTAATAAGGTACCACAGAGAGCACGGCATCTGCCCCGCTGGCCTTGGCCGACTCGGTCAGCTCAATGGCCTCCAAGGTATTATTGGCTCCTGTTCCGGCTATTACCGGTACCCGTCCGGCCACAGTCTTCACCGTCAGCTCGATCACCTTTTTATGCTCTTCAAATCCGAGAGTGGCTGACTCTCCCGTGGTGCCACAGGGTACCAGTCCGTGGATACCGTTATCTATCTGAAAATTAATCAGGTCGGTCAGGCTCTGTTCGTCCACCTTGCCGTCCCGCATAGGCGTGACAATGGCGGTAAGCGCACCGTGAATCTTTGTTGCTGTCATCGTGTTTTCTCCTTGTAGTTAGAGCAGTGCTTCGGCTTCCATTTTTCCTGTATAAATAACGTAAGCAGGTCCTTTGAGAAAAACATTATACACATTCTGTTCTGTTCCGCTGCTGCCCTCCCGGGCATCAAATAAAATGGTCAATCGATCGCCGCCCGACGTGATAATTTCCACCGGTGAAGCAGCCTGACCAAGCAGAGAGGCGATAATGGCGCTGGCTGCCGCCCCGGTGCCGCAGGCAAGGGTTTCATCTTCCACCCCGCGTTCATAGGTCCGCACCTTGAAAGCATCTCCCTGCTGCTGGACAAAATTGACATTGGTTCCGGCGGGCATGAAGGCCTCATGATGCCGGATAGTGCTGCCCAGGAAGCGGACATCCAGCTCGTCTATATCATCTGTATTATCAATAAAGACAACTGTGTGCGGCACCCCGGTATTAATGCTGTGTAGTTTGAACGGGGCATTGTTCATCGAGATCTCCTGATTGAGCTGCAGGTTCACCGGGTCAGTCATCTTGACAGATACGTCGTGCCCGGCAACCTCGGCCTCAATGATGCCAGCCAGAGTGGCAAAACGCATTTTTTTCGGGGCAATGCCCTGCAGAAAGGCAAAGCGGGCTGCGCAGCGGGCGCCGTTGCCGCACATCTCGGCCACCGAGCCGTCAGCGTTGAAAAAACGCCATTGGAAATCAGCCTGTTCAGAGTTTTCAATCAGAATCAGGCCATCTGCACCGGCGGAAAATTTGCGGCGGCAAACTGCAGCGGCAAATTCGGACATGGCATCCGGGGCAATCAGAGGAGTGCGGTGGTCAATGAGGATAAAATCATTGCCTGTACCGCTCATCTTGACAAAGGGGACAGGAAAGGCGGGTGTCTGCATATCTATCTTTCTTGAAGGGTATTTTTTGACGTTACTATAGTGACTGATGGGCTGTATATCAAGAGAAAACGTAATCATTTACTCAACAGAGCTGTTCTGTAATATTTGTAACCAAGGTATAACTGACATCAAGGTATAACTGACATCAAAGCAGAGGGAAATAAGGAGGTCACCTTATTGAGTGTTGTTTTCCGATAACCGCTGTTGTGAAAAATTCTTTGAGCGTCTACGAATCAGGCAGCCATGCCGCCATGGCCGGTGTGCGGATGCTGCCACCGCTCTTCAACTCCTGATTCGCACTTATTTGTTCTACAGTACAACATAATTGTATCCTTGGTTCATTTTTGTCTTTAACAGGACAGACAGAGATTGCGTATATTGTTCCTGTTCCTTTCCTCACACCTACCAAGGATTTGAAATAAAACGGATAAAATATGCCATATACTTCGGCACAGCTGTTGCAAGTAGCTTTGGCAGATAACAAAATAAAAAATAAAAGAATCCGTTACGGCCACAATTCCGCCGTTTATTTTTCAACAGGAGCAAGGTATGCGCACTATAGATTTCAACCGTCACCCATGTTTCAATGCCAAGGTCAAAGGACAGTACGGCAGGGTGCACCTCCCGGTTGCTCCGAAATGCAATATTCAGTGCAACTACTGCAATCGCAAGTACGACTGCGTTAATGAATCGCGGCCCGGTGTGACCAGCACCGTACTCTCGCCGGACCAGGCCCTGTATTATATGGGTAAGGTACTGGAAAAGGAACCGCGCATTTCTGTGGCCGGGATTGCCGGGCCAGGCGATCCGTTCGCCAATGCTGAAGAAACCCTGGAAACCATGCGCCTGATTCGGAAAAATTATCCGGACACCATCCTCTGTCTGGCCTCCAACGGTATGAATATGGCGCCCCATGTGGAGGAACTGGCGGAAATAGGCGTGTCCCATATCACGGTGACCGTGAACGGCGTGGATCCGGCAGTTACGGAAAAAGTGTATTCTTGGGTCCGGGACGGCAAGGTTCTCTACAGAGGGCGACAGGGCGCGGAACTGCTGCTGGCCCGCCAGCTCAGCTCCATTGAAAAGCTCAAGCAGCACGGCATCACGGTCAAAATCAACACCATCCTGATTCCGGGCGTTAATGATCACCACATCATTGATGTTGCCAAAACCATGAAGAAACTCGGTGCGGATCTGTTCAACTGCATGGCCATGTTTCCCAATGCAGATACAGTGTTTGAAGATATCCCGGAGCCGTCCAAGGCAACCATGAATGCAACCCGCAATGAGGCGGAAAAATACCTGCCCCAGATGCGCCACTGCACCCGCTGCCGGGCCGATGCAGTAGGGCTGCTGGACGATGATAAAACCGATGAAATGCGCGGCTGCCTGAGTGCCTGCGCCAGTCTGCCCAGACATGCCGAAGCCAAACGGCCTTATGTGGCGGTTGCCACGCAGGAAGGCGTGCTGGTCAATCAGCATCTGGGTGAGGCCACTCGCTTCCAGATCTGGGGGCAAAACGCACAGGGCGGTTATGCCCTGATCGAAGAGCGGCAGGCACCTGCTCCCGGCGGCGGTGCCCAGCGCTGGCTGAACATCAGCCGGATTCTCAGCGACTGTCAGGCCATCCTGGTCAATGATCTGGGCGACGGCCCGAAAGAGGCCCTGAGCAAACGCGGACTCAAACCTGTTGCCATGTCCGGGTTTATTGAAAAAGGACTTGAGGCGGTCTATAGCGGCAAAGGATTGTCCGCCCTGCAGGGACGGATGCGGAAGTGTTCATCAAAAGGCGAGTGTCTGGGCACCGGAACCGGGTGCGGATGAGGAAGGGTTCGGGGCCGGGACTGCTGAGTTGACTGCGCTCCAGCGCTGACCAATGCATCCGGTTCCGGCCTGTCAGGCGCAGGTAAAAGGTTATCCGTCGGCGGGCTTGGAACAGCGTTTTATCCTTTCGGTCCGACTTGCTCCCGCGCCCGGTCAGGTTATTTTTTCTTGTTTTTTCAACACAACGGTCAGAAGCCCGGATCCGTTTGGCGCCGGGTATAGGTCTCAATGCGGTAGGAAACAGGGCCGGAGACTTCCTCTATCTGCAGCAGCGCAAAGGGCGGGCAAGTGAACTCCGGAAAGAAGGCATCACCGGCAATCTCCTGTTCCAGCCGGGTCAGAATCAGGGTGTCGGCCCTGTCCAGGGCCTGGCGGTACAGCTGGGCCCCGCCGATAATAAAGATTTTTCCTTCCCCGGCTGCGGTAATCCCCTGCTCCAGTGAATGGGCAACGTCAGCACCGGCAGCAGAAAATTCGGTATTTCGGGTCACTACAATATTCCGCCGCCCGGGCAGGGGCCGCCCGATGGACTGCCAAGTCTTCCGGCCCATGATCAGAGTATGGCCCATAGTGATCTCTTTAAACCGGATCTGTTCGCCCGGAATATACCAGGGAATGCCGTTCTCACGGCCGATTACCCGGTTGGCGGCCATTGCCGCGATAAGAATGAGTTCCACGGCTTATTTTTTTCCCTCCTCCTTCTGCGGTTCCACAGTCTCAGCTACAGGAGGCTCACCCGTCACCGGCAGGCCGTATCCTAATCGCACCTTGCGGTCGATCTCCAGCAGCATATCAGGATGCTCCTTGAGAAAGGTCTTGGCGTTTTCCCGGCCCTGGCCGATCCGCTCGTCATTATAGGAATACCAGGCCCCGCTTTTGTCGATGATCTCCTGGGCCACGCCCAGATCCAGCAGGTCGCCGGTCCTGGAGATCCCCTCACCGTAGATAATGTCAAATTCGGCAATCTTGAAGGGAGACGCCACCTTGTTTTTCACCACTTTGACCTTGGTGCGGTTGCCGATGACCTCCTGCCCGTCTTTGATCTGGGTCATGCGGCGGATATCAATGCGCAGGGAGCTGTAGAATTTCAGGGCATTACCGCCGGTGGTGGTCTCCGGATTGCCGAACATCACCCCGATTTTCATTCTGATCTGATTGATGAAGATCAGGACAGTGCTGGTCCGTTGGATCACGCTGGTGAACTTGCGCATGGCGTGGGACATGAGCCGGGCCTGCAGGCCCACATGCTGATCTCCCACATTGCCATCGATCTCCGCCCTTGGGACCAGGGCAGCCACCGAATCAATCACGATAACGTCCAGTCCGCCGCTGCGCATCAGCATTTCGCAGATTTCTAGGGCCTGTTCACCGAAATCCGGTTGGGAAACCAGCAGATTATCCACATCCACGCCCAGTTTTTCTGCATAATCGACATCCAAGGCATGCTCCGCATCAATAAAGGCCGCATTGCCTCCGGCCCGCTGGGCCTCGGCGATGACGTGCAGGGCCAAGGTGGTTTTACCGGAGGATTCCGGACCGTAGATCTCGGTGACCCGGCCTCTGGGCAACCCGCCCACGCCCAAGGCGAGGTCAATTCCCAGGGTACCGGTGGAAATGGCCGGAATATTTTCCCGTTCATGCTCACCAAGGCGCATGATTGCGCCCTTGCCGAACTGCCGCTCAATCTGGCTGATGGCATTGTCAACGCTTTTTCTCCTGCCTTCTGCCTGTTTATCCTGTGAAAGGGCCATACATTTCTCCCCTGATTCTCATCTCAAAATTTCATACCTTCGTCACCGTGCTTCCCGAAGTGCGGGTTAAGCCGATTGACTCTAAAATGCATACAAGTATACAGGAAGAAGACAGTACAGTCAAAGGTGCGGATTCTGCCGGGTGTGATTAAGGAGCGAGAATCAAATAACTGCGGAATTAAAGCTGTTTTGAAGAAACAGATACATAGCCCAATCGGAACAGATAATCGTCAAATTTAATCTTCATGCTTTCTCTGAAAAATACCGGTCTCGGTACTGATGCTGCGTTCAGGCGAAAGACCTGCATAGTCAAACCAGTTCCGCCATAACTGTATTGGCCAGCAGCATCCCCTGCTCAGTGAGCTGCAGCCGACCCTGCGCGATCTGCAGCATGCTCCGGCGGATGAGGCGATGCAGGGTATCCCCGTAATAGGTCTCGGCGTTGATACCGAAACGGCTGACCAGCTCTGCCAGGGACACCCCATCAGTCATGCGCAGCCCCATAATGACCGTCTCCCGGAAGGCAGCTTCGTTATCTAGGCTCTCTTTTTCCTGCCGGACATCCTGCCCGCTCTCCACCAGTTCGCAGAAGCGCACCGCATCGGCAAGAGCTGTGCAGCGCGTACCGTTGAGAAAAGATACTGCCCCGGCTCCTATGCCGAGGTATTCACCGTTCTGCCAGTAATTGATATTATGCCGACATCGGCAGCCGGGGCGGGCATAGTTAGAAATTTCATAGCGCTTGAATCCGGCATCAATAGTCAGCCTCCGGGTCTGCTCCAGCATCAGCAGGACGGTGTCCTCATCCGGCAAGTCCAATCTGCCCTGTTCCTGTTTTTCGGCAAAAGAGGTTCCCGGCTCAATGGTCAGCTCGTAAATAGAGAGATGCTGCGGTCGCAAGGTCAGGGCCTGTTCCAGGGTGTTCCGCCAACTATGCAGATCCTGGCCGGGCAGTCCGTACATCAGGTCAAGGCTGAGGTTGCTGAAGCCTGCCTGCCGGGCCAGCCGGACGGTTCGGAGAGCATCTGCTGCGGAATACGGACGGCCCAGCTGCTGCAGCTCCTGGTCATGAAGGGACTGTACTCCGACGGACAGGCGGTTGAATCCGGCCTGCCGGAGAATCTGCAGGGCAGCCAGATCAACTGTTGCCGGGTTGACCTCAATGGAGATTTCCATGTCGTTTGCACATGAAAAATGCTGCAGGCAATGGGCAAGCAGATTGCTCAGCAGCTCGGCAGGTAGCATGGTCGGGGTGCCGCCGCCGAAAAAAATGCTGGTCAGCGGCTGTCTCTCGGTGCCGCAGAGTGCGGCTGTCTGACGAATCTGCCCGGCAACGGCCCGGACATATCTTTTGTACAGGTCAGCCCGGCCTGCAAGGGAATAAAAACTGCAGTAGGGGCATTTCCGCAGGCAGAACGGCACATGCAGGTACAGGCCGAGATCGGGCGGTTCAGGCAAGGCGGGACCGGATGTCGGCGCAGTCCTGACGCACAGCAGCCATATGGCCGTGATCGGCAAAGCTGTACACGGTTTCCCCGGCCCCGATGATCAGGTGATCCAGCAGGGTGATGTTCATGAACGAGCACATCAGGTACAGGGTGCGGGTCAGCTGTTCATCCTGAGCCGAAGGCTGCAGGCTGCCTGACGGGTGGTTATGGGCGACCACCAGAGATGCGGCATTGCGGGCCAAGGCAGCTTTGAGCAGTTCGCGGGGATAGACGGTGTTCACGTTGATGGTGCCCTCGGAAAGAATTTCGCTGTCAATCACCGCATGGGCTGCATCCAGATAGACCACCATGAAGACCTCATGCCGGAGACCGCGCAGGGCATGGATGAGGTAGTCGGCCACATCTTTGGATGAGGTGATGTAGTTCTTTTTCTGAATCCGCTGGCGCAGATAGCGGCGGGCCACGCCCTGGACAAACTGGAGGGCAAAGATATTTTTCGGCCCCATGCCCTTAATTTTTTTCAGCACATCCGGATGGGCATCCAGCACTTCGGGCAGAGCGCCGAACCTCTCCAGCGCATCCCGTGCAGCCTGTTTGCAGTCAGCACGAGGCGTACCAAAGGTCAGGAGCAGCTCAATGGCTTCGGTGTCGGACAGGGCCTCAATCCCCTTTTCCTGAAATTTATCGCGCAGCCGCTGACGATGGCCGATGCCTTTTTTCGGAGGAGTATCTGCCGGAGTCATGGCTCCTGGTTTCTGTTCAGGCTCTGGTCAGATGGCGGTACCGGATGCGGTGGGGCTGGTCCGCTGCCGCGCCCATCCGTTTCCGGTAATCCTGCTCATACTCGGAATAATTGCCCTCAAACCAGACCACCTGCGAGTCGCCTTCAAAGGCCATGATATGGGTGGCAATGCGGTCCAGGAACCAGCGGTCATGGCTGATGATCACGGCGCAGCCGCCGTAGTTCTCCAGAGCCTCTTCCAGGGCGCGCAGGGTGTTCACATCCAGATCATTGGTCGGCTCATCCAGGAGCAGGACATTGCCGCCTTCCTTCAGCATCATAGCGAGATGGACCCGGTTGCGCTGGCCGCCGGAAATTTCCGAAATTTTGTTCTGCTGGGCAGAGCCGCTGAAGTTGAACTTGGCCACGTAGGCCCGTGCATTGACCTCCTGGGTGCCGAGCCAGATGGTTTCCTGCCCCTCGGAAATCGTCTCAAAGATGGTTTTATTCGAAGCAAGGGCATCCCGTTCCTGATCTACATAGCAGAGCTTCACGGTCTCCCCCATACGGATGCTCCCTTCATCCGGCTCCTCCTGACCGGTGATCATCCGGAACAGGGTGGTTTTACCTGCGCCGTTGGGCCCGACTACTCCGACAATACCGCCCGGGGGCAGGGAAAAGGAAAGCTCCTCCACCAGAATGCGGTCACCGTAGCTCTTGCAGATGCCCTGGCCTTCGATAACCAGTTTGCCGAGCCGGGGGCCAGGCGGAATATAAATTTCCATCCCTTTCAGCCGCTCGCCGGTATCCTGATTGAGCAGCTCCTCATACTGGCTGATGCGGGCCTTGGCCTTGGAACGCCGTCCCTTGGGACTCATGCGGATCCATTCCAGCTCCCGCTGCAGAGTGCGCTGCCGTTCACTCTCTTTTTTCTCCTCTACAGCCAGCCGTTTCTGTTTCTGGTCCAGCCAGGAGGAGTAATTGCCCTTCCAGGGAATACCGCGTCCTCGGTCAAGTTCCAGAATCCAGCCTGCCACATTGTCGAGAAAATAGCGATCATGGGTGACGGCAATCACGGTGCCGCTGTACTGCTGGAGATGGTGCTCCAGCCAGGCCACGGACTCGGCGTCCAAATGGTTGGTCGGCTCATCCAGCAGCAGGATATCCGGCTTTTTGAGCAGGATACGGCAGAGCGCGACCCGGCGTTTCTCGCCGCCGGACAGCACTCCGATCCTGGTTTCAGCAGGCGGGCAGCGCAGAGCATCCATCGCCATTTCCAGCCTGCTGTCCAGATTCCAGGCATCAACCGCATCCAGCCTGTCCTGCACCTCTCCCTGGCGCTCAATCAGGGCCTGCATGGCATCATCATCCATGGGCTCGGCAAACTGTTCATTGATCCGGTTATACTCTTCCAGAAGATCAACTGTGTCCTGCACTCCCTGCTCGACAATCTCCCGTACAGTCTTTTCCGGGTCAAGCTGCGGTTCCTGTTCCAGCAGGTCCACGGTAAACCCCTCAGAAAGAATGCTTTCTCCATCAAATTCGGTATCCTTACCGGCAAGAATCCGCAGCAGGGTACTCTTGCCAGACCCGTTCAGGCCCAGCACTCCGATTTTGGCGCCGTAGAAATAGGAAAGGGAGATATCCTTGATGACCACCTGATCCTTGTACTTTTTACTGACTTTGATCATCGAATAGATGATCTTGTTCGCTTCGTTTGCCATTATTTTCCCGTTGTTCTCTGCAGAATTGATATCCCATCCTCCGGCAGCTGTACTGATCGATCTATACTAATCGCATCACTGTCGAAGTTTTTCTGTTTTTTCTGTGATTGTGAAGGTTGCGAAACCGGAACAGATACCCTGCTATCTTTTATTTTTATATTTTTATAAAAGTCGCTGCGGAAATCCATCAACCATAAACCGCTTTTCTGCAAGAGTCCGGCCTGTCTCCGCCATCAGGGAACAGTAATAACAACTCTGCCCTGTGAAGTAAAGAGCATTTCATTTGCGGGCGCGGGCGGGTATGACGCAGTCGAACAATGCCCGGGAAAAATCGTGCGGACTTCGTGGGAAGAACAGAAGCTATTGGCAGGTGGAGGGTCAAATCAGTTGATCTATGTTTTTTTCCGGTATATTGTTCCGTTATTTGAAACAGTATATCGAAATCAGATGTCGGTACTGCGGAGCCGATGATTTTGTGAAGAACGGACGGAGCGAAAACGGAACACAGCGTTACCGTTGTAATGAATGCGGAAAAAGTTTCCGTCTTTCGGATAACCCTTTCTTATACCGATGATCGGTACATTGTCATATATAGCAGTTTCAATTTGAGTGACAATCAATATTTGATTTTATAGCCATCTATAATCAATAGGTTATCAACCTACAATTGATACTCATTCAAGCTGAAATCGCTATATCCTGTCATCTTTTGAGAAACAGATCGTTTTGCGGTTCAGGCACTTGAGATGCATTCTGAATTTGAGATTTCTCCTCTCTATTTTCCAGGTGTCCGCTTTTCCGAAAATATGTTTCGAGGCCGGAAAGTATTTCCTGCAGATGTCATCGGAATAGAGTTGTTCCTGAACAACCTCAGCTCCCCAAAAACAACTGCTTAGGAAATGAAAAATGGGCCTGCAAACTTATATGGGAACGACTCTAATATACATCAGTCAATCAGCTATTATTTTGAGAGTGGTCGGTATTCGGAAAGTGCCCGGAATGTGCCTGATCAACGGATTTGACCCACCACCCAATGCTGATGCTGACACCGGCTTTCAACTCCTAATTCGCATTGAAAGTACAACACTATAATCACCCCGGCTTTTGCTGGTGGTAAATCGACCGGAAAATTTTTCCAGGCCGTAATTACTTATATTTACCTTGTATTGCTGCCAAACCGGACCGTCTAATTGTGCCTTTCTTCCTTGACAAATGAGGATAGCTAAAATATTACTATTTATTAGTATCCTTAACGTATTCGCAGAGAGGACTGCCTATGCCCGAACAATCTCTGATCGAACAACTTGCCGCATTACTGAACGTAGAAATTGTTTCTCCGCTGGAGGGCAATGAGGCTCGAAGTCTATGCAAGATTTGTACTGGAATAATATTGTATATTTATTTCGTAGTAGAAAACCACCCCCTCTGGGGGTGGTCAGAGTTCAACGGCTTTGCCGGTTGAACCTCAAAAGCTCATAATAAGCTCCATGACGTGTTGTCCCCACAACAATATCAGGAGCAAATTATGAGTCGATTTAAAAAACTATCACATACAATTTGGCATTGCCAGTACCATATCGTCTGGGTTCCCAAGTATCGATTAAGAATACTTGAGGGTGAAGTCGGACAGGAGGTGTTCAATTGTACCTGCGCATTCAGCGAGCAGAAAAAGTGTGAAGTGATTGAGCTGAATGTTCAAAAAGATCATGTTCATATTATCGTGATGATTCCTCCGAAACTGTCGATTTCGGATTATATGGGCATCATTAAAGGCAGAACCGCGATTCGTGTATTCAACAAGTTTCGCAAATTGAAGAAAAAACCGTACTGGGGTAATCGTTTTTGGGCACGCGGCTATTGTGTCGATACTGTAGGTTTAGGCGCTGAGAAAATACGTCGCTACGTAAAGTATCAGGAAGAAAAAGAACGCCAAGCCGAACGTAACCAACTACGGTTATTCTAATTAAATCGGGGACAACACCTCGCCCCCTCTGGGGGCAAGAGGCATCCTTATCCCCTTTTAGGGGTAAACCCAATACCACCCCCTTTGGGGGTGGATTATTTATGTGGTTTCCTTGCTGTCATAATGCTGACAGCCGCCAGCGGGGAAGCTCAGTTATTGGACAAGGTGTCGGTGCATGGCTTCGGCGGCTGGGTGTACGGAAAGACAGATAATGAAAATGAATTTTACGGAGATAAATATTACGGAGACTGGGATACTGACGAAACTGTAGAGAACTTTAACTTTTTTTTAAATATTCGTACTGAGATAACTGAAGACCTGACAGTATATCTGCAGCCCGGTTTTATCAGTACCGATGAAGAGAGGGAGACCAAAATAGATTACGCCTTTGTTGAATGGTATCTTTCTGATTTGGTGACTTATCGTGCCGGTAAGATCAGAGTGCCGTTCATGCTGTTTAATGAAATTTATGGCGTCGGAACAGTCCGGCCTTTTTTGTTTCTCCCCCAAGGAATATACAATCCCCGTATCCAGATACCAGAATATTATCAAGGGGCCGGGATGAGAGGGGATTTTTTTGACAATTATTCATGTTGCTGTAACTGGCAGTTATCCTATGACATCTTCGGAGGATCTACATTTCTGTATGAGAGCAACGACGTATATAACGTGACCGACATTGAGCGGTATTCAATTAAAGGCATGCTGGGCGGCAGACTGGTACTTCATCCCCCGGTCGATAGACTGCAGCTCAGTCTTTCTTCCTATACTGGAGAACAGGAAGCACGCCGAAATGATGGGGGAGTGATCACAGAATTTGAATTCGGTACAGCATTATTTATAGGAGGATCAATAGAATATCTTAACGACAAATGGAACCTCCGGAGTGAATATATGGTAGCTGAGCGTGACGAAAATCAAATCGGCGGGGTTGGGGACGCAGAGTACACAAGTTGGTATGCTGAAGCAGCGTACCGACTGACGGAACACTGGCAGCTGGCAGCCCGTTACGAGGAGATTGAGAATCCGGACAATAATCCCTATCCCTGTGAGGACAAAAGACTGTCCTCTGATCATACGCTCAAAAAAAGCACGGAGTGGACTATAGGGCTGAACTATTGGGTTTCCCCGAACTTGGTGGTGAAATGTTCGACAACCTTTATTCGGGACAACGAGAATGCCCGGCCGACCAGCTGGATTAATATAAGAAATCCGCAGGAATATCCTTTTGAAGAAGAAACCGTACTGACACTGATTGGTGTACAGTTCAGTTTTTGACAGTTTGTGAAGAAAAAACATATTTATTTCTTGTAGTTCATGAGGAGGAACTATGAAATATCAAAAGTACCTTACCATTTTTATCCTGCTGTCCGGGCTGTTCGGATCTGCCTGTCCGGCTGTTGCGGAAAAAGCGTTGCAGTTTATTGTCAATTACGCTAATCCCAACGAGAGTATTGCACTGCAAAATATGAAGAAAATGTTTATAGGGAGAGGTAGAACTTGGCCGAAGTCCAAGAAAAAAGTTGCCCTTGTGGATCTGCCTGATGATTCTCCGATCAGAAAGGAGTTTTCAGAGAAGGTTCTGGGCAGATCGGTCGCACAGATGGAAATCCATTGGCAGAAGCGGATTTTCGCAGCAAGAGGGAGGGCTCCTAAGAAAATGGCCAATGAACAGGAGGCGATTAAGTATATGGCCAAGAAATCGGGAGGACTTGGTTATCTTGCCGGAAAGACCGAAACAAGTGAACCGGACATCAAGGAGCTGGATGTAGAATCAATACCTTGTCCGGATGATATCAACTGGTAGGTAAAGGTGAAGGTGTGGTACGATATCGAAGGCTCCGTGCAGTCCTGACCGGGTTGTGCTGTATCCTGCTGCTGCCTGCACCCGGTACAGCGGAAGATACAGCAAAAAAGCAGCAACATCCGCCATATATTCGGCTGGCACTTACCGAGCCTGTAACCTCTCTTGATCCTGCTGATAAAGACTGTGATCGGGAGATCATCCCCCTGCTGTTTGCCGGTTTAACCGAAATCAATACTAACGCTGGCGTAAACGAAAACTGCTGATTCTGGAAAAAAATCCGTTCTATTTTGATGCAGAAAAGGTACAGATTCCGGAAATCCGTTACATGATGCTGCCCTCTTCAGAAATTGCACTGGAAATGTACAAACATAATCAGCTTGATTCTATACCTTTCTTCCATAAAAAGCAGTGGGTTGCCATCAGAAAAGTTCCTGGCTTGGCAAAGCAGTTACCCGATAAGCCCACCAAACAGGGAAGATATTATCTTGGGTTTGATCACAGTCGTCCTCCATTTGATGATGCTGATGTCCGTCGGGCAATTGCAACAGCTGTTGACAAACAGTTTATCTTGAACAAAGCAGTGGGAATCATTGGTGATGTCTCTGATGCATTCATCAACCGCTCTGCTGTCGAATCTGATTCTGATACGAAGAGCTGCCCACCTAAATTGGATACGGAACGGGCAAGGAGAATCCTTGCCTTTGCCAAGAAGAGGCTCTATCCTGAGGGAGAAGATTTTCCAGAAATCTCTATCAGCGGCTCATCTGTTGATGTTGAGATTGTACAGCTGATTCAGAAAGTGCTGAAAAAAAATCTCGGCATTACGGTAGTACAGAAAAAAAAAGTTGAGGACTTTAGCACTCCCTCACACCTTTTTGTGGTCAAAAAACAGGCAGAATATGCCCATCCTCTTTATTTTCTGGCCGAATTTATTAATACTGATGGAAACTTACATTGGAACAGCCAGAAGTATATAGAATATAAAGAACTTTTTAACCGTGCGTTAAAAGAAAAGGATTCTTCTCAGCAGAGAATATTTTATGAGGAGGCGGAACAGATACTTTGTAAAGAGTACGTCATTATCCCTCTTTTTTTTTCAAAATGTTGCATTCTTAAAGAAACCGTGGATCCGAGGTGTGTATTCGCATTCGCGGAGCAGTGTACAGCCGATACATATGTGGTCGTTCGGGGAGTAAGGAACGGTTTCATCAGCTTGGTTCGGTATGAAGAAAAAGATTCCCGCAAAATACCGTATATTACTTATTACAGGTTGTATTTTGGTACTGCTGATCGGCACTCTTCAGTTTTTCAGGAAAGATGTGCTGTATATCGGTGTAGTCGCTCCGTTAACCGGAGAGTATGCATCTAACGGCGAAGAAATGCTCAGAGGAATCAAACTTTATATTGAGCAAATGAACAAAAGCGGTGAACTGCATGGCAAAAGGATAGAATTAACAACAAAAGATGATCAGAATGATCCGCAGGATGCCAAGCATATCGCGCACGATCTTTCCTTAAATAATAAGGTGCTGCTGGTCCTTGGTCATTATTCCAGTGCCGCCTGCGGGGCAGCTGGCAATCAGTATAAAAAATTCGGCCTACCGGCAATTACAGCTTCCGCCACAGCAGAAACGATAACAGACGAAAATAGCTGGTATTTCAGATCAAATGTATCGAGCAGCCTGCAGACTGAACTCCTTGCAACCTATCTTAATAAAATTCTTCATAAGAAAAAAGTACTACTGATTGCTGATAAAGGAAATTTGTGGGCCGAATCAGTTTACAGCTCCTTTAAGAATGCATGTGAAGACCTGAGTTTTCCGATCTCAAAACACGAAGAGTGGTATTTTGATTCCAGGAAGAACGCAACAGAAGTTGAGGAACGACTTGACGACATAATAAATGATATATGGACAGATTGGAAAGAATGATATATGGACAGATTGGAAAGACGAAGCAGATTCTGTAGCTGTCTTTATCGCCGCCGGTTCATCATACGGTGCCGATATCGCGACATCTTTGCGATATAAAGAGAAAAAGTTCACTGTTATCGGAACAGATGCTTTCAGCACGCCCAATTTTATAGAGCAGCTTAATAGAGACCCTGTGGAAGGTATTACGCAGGGATATTATTCAGACGGGATATATACAGTTTCGCCCGTAAACATCGAAGGTTCCGGTCTGGAAGCTCAGAAGTTCAATGCACTGTACAAAAAAAAATATAACACAGAACCGTCATGGGTTGCGACCGGCTATTATCAAGCAGCAAAATTTGCGCTCGAAGCGATCAGTACAACCGAGCTTCAGGGAAACCTTAAAGATGACCGCAGCAACATTCGAGATGCTCTCCAAAAAGCCATCAAAGACTCTTCTGATGAATATGCCCGGTTCATCACGGTCAGCCGATATAATAAGCACCGGCTTAAACCGGTATGGAAACAGCTGCAGCGTCTGCTCGACGTAGAAAAATCCCGACTTAGTGAAGATTTGCTGAAAGACCGAGTTTTCAAGATCGGAGAGCAGTATTTTGCCAGTACAGATCTCGTGTATACCGGCATCGCAATCAACAGTATTGACGATGTGGACATGGCGGCCGGTACATTTACTATGGATTTCTACCTCTGGTTCAACTCCATAAAAAAGTTCGATCCTTCACAAATCGAGTTTTCCAATGCTGTCACGCCCATCCGTTTTGCACCAGAAGATGATGACGTTCCTGCTGCTTCGAAAAAAAAGGAGGGATTGTTTATCAGGCCTGAAGCCGAAGAAGAAACTCCGGGCCCGAAGATGCAGGAAGCCGTACATGTTGATACTGTGGAGATACCCGGAGAGCCTGAGGCCAGTTCTTACCTTTATCGGGTCAAAGGGAAATTCAGGGCTGATTTTCTCCCCGGAGAACGGCGATTCGGCAGACGTATGCTGGGCACAAGTTTTCGCCATGCGGAATGGACGCGCAACTACCTGATCTATATTGCCGATACCGGGGGAATGACCCCCATAGAAGAAGGAGGAAAGGCACTGACCAGACACCTGAGGGACAAGGAGGTGCTGGATACCGATTCCGGCTGGACTATTGATGACACCTTGTTCTTTCAGGATAGTGAGGCCCAGGAACCACTCACAGATATCAGGTATCTCGGAGACCGGCAGCTCGACCCCTATTCCCGATTTAATGCTTTAATCTGGATTAAAGATTATGAGTTTACCCTGCGGGGGCTTATCTCGTCAATATATGCGCGGCCCGAAGCCAGATACGCTCGAATGCTCACAATGATCTACGGGGGACTCCTGCTTCTTTTATGGTATCTCGAAAAACGAAAAACAGATGATCAGGCAATATATTTATTTAAAGTACTCTGGTTTCTTCAGGCCGTTATCGGAGTTACCGCATTGCTGGCTGTGCAGATAAGCGTGATGCAGTTTTTTGAGGATAAAGGATTCGACAGGCAGTATCTGGACCGCGTTATGCGGATTTTTGATGTGCTTTGGTGGATTATCCCGGCTGTATTGATCAATCTGGCCTTGGAAAATTTTATCTGGCGTCCTGTCGAAATCCGTACCGAACGCCGTATTCCGTACAATGCCCGGCTTACTGTAAGCTTTCTGGTCTACCTTCTGGCATTTTTCGGTATTCTCTCGTTTGTCTACGATCAGACTCTGGCTGGCCTGCTGGCAGCATCAGGCGTTCTTGCCGGAGTTTTCGGCCTATTAAAACTCTTTGACTTTTCAAATGTTTTCTCAGGAATCATAATTAACATTGAGCGTCCTTTCCGGATCGGCGATTGGGTAAAAATCGGTGATCATGAAGGCAAGGTGATGGATATGACCTGGGGAACAACCAGAATTTTAACAAGAAGCAGGGCGTCACTTGCCATTCCGAATAAGCAGGTTACAGACGCTGCCGTGGAAAATTACAGTTCCCCTGATAACCGTTACGGCCTTTCTCTGACTTTGGAAACTATACCTGTCAGTGATCCTGAGGCGGTCCGCAGACTTCTATTGCAGGCCGCACTTGCTGTCAAAGAAGTACTGCGCGACCCCATGCCGTTTATTGAGTTTAAAGGCCAGGGGGATTCATCGGCGATTTTTAAGGTCTGTTTTCAGGTACGGGACTACGAAAAAAAATACAGGTATCTCGATGCGGTCTGGGAAAGCGTCTGGCTCCACTTAAACAACAAAGGACTTGAGCTGGCAACACCGTGCAGGTTCCTCTATCATTTTGAAGGGCAGGAACCGGAGTGGGAACAGCCGGAAGAACTTGCCCGCAGGTAAAGCTCTAACTGCTGCAGTTTTATTCTGACGCAACGATCAACGATGCTTCCAGTATCAGGCATTTGTTTTTGAGTTGTGAGTTTCAAACTCTAATTCACTTCACAATGAACAAATGCTGAGCAATATCCGTCAGCAATGCGAAAATCTGTTCAGACAGAGCGCCGCCTTTGCCTACAGGCAGAAATACTGGGTTGTTGCCGTGATGCTTCTGCTCACGGCCGGGCTGGCTACCCAGTTAGGCAGGTTGGAGATCGATACCCGTGATGAGAGTTTCTTTCATAAAAACGATCCGGCCCTGATCGCCTATAATGACTTCAAAAAACAGTTCGGCCAGGATGAATTTTTTCTCATCGCCCTCCAGCCTGCCCAGGGATTAGATACGGCCTTTTTCAACACCCTGTACCGTCTGCACCGGGAGCTGGAAGAGTCTGTCCCCTATATCGACAAGATCAGCAGTCTGGTCAACGGCAGGATCGTCCGGGGCGATGAAGACACCCTCTATGTGGAAGAACTTTTCCCGCAACCGCCGCAGAACAAGGCGGAAACAGCCCGGATTAAGGAGCTGATCGACCAGTATCCCCTGTATGAAAATCTTCTGATTTCACCGGATCGGTCAACGGTATCGATCCTTATTAAGGCGAAGGCCCTGGTCGTCAAAGGGGGGCAGCCAGAAGACGTGCTGGCAGGCTTTGAGCAGGAAGAGCCGGAGGAACACGCTGAGCGGTATTTGAGCAATGCGGAAAGCACGGAGATGACCGAGGCTATTGAGCAGGTGGTCGCAACCTATCAGAGTCCGACGCTCAAGGTTTTTTTCACCGGTATCCCGGCTGTGGTCACAGCCCTGCAGAAAGGGGTGAAGCGTGACCTGTTCGTGATCCTGCCTTTTTCCGTCCTGCTGAGCATCTTTTTTTTCGCCCTGCTCTACAGACGTACCTCCGGGGTGGTTTATCCTCTGCTGATCGTGCTGCTTTCGCTGGTCGCCACGTTCGGTTTTGTGGGCATGCTCAGAATTCCGGCTACTCTTCCGGTCAGCCAGATTTTACCCGCTTTTCTCCTGGTTGTCGGGATCGCCGACGCTGTCCACATCCTGACTATTTTTTACCGTAACTTCAGCCGCTGCGGCGATAAACAGCAGGCCATCCTTGATGCCATGGCCCTTGCCGGTCTGCCTGTGCTCATGACCTCGGTGACCACGGCCTGCGGTCTGTTCTCCTTTCTCTGGGCCGACATGGCCCCGGTGGCTCAGCTCGGCTGGGTTGCCCCGGTCGGAGTGTTCTTTGCCCTGCTGTACACGGTTCTCCTGCTGCCCGCCTTTATCGCTCTTTTCCCCCTCAAACAGGGAAAAAAAGGACAGGGGCTTTCGGAAAATGCACTATCTGATCGGCTGTTCCACGGGATCGCCAGGGTCACGACCCGGCATCCTGCTGCCGTAACCGTTCTGTTCAGTTGCTTCATGCTTGTTTCCCTGTACGGCATTTTCAATCTGCGTTTTTACCATAATGCAGCGACTTGGTTCCCGGAGGATTCTCCTGCCCGGCAGGCGATTGAGCTGCTGGACAGAGTCAACGGCGGTTGCAGCACCCTGGAAGGAGTCATTGATACCGGCAAAGAGAACGGCCTGTATGATCCTGATCTGCTCCGCCGTCTGGATCAGGCGGTGACGGATATCAGCCGTCTTGAGGTGGCCGGTATCAGGGCCGGGAAGGTATGGGCCATTTCAGATGTGCTCAAAGAGACCAACCGGGCTCTGCATGGCAATCAGGATGCCGCCTATACCCTGCCGGACTCCCGCGAACTCACGGCCCAGGAGCTGCTCCTGTTTGAAGCTGGCGGCAGTAATGATCTGCAGGACTTTACGGACAGCAGATACCGGACAGCACGATTCTCCATTATAGGTCCTGCCGAGGATTCCTTCCTCTATGTCGAGTATACGGACAGGGTGCAGCAGTATCTCAGCAGGCAGTTTCCCGATGCCTCAGTAACCTTGACCGGTAAGGTTTACCTCTTTGCGCAGCTCGTCAGCCGGGCGATCACCACTATGGCCAAAAGCTACAGCATTTCCCTAGCCGTCATTACTCTGCTGATGATCGCTATGGTGGGCGGGGTTCGGATCGGTCTGTTGAGTATGCTCGCCAATGTGGCCCCGATACTCTACGTCCTGGGCCTGATGGGGATGAACGACATCCCCTTTGATCTGAGTACCATGCTGATCGGCAGCTTGGTGCTTGGCATTGTCGTTGATGACACCATCCATTTCTTCCATCATTTTCAGCGGGCCTTTGAGGCCACGGCAAATGTGGAGCTGGCCATCCGGGAGACCCTGCTGAGCACGGGCAAAGCCATGTTCATCACCACGATGGTCCTCAGCAGCGGCTTTTTCATGTTTACGGCCGGTTCGCTGGTCACGAGTGTCCGCTTCGGGATTATCTGCGGCTTTGCCGTTCTCTTTGCCCTGCTGGCGGACTTTTTCATGGTTCCGGCCCTACTGATGATGGTGATGGTGAACAGAGCAGAAAACACTTCGTTGTTGCAGTATAAGGAGAAATCTCAAGCATAGGAGAAGAACAATGCAGAAAAAAAACGTGCTGCTGTCCTTGGTGGTCCTGCTGCTTCTGTTTGTGCAGACAGCAGGTGCAGAAGCTGAAACAGCAGAGGAGGTCATCAAAAAGGTTGAAGACAATCTGAACGGCAATAGTGCGGTGCTGAAGATCACCATGATTGTCAAAACCAAACGGGCCGAGCGGACCATGAAAATGGAGAGCCGGTCGGTGGGCAGTGACAAATCCTTTATCAAAATCCTCTATCCGGGCAAGGACAAGGGCATCACCTTTCTTAAGATTGACAATGCCATGTGGCAGTATGTGCCCCGCATTGAAAAGACCTTCAAAATACCGGCCTCCATGATGCTCCAGAGCTGGATGGGCAGTGATTTTACCAATGATGATCTGGTACGGGAAAGCTCCATCAGCGAGGACTATACAATAAAGCTGCTGGGAGAGACAAAAGACATCTGGACCGCAGAGCTGCTGCCCAAGGAGGAGGCTGCAGTTGTCTGGGGGAAAATCATCATGCAGGTCTCCAAACAGTATTATTTGCCCACCAAAGTGGAGTATTATGATGAAGACAGCGTGCTGATCAGGGAGTTGACCTACACCGAGGTCAAACCCTTTGGTGACCGATTCTACCCGACAAAATGGCGTGTGATTCCCAAAGAGCCGGATAAGGCAGGGCACGAGACCGTGATGGAGGTTTCGGAGGCGGTCTTTGACGGGGAGATCAGTGAATCCTATTTCACCAAGCGGGCCCTGAAACGCTATTCAGATTAGGAATTTTTCTGTAGGGGCAGGCCCCTGTGCCTGCCCGGAATAAAAGAAAAGGCGAACACAGGGTTCGCCCCTACCGCACCGAAAAGACAGCAAACCGAGGGGATATTCCCATGAAAATGGCCTTGAGAAATATTGCCGCCTATAAGAAACGGACCATTGTCACCCTCCTGCTCACCACAGTAAGTACGGCCCTGCTGGTCTTTGCTACAGGCTGGACAGAGGGATCCCACCAGACCATGCTCAAAAATGCGGTGGAGATCTATCCGGGGTATCTCCAGATCACCGGGAAGGAATTCCGGGATAATCCGAGTGTTGATCACCTGATCTTTGATGCAGCCGCAGTCCGGAAAATTCTTGATAGGACTGAGGGTATTGCCGCCTTCGGGGCCAGATTCGAGTCCTTTGTCCTGTTTTCCGCAGAGGAAAAGGCGGTGGGCGGAATGCTCACCGGGATCGAGCCTGAGCCGGAACAACATCTGTCCCGCTTGGCCTCTTCTTTAAAAGAGGGGGAGTATCTCAAGGCTGGCGACACGAATCAGGTTTATATGGGCAAGGAGCTGGCCCGACGGCTCAAGGTGGATGTCGGCGATGAACTGGCCTTTGTGGGCAGCGGAGCAGACTACTCCTTTGCTGCGGACAACCTTATCGTCAAGGGTATCTTTCAAACCGGGCTGTATGCATTTGATGCCGGGTCTGCTTTTCTTGCCAAAGGTTATTTTGATCAGATTATGGCCTCGGAGAACTATGCCACCCATTTCATTGTCCTGCCTGAACAGCCGGAACAGGCAGAGGCCCTGTCGGCTGTGCTCCAGGATGCCCTTGGCCCGAAATACGAGGCTGCAACCTGGCGGCAGACCATGTCAGGACTGGTCAAGGCTATGGAGCTGGACTCGGTGTTCGGCTACATCACCCTGGGGATCATCTTTATTGTGATCTTCTTTGTGATCATGATCTATACCCTGCTCTCGGTCTTTGCCCGGATACGGGAGATCGGCGTGCTGCGGGCCGTGGGCACCACCCCGGCACAGGTTCTGCTGATGCTGTTGACGGAGAGCTGTCTCCTGGCCCTGGTCAGTGTAATTCTGGGCGGCCTGCTCGGCGGGGCTGTTGCCTGGTATTTTCAGGAGAATCCTATCACCTTCAGCGGCTATGAAGAGCAGTTCAAGCAGTACGGGATTGCGGCCTCGGCCATGCCTGCGGTCTTCTCGCCCCTGCTGATCCTGCGGGATATGGTGGTGATGTTTGTTCTCTCCGTGCTCTCCACCCTCTATCCCATTCTCAAAGTCAACCGCTACCGGCCGGTGGAGGCGATGCGGCATGTGTAGACAATGTGCTGGGGCAATTCCGGCGCTGTGCCGAAGTTTTCTTCCGGGGCTGACTGCAGAAACAGCTGATCCGTATCCTCCGAGACATCCGAAAATAGTTTCTAAGCGCAGTTGCAGCCAGCTTTTTCTCTCCGATTCACCAGCACCAGCAGGGCCGGGGCAATGAAGTAATCCGAAAGCAGGGCGGTGAGAATGGTAAAGCCGGTCAGCCAACCGAAGTTGAACAGGTTGTTCATGGAGGCGAACATGAAGATGAAAAAACCGAGGGACAGGACACAGGTGGTGATCAGCATGGCCCGGCCTGTACTGTGCAGGGTTTCCATGACGGCCTGCTTGGCATCTCCGGTCTGTTCAAAATAACGCCGGAAATTATGCATAAAATGGATGGTGTCATCCACAGCCAGGCCGATGGAGATACTGCCCACCAGCATGGTGAAGAGATCCAGCGGCACATGGAACCAGCCCATAATCCCAAGCGTCAGGAGGATGGGAAAGAGGTTGGGGATCATGCTCAGCAGGCCGGTGCGCAGTCTGCCGATGAGCAGGATCATCAGCACGGTGATGACGACCAGGGCAATGGTGTAGCTTTTGGCCATACTGCGGATAACCCGGGCCATAGTCTGAAAGATAATGGAAGTCATGCCGGTGATAGTGATCTTGACTTCAGGAAAAGTCTGCTGAAAATGCTCCCTGACCGCCTGAATAAACTCAGTATAAGCGATGGCATCCCGGAACGGCACCTTGATGGTGAACCGGGCCTTGGAAAACTGGCTGTCCGTCACGTCTTCCAGGTCGTCTGAGCCGCTGTTTTCAAACAGGAGAAACTCCTGGGGAATGAGCTTGGGATCATCCGGCACCGTATAGAACTCGGGCCGGTTTTCATTCAGGGCCTGATGGATTTCTTTGAGGATGGTGGTAATGGTCCACGCCTTGCCAGCAAAGATCTCACCTTTGTGCAGCTGCTCCACGTATTCGACCGATTGATCTATCCGCTGCAGGAGATCCGGGTCATACAGGCCGTTGACCTTGCCCGTATCCAGGACAATCTCCAGGGCAATGGAACCCTGCATTTCCTCGTCAATGGTTTCCGAGGCGATCCGAATGGGCGAGTCTTTTTTGTACCAGCGGACAACGTCATGGGAAAAATTAATCCGGGTGATGCCGATGATGGAGACGAGAAAGATCAGCACCGTGACTGCCAGGATGGCCTTGGGATTGCCGGTGGAAAAATTTCCGACTGCGGCCAGGAGCCTGTCAAGCCGGGAGCCTGTCTGCGTCTGCTGACTTTCTTTTTCCTGCCGCGCTTTCAGCGGGATCAGGGCAAGCAGCGGCGGCAGGAGGACAAGGGTGTAGACTAGAGCCAGCATGACCCCGGCAGCGGCATAGATTCCCAGATCGGCAATCGGGGCGACATCCGCTGTGGAAAAGGAGAGCAGGCCGCCAGCTGTGGTCAGCGAGGTCATCACCACAGCAAGGCCGGAATGACCCACTGCATATTGGACAGCATCGGCTTTATCGCCCTTGTTTTTTCGGAAGCGGTGAAAGAAAATTGCCAGGATATGGACCGAATCACCTACGCCCACGGCCAGCAGAAATGAGGGCAGGATCTGGGTGGGCAGCTTCATCGGCGTGCCGCAGGCCGCCATCAGGCCCAAAGTGGAGAGAAGCGAAATCACGACTACCAGCAGGGGTAGAAAAACCGCTGAAACCCGCCGGAACATAAGAAAGAGAAAAACACCGATGGTCAGGGCGACCAGGAGGAGGAATTTCCGCATGTTCTTCATCATGGCCTTTTTAAGGAAATCCGTGACCACCGGGCCACCTGCAACGTAGATTTCAAAATCCGGGGCGCGGTAGGCCTCCGTAATACGGGTCACGGCCTGGACCACTTCGCCGTTTTCTGCATCCGTAAGATAGGTCCGCTCTTCCGGTGCAGCACTGTCGGTATCCTCTGTAAAACCGGCCAGCACGTCGTCAAGCTGTTCTTCTCCCTGAGAGGAATACGCCTGCATCTGCAGGACAATGGCGGTAAAATCGCCCTTCTCCGAAATGAGCATATTTTTATAGAGCGGATTAGCCAGGGCCCGTTCTTTCACCGCAGCCAGTTCAGCCGGAGTTTCCGGCCAATTTTCCAGCAGATCCTCGACGATCAGCCGGTCACCCTCGCCCCTGGTGTTGCGGGCATTGATCAGGCTGTTGATGTCATCCAGATAGGGGACGTTGTCGCGCAGCTCGACATGCAGCTTGTGTAATTTCCGGAGAAAATCCGGCGCAAAAATATCCTTGCTTTTGACGGCGACAATCACCATCTCGGTATTACCGAACTGGTCGCGGAAATCGTTGTAGGCCAGCAGAGCCGGGTCAGCTTCATGCAGAAAGCCTTCGGTGGAGGTGTCCAGGGTGAGTTTGGGCAGCTGCGAGAGCAATGATCCGGTAAACACGGCCAGGACAAGCAGAGTGATGAAAGGGTGGTGGTACAACTGGCGCGCTGCAGCGGCAAAGGATTTTTCTATACGGTCTCTGATACGGCTCATCGGGAATCACCTTTGTGCAGAGGAAACAGTTTGTTCCGGCGTAAAAACACCGGTCTATTTTCGTGCTGTCCCTGTCGGGACGCATTGTGTCGAAGGTTATCGCTGATAATACGGATGCGGTTCACACTGCGCATGATTCATTGCCCTGCTGCCGCCTGCTCCGCCATTTTGCATTTAAGGTCGTCTTGGGCCTGCCCCTCACAGCACCTCAGCTGACAGCCTCACTGTATCTGTTGCAAGTGCGGCTTTGAGTTCCGGCAGAATGACCTCCAGATCAACTTCAGCACCGCAGGTGGTGACATCAATGACCAGCTTGCTGAATTCCGGCCAGGTATGCAGCGTCAGACTGGACTGCTGGAGCACATACACCCCGGTGATGCCGATGGGGGAGTAATAATGCCAATGAACGTCAACCACATCAAGGCGGAAATGCTCAACGATCCGTTCCGCTACTCTCTGCAGCAGCTGCTTATCACCGAGATCCGCTCCTACATTCGTGAATGAGAGGGCAGCATGAAAGACGGATCCTTGTTTCATGTGAGCTCCATTTCTTTTGCAATCTTTTCAGGTAGCGGTTAGCGGAGCCGGAACCGACTGCCCGATGCTTATCCGGATGACCGTCTCAAAACTGAAACGGAGAAAATTTCAGTTTCCTCAGAATCCTGCCGACTAACGTTCTTCGTACTGCGTCCAGTTTGTATTCCAGCACAGCAACACGTTGCCGCATTGCGGCGGCATTTTCCTGGAGTTCCCTCAAACGCAGCCGTTCCTCTTCCATCCGCAGCCGGGCATTTTCTTTCATTTCCGCCATGAGGCGCCTCTGGGTCCGCATCTCCTCCAGCACTGTCTGATAATCCGAAGACTTCGGCCAGTCAAGGACCGCTTCAAACTGCAGCTGCCCTTGACAACTCTGTTCTATAACCGGTTCCGGCAGTTCAAGGATAATTCGAGGATCATCGTTGACAGAAAAAAACACATCACCCATGATCGAAGCGCAGTAATGCAGATTTTCCAGAATGGCCGCTTCCGCAATTCTGCTGCTGCCGACCGCCTCCCAGAGTATGCGGCCTTCCGCTGACTCCTCCGTGGTCTGCCGGAGCGTCAGGCGATGCAGATGAAGAAAACCCGGCCTGTCTCCGGGATCAAAGCGGAGAATCTTCAGCTGTTCAACATCATCCGGCAGGGGAAAGAAAACAGTCTGCTGGTCCCGGCCTGTATGCGCTTTGACGCTCGTGCTGTTGTCAGCAGACAGGGGGGTGGTTTCTGTGATCCAGAAGAGTTCAGTATTGAACAGAGTGCTCTGATATGTCCTGATGGCCTGCTGAAGGGGCTGGTACAAGACTGCCCGTACCTGATCCGCGCCCTGATTCGGATCAATACTGTGCTGCACCAGCCCTTCCTGCTCAATAAAGGCGGGCAGAAGCTGTTCATGCTCCAGAGCAAGCAGCTGAAAACCGAACCGGATGAATTCGGCAAGCGTGACCAGATTCTCTTCCGCCATGCGGCAGCTCAGGTGGGTGTCATGGGCAAAGCCGAACCAGAGTAGGGCGCGGAACAGAATGAATTCAGCACTGATCTCTGCACAGTCAACAGCCCATTCCTGATCAAAAATCTGATATTGACCTTGCTGATCAACGATAATGTTAAAGGGCAGCAGATCAAGATATTTTCCCGGCTGTTCAGATTCCTCCAGTTTGGTGAGCAGAAATTGATAATACTCCTGGAGCAGTTGGTTGAACGCACCTGTCCTGCCGCCTAGAACCAGCGCATCAAGCCAGAGTTCAGCCAGCAGCGGCCCCTGAAGATATGCCTGGGAGGACGGGGCATGAGCCACTGCTGCGCCTCCCGCTTCATCCGCTGTTGTTTTTGCTTCAACCTGTTTTTTGACCACAACAGGCTGCTGTTTTTCTTTGTACGTAACTGTATGATACCTGTCCTGCTGCTGATTTTTTGACAGCCGGATAAAATCGTAAGGAAAGACTGCTGCCGGAGGCCCCTCTTCTTTGGCTGCAAGAATGAGGAAGGAGTTGGCAAAATCAGCCAGATAACCGGATTGATGCAGAGACTTCCAGCAGAGAAATTCATCCTGATCCGGCAGCCAGTCCGGTGCATATAAATCTCTGGACCGCAGCCGGTAGAGCAGGGAATGGGCATGGAGATCGGTGCGGATAAACGCATCAGACAGGATCAGGTCGGCAAACTGATGATCTGGGAAGGGATACAGGAAGCGAGAGGTCGGTACTTCTGCCTGCCTAAGGATATCAAGCCACTCATTGCGGCAGAACATCCGGGAGTTCTGAGCAGCCGAGCCGTAGCTCCACAGCCCGGTGTACGGCCTGCCGTAATGCTCTTCTGTCGCGCCCAGCCAATATTTCAGGCCCAGCCGGTTGCCAGCCCCGATGACCAGCAACCCGTTTTCCGCAAGGCTGTCCATGAGGAGGCGCAGACAGGCGGCAAGCTCTCCGGCAGCACTGTTTTCCTCTTTCCCGCCAGTACCGCTGTCCAGCACCGGCGCCAGCAGATCCGGGAGCGGCGGGATCAGGAGGATAAGATCATACTGCTGCTGCAGGGCCGCCTTTATTTCCTCTGCTTCTGCGGCAAAGGTAACATTGCTTAGATCGGCACAGCGCAGCCGGGCTACTGCTAGGCAGTCCCGTCCGGTCTTAATCCCGGTGACCTGATGGCCCTGCTCGCCAAGATATCTGGACAGGATGCCGCCGGAACAGCCGATCTCCAGGACGCTGAGTTTTGGTCCAAGGAGCAATGGTCGCAGGATATTTATCCGGTCCGGATTCAGATGATACTCTGTTTCTCCGTTAACCCAAGTCCTTGCCAGTTCCGGAGAATTGACAGAGGTATCCTCTGCATTGTTCAAAATATCCTGGACAAATTTTATATCCATTTACTCTTTTTTGATCAATCGATTATGTATTTTCAGCAAGCCGGCCGAATTTCCCGATCAAGCCGTGCAGCAGGCCCTTGAGGACCATCCGCAGTTCCGTCTTTTTTCTTTCCCGCAGACAGCGGAAGGCGTGCCGCAGATGCAGAGCTGTCCAATAGGAGAAGAGCACTGGAATGGATAAACGTAGGTGTTTGCGAATATAAAGGAAGCGGTTTCGGACGGTATAATAGGTATATATTCCACCCCGATTGCCGTGTGAGGCGGAGAGATCATGCATGGCCGAGGCCAGCGGCTGCACGGCTGTACGGCAGCAGATGCCGGAAGGCAGCCGTTGTTTCTGTGCCCTTGTACAAAAATCAGCGATCTCACCGCTGAAAAAATAGTCTTCATCCAGCAGACCGATTTGGTTAAATAGGGATGCACGGATAAGACAGATGGTGCCGGAAACATAGTCCACATCGTAGAGCGCATCCGGCTGCACAGGGGTCTTGAAATGAGAAATATAATGACGACCGATATCCCTGCCGCCTGCGTTCAGTATGCCGCCGTTGTTATCACGGATGATCGGCCCGATAATACCGAGCTTCGGCTCTGCGTCCATTGCCTGCTCCAAGAGGCGAAAATCCTTTTCTTCAATCCGGGCATCGTTGTTCATCAGCAGGATATATGCACACCCGTCCTTGAGGGCCCTGCGGATGCCGACATTATTGCCGCCGGCGTAACCGAGGTTGCTGTCGTTTTGGATAAGCACGATATGCTGACAGTTCTGCTGGATTTGCTCCTGATCAGCCGGGGCCGAGTTGTTATCAACCACATAGATGGTTGTTTCATCAGTAAGAAAGGACTGCAGTTGCCGGACACAGCCGACCGTATCTTTGGCCGCGTTCCAGTTGAGAATGATGATACCGGTTCGTTGCATGGATTGTTCACCGCAAGAGGAGTTATTGCGACAGCAGGGCTGCATGTACTGCCCAGTCGCCGAACAGAAAACTGCCATACTGTAGTTATACTTATACATTCATCCCCAGAATGTCAGGTACTATTTCTTCTGCTTTTCCCAGATATTGCTCTTTGAATGCAGGATTATTAGGTTTCATTTCAGTCAGATTGATTAAAATGGTTCTTGCTCCAGCATATTCTGCAGATCGGACAAAATATGAAGCTGGTGACACTGTACCGGAAGTACCTATTGCTATAAAAAGATCACAAGTTCTCAATGCCTTTTTTGACAACCATTCTTCTTTAACAGGAAGACTTTCGTTAAACAACACGATATCAGGTCGCAAAACAGATCCGCATTCAGGGCAACAAGGGAGTTTGTCATTATAAGAGTTTTTAAATCATGAAAAGGTGTTAATGTACATTTTTTGTTTCTGCACCGTGTTTTAAAAATATTGCCGTGTAACTCGACTACATTTTTGCTGCCCGACTTTCTGTGCAGTCCATCAGTATTTTGAGTGATTAAAGTAAAATTTTTATTATCATCAAGTTGTTCTTTAATTTTTGCCAGCGTAAAATGCGCTATATTTGGTTCTGCTTGAGATATTTCATGTCTCATTGCTCCATATCGTCTCCAGATCAAAAAAGGGTTGTTATCTAATGTCTCAACAGTAGGATATTCACAGCTATCTGCATTTTCAAAGATTCCTCCCGGTCCTCTGTAAGATTTTATTCCGGAAGCGACAGATATACCTGCACCTGTCAATACAACAATCTCTGAATATTGTTATAAATTTACTTTCTGCATTTATTCGTCCCGTCGGTTATCAAGATAATGCAGCAGGGAATTCATCCCGGCAGGTATTTGGCAGGTTTTTCTGTACGCTTCCGGGTCAAACGAAGCATTAGGCCTGCGGTTTTCCTGCCAGCCTGTTTTACAGTAATGGATCAGCGGATCGATTTCTCGAAAAAAGACATCCGGGTATTGGCGCAAATAAAATTCCCGGTCAAAAAAACCGGAGCGGAGAATAACCCGATAGGCCCTGTTGGTGCAGAAAAGCAGCAACCTTTCCGCAATATTTTTGAGAGAGAATGACCGTCGTCTCGCTTTGCTGGCAATATATTCCTGCAGACCGGCAAGCGCGGGCCGGGCAGCGGCAAGTTCCTGGTTGAGCTTAGTGATGAGATGCTCCGGTACAGATTCACCGATGATCAGATACTCCAGTTCCACTATCAGGCTTGTTTCGCCCTGCGGGAATCCATCCGGGCGGATCGTCAGCTGTGGTTCCTTGGTGGTGAAATAATAGAGGCCAGCTTCAACAAGGACAGCATTTGTCTCAAACGGTACCTCTTCGGCATCTCCATCCCCGATCTTTACCTGCACCGATCTGATGTTGATGATCGCCTGCTCATTGACCGGGCACAGCTCCAGCACGGCATCTCCATCCAATTGGACCTGCTCAAAGACCAACACCTTTGTCTGGAGATCCACCCTTCTGATGCCGAGTACTTGCCGTTCCTCGCTGTTCCGTTTACGGCAAAAAAGGATTGCTTCAAGATATACGCCCTTAATGTCCACCAGCTGGTCAAAGAGAACACCAATATGCTGTTTATACAGAGCTTCGTGTTTATGGAAAATTTTAACCAGAATTTCGACCTTCTGCTTTTTTTCCCGGCTGCGCAGCATGGAATCAGACCGGATGCGGTAGTCAAACAGGATCTCCGGGATCCTTTGCACCTTTCGTCCCCGCTCGATCAGAGAAAGCCAGAAATCGTAATCCTCCCAGCCGTGGATCATTGCCGGGTCAAAGCCGCCCGCTTTCTCCCAGTCTGCCTTGCGGAAAAAGGAGGTGCAGAAGATAACGTTGTTGAGCAGCATCTCCTCCAGACTGTATTCCGGCAGGGGCCATTCGCTGTCCCGGTCGCCGAAATATTGGGCCTTACAGTAAACAATACCCAGTTCCGGATCTGCGTCCAGCAGGCGGACCGCCTGCTCCAGATAAGTCGGGCCGATACGGTCATCTGCATCCAGAGGCAGGATGTACTCTCCCTGCGCCGCGCGGATACCGTTGTTCCGGGCCACAGGCAGTCCTTGGTTGTTCGTATGCACAACCCGTGTTTTGGGGAAATTCAGCTCATGAAGATGCCGGATGGTGAACGGGTCAGTAGACCCGTCATTGACGACAATGATCTCGAAATCCTGCCAGGTCTGGGCAAGGACGGAATTGATGGCCTCATCAACAAACTGCCCCTGGTTATAGCAGGGGATAATAACGGAAACGCGGGGCATGCAGTTTTTTTTCAGTCAACATCAAGGGATTTTTCGGCACGCAAGTGCAAGTCAGTTTTCCTGAAAAAGCTCCGTATACGCACCATAGCCCTCTTTTTTCAGATCCCCTGCCGGAATAAAACGAAGCGCGGCTGAGTTCATGCAGTAGCGCAGCCTGGTCGGTTCCGGCCCGTCGTCAAACACATGCCCAAGATGCGAATCACCATGTTTGCTGCGAACTTCCGTGCGCACACTGAACCAGCTTCGGTCTTCCCGTTCGACAATATTTTCCGGGGCAAGAGGTTTGCTAAAGCTCGGCCAGCCGGTGCCGGATTTGTATTTGTCCAGCGAGCTGAACAGGGGTTCCCCGGAAACGATGTCCACGTAAATCCCGGGTCGGGTATTGTCCCAGTAGGTATTCTTAAAGGCCGGTTCCGTGCCGTCTTCCTGGGTGACTTTGTACTGGAGCGGGGTCAGGCGTTTTTTCAGCTCTTCCCGGCTCGGTCTGCTGTAGTTTATCCTTCCATCTTTACCGTCATTCCCGGCAGTTTTCAGAGGAACCTCCTTACCTTCCCAGAGTTCCTCAAGTCGCTGATCCCGCCCGCATTTAAAGCGGTAGAACTTATACCGTATCGGATTCTTTTCCGAGTAATTCTGATGATACGCTTCTGCCGGATAAAAGGTGCCTGCCTTTCTGATCCTGGTGGCAATGGGCTGCTCAAGCAGCCCGGATGCTTCCAAGGTCGCCTTTGACTCTTCAGCCTGTTTTTTCTGTGCTTCTGTGGTATAGAAAATCGCTGTTGAATAGGCATGGCCCCGATCACAAAACTGGCCGCCCGGATCAATCGGATCAATCTTTCGCCAAAAAATATCGAGGAGTTTTGTATACGGAATCACAGCGGGATCATAGGTGATTTGGACGATCTCTATATGCCCTTTCCGTACATAATCGTCATACGTGGGATTCGCGCCGGTTCCGCCGGTATAGCCGGAAACAACCTCCTGTACGCCCTTGACTTTCTGGAAATCCGCCTCCATGCACCAGAAGCAGCCACCGGCAAGGATAGCCTGTTCCGTATTCTGTCCGGCAAAAGCCTCAGTCAACATTCCCCAGCCTGCCAGGAAGACGATCATTGGAATCAACGGTTTCATGCTCTTCTCCTTTTCCGGTGAAGTTTCCGGTCGTTGATGACATTTGCATGAGGAGTCGTTACACGGCAACTTCGGTCTCAGTCATCGGATCAAAGGAAATCTCCATTGAGCGGACCGGGCAGACTGCCACGCAGAGGCCGCAGGCCGTACACTTTTCAGGATCAAAAATAACCTCCATGTCCGGACGCCGGATGTAGAGTGCTCCTACCGGGCAGATACCGGTACAGGCACCGCACTGAAAGCATTTCTTTTCATCTCTGTGTACTTTTCCGGCAAGCCGCTCCGCTTTGACGCCAAGACTTTTCAGATAATCCAGGGCATCTCCCACTTTTTCTTTCTGTCCTTTGAACTCAAGAATCAGAATGCCGTCCCGCTGGGGCCGGATATCCGCCTTGAGAATATTGAATTCCACATCATAACGTTTTACCAGATGGCAAACAACCGGCTGATTCGAGGTTTCTTTCGGGTAACGGAGAAAGTATATTCTGGTCATGGCAGCAGGTCTCCTGTTAAGTATTCAAAAATGATGCAGCTGTTTCAGTAACTGTTCCGGTTCCGCTTCAGTATCAAGGGAGATGAGCTGTTCTGCGGCAAGCTCATCCGGGGACTCGAATTTTTCTTTCTGGCGGACAAAGATCTCCCATCGACCGTCGGAAACTGCATCCGGGTCCTGGGCACGCAGTTCCAGACGACGCTTTGTTTCCTGTTCGGAACAGAAGCAGAGGATAAAACGTATCCGGATATCGAGGACACCGAGGGTGTCTGCCAGTTTTTTGACCTTGTCCCTGTCCGTCTGTCGGCTGTAGGAGCCGTCCAGGACTACACCTCCTGCTCCCTGTTTCAGATTCTGAGCCACTCTGTCCAGCATGGTCTGATAGGTCTTTTCCGTGAACGCAGGCGTGTAGATTCCGCTGTTCATGTCGTCGGGTCGACGTTCGTTGGCAGCAATACCGGCCAGTTCTTTGCGGACCCGGTCGGTATTGTAATAAGGAAATCCCTGTTCCGCAGCGAACAGTTGGGCAAGAGTGGATTTTCCCGAAGCAATCAGGCCGAAGAAAATGTAGAGGTTCTGAGGCATGTTTTGCGGTAATGGTACTTTATCGATAACTGAAGGTCAAGCCGTGTAGCCTGCTGCAAGGGCGAAATATTTGGCAGCCGCCTCAGTGCTGCTTTGCCGCACAGCCTCATCCACTGCCGGGTCGGCAGCAGTGAACAGCCCTATTTTGCCGCGCACATAGGCCCGGTAGCATGTATAAAAATTCAGCATTTCTCTCAGGCCATTATCTCCGGAACGCGCACAGAACTGCTCAATACAGTACTCTGACAGTTCATTCAACCCGTGAAAATCCAGGTCCATTGCCAGGAAGGCAACATCACTGGCCACATCACAGTAGCGGAAACGCTGATTGAATTCAATGCAGTCGTAAATATATACGTCATCGGCAAGGCAGATATTTGCCGAATAGAGGTCGCCGTGGCAGTCGCGAATACGGCCGTCCCGGATGCGACGGCTGAACAGCTCCTCCTGCGCCAGAAAGGATTTTGCCCAGCCGGAAATTTTATCAAACTGCTCCTGCGCAAGGGCGCCGGTGCCGATAAAACCTTCGGTCTGCTCAAAATTCTCCAGCACATTGACGGCCACAGATTCCGCTGTCCCGAACTGGTCGATTTCATCGTTCCGATCAGCCTGCTGATAAAACGGCAGCAGTTTATTGACAATGGCGTCAATATGGGGCCGGTCCAGCTCTCCGGCCCGGATCAGATTGCCCATCATACGTTCTTCGGGCATCCTTGCCATCCTGACGCCGTACTCCACAATTTCGTCGCTGCCGTTCAGTGTATAGCCGATATCGTTCTCTTTGGTGACAGTCACCAGATCACGATAAATCTCCGGACAGAGGCGGCGGTTGAGCAGCAGCTCCTGTTCACAGCAATACTGCCGTTTTTCCAGGGTGGAGAAATCAAGAAAACCGAAATTCACCGGTTTCTTGAACTTGCAGACAACATCATCGGCAAGCAGAACAAAGGAAATATGGGTCTGCACAAGCTGCATTTCGCCGGGCAGCTCCGGAAGTCGGTTCGGCTGCAGCAGGGCAGTGAGAAAATCAGGCAGGTTGTCGTTGGACACGTTGGACATAATATCTCCGGCTTCTGTTGTGTTTACAATGACGAATTACGTACGACAAGGAGGATAAAAGAAAGATACAGGAAAGCTGTTCCATCTATTCCGTGGGCAGCCAGCGGTTCAGGGTGATGGCCAGCTCCTCCTGGTTCAGCGGTTTGGTCAGATAATCATCCATGCCGGCAGTAAAGCATTTTTCTTTATCACCGGTCATGGCGTTGGCGGTCATAGAAATCACCAGCCGGTGTTTGCCGCGCAGCCGCTGCCGCAGTTTGCTGATAAAGTCGGTATCCAGCTGATCAGCGAGCGAGGGGTCAAGCTCTTTTCCCTCTTCACAGGCCCGGATGATTCTGGTAAATCTGTAGCCGTCCAGCTTGGGCATCTGCACGTCGGAGAGGATCAGGTCAAAGTTGTCCTCCAGCATACAGCGTAATGCCTCGATGCCGTCCACCGCCTCAACCACTTCATGGTTGAATTTTTCCAGCACCACCCGGATCAGAAAACGGTTGGCTGCATTATCTTCCACCAGAAGGACGCGGACAGGCCGGACTCTGATCTGTTCGGCACCCGTGGTGTCCTGCCGCTGCACGCCTTCCTGAGAAGCTGCGCCGAAAATCACCGTAAATGCAAAGGTGCTTCCCCTGCCGTACTCGCTTTCCACCGTAATGGTCCCGTCCATCAGCTCACAGAGCTGGCGGCAGATGGCAAGGCCGAGACCGGTTCCCCCGAATTTTCTGGAAACAGAGCTGTCCGCCTGGGAAAAGGCACTGAAGACGGAAATGAGCTTCTCGTCTTTGATCCCGATCCCCTGGTCCGTTACGGATACCCGGATTGTATTGGTTTCGATTCCAGCATGATCGATACCGACACCGACCCGGATGACTCCTTTTTCAGAAAATTTAATGGCGTTGCTGAGCAGATTGAGAATGATCTGGCGAAACCGCAGGCTGTCGCCTGCCACAGCAACCGGAACATCCGGCTCAATATCAAGGATGATCTCCAGCCCTTTTTCCCGTGACAGGATGGACACCGTGCGGATGGCAGCTTCAATGGCCTCGGCGAGAAGAAAGGGATGTTCCTCCAGTTCCATCTGCCCGGCCTCGATTTTGGAGAAATCCAGAATATCATTAATCAGGGCCAGGAGCGCGTCAGCAGAAAGTTTGACCGTCTCAAGATACCTGCGCTGCTGGGGGTCGGAGGCCCTTTCCAGGGCAAGATCGGTCATTCCCATGATGGCGCTCATCGGGGTTCTGATCTCATGGCTCATGTTGGCCAGAAAGACCGATTTGGACTGCGAAGCCGCTTCCGCCTTGAGCCGGGCGTCCTGCAGCTGCTGACGCATCCGCAGCAGCTCGATCTGGGTATTGACTCTGGCACGGACCACATCCAGCTTGAAGGGCTTGGTGATAAAATCAACTGCGCCTGCGCCAAGTCCCTCCAGCTCATCACTTTCCTTATCCAAGGCGCTGAGAAAAATAATAGGAATATGCCGTGTCCGTCCGTCTTCTTTCAGACAGCGGCATACTGCATAGCCGTCCATTCCGGGCATCATGATGTCCAGCAGGATCAGGTCAGGCCGGGGATCCTGGACAGCGAGTTCGAGTCCCTGCACACCGCCCGTCGCAACCTTTATCTTATATTCCGACGACATTGCTTCGCCGAGAAGCATCAGGTTATCGACAATATCATCAATGATCAGGATAGTGTGTTGTTTGCTCATACAATAACATCAACATCAGATTACAGTGGAAGAATTCCTCAGCATATTTCAGCATATCATTTCTCTTCCTTCCGGCTCAATTATTCTGTACAGATTTTTTGTTTTATGGGGTTGATGTGTATACATTGGCATTGATACATCTGGTGGCAGAGACGGCTGGCGCAGCTTGATAACGTTATGAACTATGAGTATTGCACTGTTTTACTCGGGTTCAGCTCAGATCAAAACAGCATTTCGTCCCTGTTCGGCAGGAACGGTCAAGAATACAGAAATACTCTACTACAATGTTTGCCTAACTGCAATGAAACGGAAAAATCGGGCCGTGTTTTTCCCGGCCGCGTTCATATACCGGTTGCATTCAGCCAGTTGACTTGAAACTCAGGGGATGTTTAAATGGCAGACTCTGTATTTGCATTTTTTTACCATTTGATCATGAAAGAAGTTGACTTGGTTCAGAAATAAATAAACCCATCTGGCACCCGGCAAGCCTGATATTCTTATCCTCTTATTCTTTTGATATTACTATAGACTATGACAGGTCGTCTGGCTCCGGAAAAACGTTCGTGGAACATGAGCCGGATACCGGTTTCGGCTCAAGAGCGATCTGCCCGGTTCCCCAGATCTCGTTCTCCCGAAATATAAAGCCGCTGTCTTTGTCCACGGTTGCTATTGGCACCGGCATGAAGGCTGCTCCAGAGCAACTGTGCCGAAGAGCAATACGGAATTCTGGCAGAAAAAATTCAATGCCAATGTTGCCAGGGACCGCAGAGTACAGAAAGAGCTTGAGGAGCTGCACTGGCTTGTTGTTGTGCTGTGGGAATGTGAAATCATAAACGACCCGACTGTAGCTCTGAACATGCTGGTCAACCGGCTGGAGCAGAAGATCGGTCAGGGGATATGTCGGAAATATTCTGTGGATATGGACCGCAGGCAGATTCTTCAACTGGCTGAAGAAAAAAGCAGGTATTATCTGGAAAACGCGAAGAAGCAGAACAGATAACTTCCTGCTGCTTATGAAAAGTCGTCCTGTTGCGCAGTACGGGCCAGAATTACTTTGCAAAACCGATGTTTTTCTTTTATCAATTATTTTTGGGCTCAGCAGCCTGTGCAGCACTTGTTCAATATTCGGCACAGGCGCAGGATGTTCTTTGCAGGGTTTCCTTTCTGCTCAGCCTGTCTTGTTGAATATTACAATAACGTATCATTATGAATACCCATTTATTGGCGCTCCAGGATTTTACCCGGGAACAGCTGCATGCCTTGCTTGACCGGGCTGTGGTGCTGAAGCAGGAGGCGCAGGCCGGACTGCGGCATCAGCAGCTGGCAGGAAAAAAGATATGTATGCTCTTTGAAAAACCCTCGACCAGAACCAGGGTATCCTTTGAAGCGGCTATGTACGGGATGGGCGGACAGGCTGTCTTTATGGCAACAGCGGACAGTCAGCTCGGCAGGGGAGAACCGCTCAAAGACACGGCCCGGGTCCTGTCCCGGTATGTCAATGCGCTTGTGGTGCGCACCTTCGGCCAAGAAGTGGTGGAGGAGCTGGCCCGGTATTCTGCTGTGCCGGTGATCAATGCCCTGACTGACTTGCATCATCCCTGCCAGATCCTCAGTGACATTATGACCGTGATTGAGCAGAAGGGTGATCCGGCCAAATTAAAGATTGTCTGGCTCGGGGATGGAAATAATATGGCCAATTCCTGGATTCAGGCAGCCTCTGTGCTCGGTTTTTCTTTGACCCTTGCCTGTCCGGCAGGGTATGATCCTGATTCGGCAATTCTGCAGGCAGCAGAGCAGCAGGCTGATCAGCCGATTACCGTTCTGCGGGATACTGTGGCTGCCATCCAGGATGCAGATGTGGTGAATGTGGATGTCTGGGCCTCTATGGGTCAGGAGGATGAGACAGAAAAACGGCTCTCTATCTTTCAGCCGTATCAGTTAAATACAGAACTGCTCTCCCATGCTGCCGCAGATGCTGTTGTCCTCCATTGTCTGCCTGCCCATCGGGAAGAGGAGATCACCGAAGAGGTGCTGGAAGGAGCACAAAGCGTGGTCTTTGATCAGGCGGAAAACAAGATGCATATGCATAAGGCTATCCTGGAATATCTGATCAACGGCATGCTCTGATGCTGCCTTGGTCGGAAGTCCTTTAGCAGGGCCCTTGTATATGTTTTTCTGCACAACCAATACAAAACAAAAAATAAGCATCATGAGTGTAAACAAAATAGTGCTCGCCTATTCAGGCGGACTGGACACCTCAGTCATCCTTAAATGGTTGGCCGAGGAATATGCATGCCCTGTTATTGCCTATTCCGCTGATGTGGGCCAGCATGAGGACTGGGATGCAGTCCGGGAAAAAGGTATGGCTACGGGTGCAGAAAAGGTGATCATCTCCGATCTGAAGGAGGAGTTTGTCCGCGACTACATTTTTCCGGCCTTCCGCGCCAATGCCGTTTACGAGGGTTCCTACCTCCTCGGCACCTCGCTGGCCCGGCCGATCATTGCCAAGGAGCAGGTCCGCATTGCTGCAGAGGAAGGGGCGGATGCAGTCAGCCACGGAGCCACAGGCAAGGGCAATGACCAGGTCCGTTTTGAACTGGGCTATCTGGCTCTGAATCCGAAGCTGCAGATTATTGCGCCTTGGCGGATTTGGGATCTCAACTCCCGCACCAAGCTGGTCGCCTTTGCTGAACAGCACGGCATTCCGATTCCCACCACCAAGAAGAACCCCTACAGCTCGGATGAGAACCTGCTGCACATCAGCTTTGAGGGCGGGATTCTGGAAGATCCATGGAACGAGCCGGAAGAGGAGATGTTCAAGCTCTCCGTATCGCCGGAGAAAGCGCCGGATGTGCCGACCTATATGGAACTGGATTTTGAGCAGGGCAATCCGGTGGCCATTAACGGCGAACGCTTAGGGGCGGTGGAATTATTTACGCGGCTGAATACTCTGGGCGGAGAAAACGGCATCGGTCGGCTGGATATGGTGGAAAACCGTTTTGTGGGCATGAAGTCACGCGGCGTGTACGAAACCCCGGGCGGCACCATTCTGCGCACAGCCCACCGCGATCTGGAGACCATCACCCTAGATCGGGAGGTTCTGCGCATCCGAGACAGCCTGGTACCGGAATACTCCAGATTAATCTACAACGGCTTCTGGTTCTCGCCGGAAATGCAGCTCCTGCAGAAAACCATGGATGAAAGTCAGCAGACCGTAAACGGCACCGTGCGCCTCAAACTGTACAAAGGCAACTGCATTCCGGTGGGCCGTAAATCGGACAACTCGCTGTACTCGGAAGCTCATGCCACCTTTGAGGAAGATGCAGTCTATAACCAAGCCGATGCGGCAGGATTTATCCGGCTCAACTCCCTGCGCCTGCAGATTCAGGCCTTAAACCGGAAGCAGGGGTGATCTGAAAGCGTCTGTACGTCTATCGTCTATCAAATCGTCTATCTAATGACATGAAACTTCTTATCGCAGACGACGAACTCTCGACCAGAACCTTGCTCAGCAGCTGTGCAGATAAATGGGGATATACGGTTGTCGAGGCCGCCGACGGCCTTGAGGCCATGACTTTGCTGCGCAGTAAGGAGCCGCCCAGAATAGCTGTCCTGGACTGGATGATGCCCGGTCTTGACGGGGTTGAGATCTGCTCCCGGCTGCAGGAGGAACCCAATGAGCAGATGACCTACACGATTCTGCTCACCTGCAAGTCTGAAAAAGAGGATGCCATGCATGCCCTTGACCGGGGAGCGCACGATTTTCTCAGCAAGCCGGTCCACGTTGGAGAGCTGCACAGCCGTATTGCTGTGGGACGGCGTCTTGTGGAGGCACAGGACCGCCTGCTTGAACTCGACCGCCTGAAAAACCGCTTTATGCGGATTGCAGCCCATGATCTCAGAAATCCGCTGGGCTACATCATGACCATGTCCGAGCTGCTGACCGATGATGAATTTGTTGAGGTGCGCCGCGATCAGGATAAGTACCTGCGGGCGATTCATGACGCTGCTTCAAACATGTTGGGGGTGATCAACAAGCTGCTTGATATTTCTGTAATCAGGAAGGGGACGCTGAATATCAACAAACAGCCGTCCTCGATCATTGAACTGATCAGAAATGCTGTCCGTCTGCAGCAGCAGGCGGCCCACAATAAAAAGCTGCGCATTATCGAACAGCTTGCAGATATTCCTGATTTTGATTTTGATCCGGACCGGATCAGTCAGGTCATTGATAATCTACTCAGTAATGCCATTAAGTTCTCACCGGTCGGTTCTCTCATTTTTCTGCGTGCGGACCAGGAGGACGGCCGGATTCGAGTTGCAGTTGCCGATCAGGGCCCGGGCCTGAGCAAAGAGGATCATGAACGTCTGTTCGGTGAATTCGAACCGCTGGCCCCCAAGGCTGCCGATAATGAAAAAAGTGCAGGAATCGGGTTGACTATTGCCAGAAAAATCATAGAAGTGCATAATGGCACTCTGCAGGCTGAAAATATGCCTGAAGGCGGTGCCTTATTTTCTTTTACTCTTCCTATGCGAATTAGGGGTTAAAAACTATGACGAAAAATCAGGAGGATAAAGCTGCCGGATTCTGCAGAATCGGAACGGCCCTTCTGTAACTATCTGTTTTTACTGAGACCGGATAATCCAACTCCTAATTCGCATTTCCTGTATAGCTTGCTGGTCCGGTCGAAGATTTAAAAACAGCTTCTCAGACTGCCGATCCCCACGGGCCGCATTACGCCTCTGCCGCTGCACCGGATGACATCCGGGCTGAATTCGACCTTGCCATTGAAAAACGTCATCTGAATTACCCGCAGGGCATGGTGCGGCACGGCCGACTGATAACAGCCCGGTTGCAGGCGGGAAATATCCCGGCAGGCACACCGATCCGGATCAGCTATACAAACACTGTTGCTCCCTACATCTCGGAAACCGAGGAGGTATGGATTCGGGTAAACGGAGAACAGCCTGATCAGCCGCTGGTCCTGCAGACAACATCCGGGCCGCATGAATATTTCAGAGTACTCGTGCCGTCCCGGACTGAACAGTACCGGGAATTCGAGGTGCTTATCGTCTCTCTTGACCGCTTTGACAATGCCTCCTCCACGGTCTTTACCGGTGAGACGCTTTCTCTCCCGGACGGGACAGTGATGGCAAAAGACATCAGCTTTTCAGGAACAGTACGGGTGCCTGTCCGACTCTCCCGATCAGGAGTATACAGGTTCTGTTTCAAAGGGGCTGTTTCTAATCCGGTAAAGATCGGCGACAATATGCAGGGGCCATACTGGGGCGATCTGCATGTTCACACAAAATTTTCCCATGATGGCCAGGGAACAGAGCCGTATGTTTATGCCCGCTAGGTCAGCGGCTTGGACTTTGCAGCGGTTACTGATCACTGGACTTCTCTGGGGTCTGAAGGATATCGCATCCTGAAGCAATGGGCCGAACAGGCGAACAGGCCCGGCGTTTTCGTGGCCCTGCTGGCGGATGAACGGAATCCCAAGGAGTTGAACGGACACCATAATGTGTATCTTCCTGAAATCGGAACGATGGAGCGTTATCAGGCTGCGCATGACGAGTACAACGGGGACAGCGAAAATGATGCCGCTCCGCCGAACAGTTTCAGCAGACTGCAGGATGCCGAGGCATCGGCAATGCCATAGACTGGGACGTCATCGATGACAGGGGACTGCGTCCGGTCATGGAAATCTACTCACATCACGGGCAGAGTGAAGCCTATAACCCGCAGCATATGCTCGCATATGAATGGAACCGTATGCGGAATCCTGAACGCCGGGCCAACACCTCCGTGCCCGGGCCGTTCTATGCCCAGAATTACTGGATGCAGGGGAAACGCATCGGGGTGATCGCCTCATCCGATGAACACAGCGGTCAGGCCGGCCGGCGTCACGGTGGAATCGCCGCTGTTTTTGCCGGGAATCTGACCCGGAAGGGAATTTTTCAGGCCCTGCGGCAGCGGCGATGCTATGCCACAACCGGTGAAAGGATTCTGCTTGAATTCATGGTTGACGACTGCAGCATGGGGGAGTGCGGTCAAAAGGAAAAGGGAGATGAGGCGGAGATCAGGCTGAACGTATGGGGGACAGATACACTTCTGCGGATCGAGATTTTGCGCTACAGATTCGGAACAGATACATCGTTTATCCCGATCGTATCTTTTTTTCCGAGGCCGGAAAGCATGGACGCGGACATCACACATCGGGACATCATTGAAACCGCAAGCGTCTATTACGCGAGAGTCGTGCAGGAACCACTTGCATGGCCCGGTATGGCGTGGACAAGTCCGATCTGGATTGATGTGCAGGGATGAGCAGTCTGTCGCGTCCCGTGTAAGTTTCAACCCCTAACTCGAATGGTTATCGAAAAACAATACTTGAAAGGGTGATCGTCAGATTTTCTGCTTGCAGAAATTGCGCAACGAATTCGTTGCAAGGTGTGCGGATGATGGGGTACCCTTTTGTATTGCGACATATATGTGACACATATTGCATATTAGAGGGTTGAATCATCGAAAAAAAAGGAGACCATGAACAACTGCACACCGAACAGCCATATTGTGGATTCCCGCTTTTACAGCGGCGGCTATACGACCTTGGAGGCCCGTCGGGTTTTCTGCGACCTGCGCCGTTACCAGCACTGGCTTGACGTCGAGGCGGCCCTGGCGCTGGCTCAGGCCGAGCTGGACATCATTCCCCGATCAGCAGCGAAAAATATCCAACAGAACGCCCGTATCTGCCAGCTGGATCTTGAGGCGATCCGGCAGGGATTACAGGTCACCAATCATTCCCTGATGCCTCTGCTTGAGGCCCTGCGGACAATCTGCGACAAAGAGGCAGGCCAGTTTATTCATTTCGGGGCCACGACCCAGGATATTCAGGATACGGCCCAGGTTCTGGAACTACGCAATGTGCTGGCCATCGTGGAGCGCGATCTGCACAGAATTACCGATCTGCTGATCCGACGGACACAGCAGTACCGGAATCTGGTGACCATCGGCCGCACCCATTGCCAGCATGCCCTGCCCACAACTATGGGGCTGAAAATGGCCGGATGGCTTGATGAGGTCTGGCGCAGTGTTGAGCGGCTTGAACAGGTCAAGGAACGGCTCCTGGTCAGTCAGCTGTTCGGCGGGGTGGGCACGATGGATGCCTTCGGGGAAAAGGCCCTGCCCTTGCTGGAAAAATTTTCCGCCCGCTTGGAACTTGCCGTGCCTAATGTGGCCTGGCATGCCTCCCGTGACCGTTTTGCCGAATTTCTCTCCCTGCTCGCCTTGATCTGCGGCAGCCTTGCCCGTATTGCCGATGAAATCCGCTGTCTGGCCCGCAATGAAATCCATGAGATGGAAGAACCCTTTCATATGGGCAAGATCGGCAGCAGCACAATGCCCCACAAGCGGAATCCGGAGCTGTGCGAACAGGTGGTGGTGCTCTCAAAACTGGTCACCTCCAACGTGTCCTTGGGGTATGAAGGGCTGATCTGTGAGCATGAACGGGATTACCGCTCGGTCCGGCTGGAATGGGCCGCCCTGACCGACAGCTCGCTATACACCTGCGGGCTGCTTGACCTGATGAAACATATCCTGGTTGATATGATGGTCCATGAGGATACGGTACGGAGGAATGTCAACAGGGCTGCGCCGCTGATATCCACCGAGGCCCTGATGTTTTTCCTCGGTCAGACCATCGGCAAGCAGAATGCCCATGCCCTAGTCTATGAAGTGGCCATGCAGGCGGTTGCCAGCGACCGGCCGCTCCTTGATATTCTGATGGAACATCCGGACATCGTCGGAAACTTCAGCAGAAAGGACGTTGAACAGGCTATTCTGCCGGAAAACCATATCGGTATGTCCCGCCAGCTGACCGACCAGACGGTTTCTTTTGTGGAAACCCGGCTGCAGCAGCGGCAGACTCCGGCACCGGATGCAGCTGCCTGTCCTTTGTGTACAGAGCAGGAAACCTGTTTGTGCAGGATGTAAAAGAGGCTGCGGAACAGCGAAACCGGGCGGCAGATTTTTACCCGAAGTTCAAAGAAGCAACCGTATCGTTGACAAAACAACAAAAGTGCGATATTTATGCCTGACTGTACGCTGCAGATCCTGTCAATATGCAGCAGCGTTTTTTGCTGGAGGTTGTATTTTTTTTACTCTTTATCGTTTTCTGCGTCTGTTGCAGTTCGCCCTGCCCGAACATAACAGTGAACATGACAGCCGGAAAATGGAATTGCTCAATGTGGTGATGGTATGTCCAAAAAAACATTTGAAATAACCCCTGGATTCAGTGCTGAAGTGGTGGCGGAGCCCGAAGGTCAGCATCTGAACTCATGTTTTTCCTGCGGAGCCTGTTCCGGAGCCTGTCCGGTCAGTCAGGCCATTCCAGATTTCGACCCCCGCAGGATCATCCACATGGTGCGCATGGGTATGGAGGAGCGGCTCCTGCAGTCCGACCTGCTCTGGTACTGCTCCGCGTGCCGCAGCTGCGTGTTTGTCTGTCCCCAGGAGGTCAGCTTTGCCGATATCATGGGTGCGCTGGCAAAATTGGCCCTGAAGAAGGGGTATGTGACAGAAGAGCAGTTAGTGGAAAAAGGCAAGGCCGCCCAGGTGCAGCAGGATCGCTGCGTTTCCTGCCTGACCTGCGTCCGGGTCTGCCCGTGGGAAGTGCCCAAAATTGATAAAGGCGGATTTGCGGCCATTGATGTCGCTGACTGCAGAGCCTGCGGTATCTGTGTTGCCGAATGTCCTGCCCGGGCCATTACCCTGAATGAATCCGAAGACGAGCGGCTGATCGCCGCCTGCGGCACCAACTAATATTTTAGAGTACATGGAGCGAATTCGATGAATTTTACACCGGATATACGTCTGTTCAGCTGTCATTATACTGCTCAGCAGGGCTGCGCCGATGAAGGCAAGGAACTGCGGAACCTGAATTTTCCGGAAAATATTATTGTCAACCGGGTGGTCTGCACCGGTAAACTGGAAGAGACGACTCTGCTCAAGGCCTTCGAGGACGGGGCTGACGGCGTGTACGTGATAGGCTGCCCGGCAGACGGATGCCATAATGTCAAAGGCAGTCAGCGGGCTGCCAAGCGGGTGGACGCTGTGCGCTCCGCTCTGGCGGAACTGGGTGAGAACAGCGACAGAATCCGGATGTACCATCTGGAGCGGGGCCTGCATCCGGAATTTATTGATGCTGCCCGTGAAATGAATGCGCTGGTCACCGAAATCGGGCCGAGTCCTTTTTGATTTTATTTTAAGGAGAAACGACCTGTCCTCCGTCAAAATGACTGATGGGATGACGGGAAAATTCTCTGACTTTCTTTAATTCTGTTTACTCTGCTTTTTCGGGAGTTTTTTTATGATTATTGCTGAACGGAAGCCGCTGGCTGAAATACTGGACATGGTCCGGGACTGCAAAAAAATTCTGGTGCTGGCCTGCCGGGGCTGCGTCACTGTCTGCTCTGCTGGCGGAGAGCGGGAGGCGGAAATCCTGGCCTTGCTCCTTCGTCTCGGCCTGAAAAAGGCGGGCAAACAGGCTGAGGTCTGTCATGATTCCCTGGTCCGCCAGTGCGACCGGGAATATGTTGAGGCCATTGATCAGTTCAAGGGCCAGTACGATGCCATTGTCTCCACGGCCTGCGGGGTCGGGGTCAATTTTATCGCCAATCTGCGACCTGAGGATAACGTGTACCCGGCCCTGAACACCACCTTTTTCGGCGGCTCTGCCGAACAGGGTGTCTGGACCGAACAGTGCGCCGGCTGCGGCGACTGCGTCCTGCATCTGACCGGCGGTCTCTGTCCGGTGGCCCGCTGCGCCAAAAGCCTGATGAACGGCCCCTGCGGCGGTTCGGTCAACGGCCGCTGCGAGATCCATCCGGAGGTGGACTGCGTCTGGCAGATGATCTATGACCGCATGGGACGCCTAGAGCGCCGGGAAGAAATGACCGCTGCCGCCCCAATCCGTGACTGGTCCACAGCCGGACACGGCGGCCCTCGGAAACAGGTCCGTGAAGATCTGACCGTGTAGCAGGGGGCTGAGCAGGCTGCTGTTGTACTGATCTGCAGAAGACAGGAATCCTTCCGGAACAGCGGAGAGAATTCCTGTTTTTTTTGGACTGGCAAAAGTTGAACCGTTGAACCCGGAAGGTGCCGGGTAACTGGCCCTCAATATATTTTCTATTTTCAGCAGGAGAGGATAATGCGTTTTTGTTTTTTTCCGTCTTCATTCCGGCCCGGTCTGTATGCGGTGGTTTTATCCGCTGCTCTGTTCACCGGTGTGCTGCTTCCGACCGCCCCTGCTTTCTGCCAGGATGATGCGCCGATCAACATAGAAGCCGACCGGATGGTGTCCCAGGAAGAAAAAAACTCGGTGGTTTTTACCGGCAATGTGGATGCCAGTCAGGGAAAAGTCACCATCCGTACTGATGAAATGACCATTTACTATGAACCGGAGAATCCGAAAAAGGGCAAGGATCAGTCGCGCAAGGTGAAAAAAATGATCTGTATCGGGAACGTGGAAGTCACCCAGGAAGACTGGCTCGGCACCGGTAAACGGATGGATTATTTTGCCGATGAACGCAAGGTGATCCTGCAGGGCGATGCCAAAGCGTGGCAGGGGAAAAATATGGTTTCCGGCAGCACTATCACCTATTATCTTGATGAAAAACGCTCTGTTGTTGACCATGCGGAGGCGACGGCTACAGAAGGGTCGAAGAAACCGGCACGGGTGAAGGCAACCATTATTCCGAAGTCCGGTTCCGGGAAATAGTAATGCCCGCTGATTCGCTGCTGGAAATCAGGAATCTGGTCAAGGAATACCGGACCCGCAGGGTGGTGGATCAGGTCAATCTGCAGGTGCGGAACGGCTCCATTGTCGGGCTGCTGGGACCGAACGGTGCCGGGAAAACCACCACCTTTTATTCCATTGTCGGTTTTATCCGCCCGACATCCGGTTCCATTTATCTTGACCGCCGGGAAATCAAAGGACTTCCCATTCACCAGCGGGCGGCCAGAGGGATTACCTATCTTGCCCAGGAACCCTCAGTGTTCAAGAAGCTGACTGTGGAGGAAAATGTCCGCATTGTCCTGGAACCGCTGGGCCTGACCCGGAATGAAATCAACAACCGGATTGCAGAGCTGATGGCGGAACTCAAGATAGAGCATCTGGCCAGCAATAAGGGACATGCCCTTTCCGGCGGGGAACGGCGACGGGTGGAGATCATGCGGGCCCTGGCCACCCGCCCCCGCTTTATTCTGCTTGATGAACCCTTTGCCGGGGTTGATCCGCTTTCTGTTGTTGATCTGCAGCAGATTATCCGGGGACTGAAGGCCAAGGGGCTTGGTATCCTGATTTCTGACCATAATGTTCGGGAGACGTTGCAGGTATGTGACTTCGCCTATATAATGAATGACGGACAGATTCTGACCAGCGGCGCTGCTGAAGATATCATTCAGAGCGAGCTGGCCAGAAAAATGTACCTCGGCGAAAATTTCACCATGTAGTGCTATGCTGCTTCGGCTGTACCGACACTTTCCGGATCAATGAGCCTTGAACTCCGACAGCAGGTAAAACTTGCCCAGAAGCTGGTGATGACGCAGCAGCTGCGTCAGGCCATTAAGCTGCTGCAGCTGAACCGCCTGGAGCTGAGCGCGGCTCTGCAGGAGGAGATGGCGCAGAATCCTATGCTGGAGGAAGCTGTAGGAACACAGGAAAATACCGGCAACCCGGATGACTTGTCGGCCGGGGAGGTCAGGGAGATCGCCGAGGCGTCAGCCACTGATCGGGTTGCCGGAGATGATCCGAAAACAGTGGCTGAGGTGAATTGGGATGATTACACCAACACCTTCGATTCTGACCTGTCCTTTGCCCGGGAAGCTCCTCCGGCTGATGCTCCGTCACAGTTTGATTTTATCTCGGCCGCTCCGGGCCTAACCTCCTTTCTGGCATGGCAGCTTACCCATCTCAAACTTGATGAACGCGACCTGGAAATAGCCCGTTTTATCCTCGGAAATCTAAACGGGCATGGATTTTTCGAGGCGTCGGTGGAGGATATCTGCGCATATGCAGAATGCTCTACAGAAGAAGCTGAAGGAATGCTGCGCCTAGTCCAGAGTCTTGATCCTCCCGGTATTGCGGCGCGGGACCTCCGGGAGTCTCTGCTCCTCCAGTTAGAGCGGAAAGGAATGGAGGAAGATCTGGTCTACCGCCTGGTTGCAGAGCATATGGATGAGCTGCAGGCTCATAATTTTTCCCGAATTGCCGCAAAAACAAAATGTCCGCTACGGGAAGTACGCAAGGCTGTTGACTTTCTTGCCACCCTGACACCTTATCCCGGGAATGAACACAGCAATGAACAGATCCACTATGTTACGCCTGATGTATATCTGTATAAAGTGGATGATGAATTCATTATCCATCTCAACAATGATGATCTGCCGCAGCTCCAGCTTTCCACCGAATATCAGCAGCTGATCCGGGACAAAAAAGAAACAAAGGAAACCGGGGACGGCTCCAGAGCATATCTGCTGGAAAAAAAACGTCATGCACAGAACTTTATCAATTCTGTGCAGTATCGGCAGAACTCGATCTACAAGGTGATGAAAAGTCTGCTGAAATTTCAGCAGGAGTTTTTCGAGAAAGGACCGGGCCACCTGAAACCGCTTGTGCTCAATGATGTAGCCCAGGATATCGGAATGCACGAATCTACAGTCAGCCGGCTTACCTCGAATAAGTACGTTCATACGCCGCAGGGAATTTATGAACTGAAATACTTTTTTTCCAGTGCGGTCAGAACAACTGACGGAGATACGGTGGCGTCCGAAGCAATAAAAAACCGTATCCGGCAGCTGATCCAGAAAGAAGATTCAGCTAAACCGTTCAGTGACAGCGCCATTTCTGAGCTGTTAAAGGAAGAGGGATTCAGGGTCGCGCGGCGGACCGTGGCAAAATACAGAGATCAGATGAAAATTATGCCGGTCAAACACCGCCGAAAAAAACATTGATAGATATTAAGATATTGAAATGACCGTATTAAACGCAGCAGCATTTTATTCACAATCTCGGAGCCGCCTGCCGGAGACGGAACAGATGATGGAATTAGAAGAACAATGCATACTTCTTGAGCTGCAGTCCACGGATAAAGAAAGTCTTCTCGAAGAGATGGCCGGAGCTGTGCAGGAAAAATATCCTGCAATGGACAAAAAAACTGTCCGGCAGGTTCTGATGGAGCGGGAGCAGATCGGTTCCACCGGCGTGGGCAACGGTGTAGCTATCCCGCATGGCAAGTTCTACGGGCTGGAACGGTGCCTGCTCTGCTTCGGCAGATCCGTCCGGGGGATCGCTTTTGATGCCAAGGATAATAAGCCGGTGCATTTTATCATCATGATTCTTTCCCCGGTGGATATGGTGGAAGAGTATCTGCAGGTTCTTGCCCGGGTCAGCAGGGTAATGAATAATGCAAAGAACAGAAATCTTTTTCTGCGGGCACGCAGTAAAAAGGTAATTCAGCAGCTGTTCATCGATTCCTGAATCGGAGCGCTGACAGCTTCTTTTTTTCCTCTCCCTGCTCGTCCTCTGCAGCGTCATTTTCCGCAATATCCATTTATTCTCCCTGCCTTTTCTGTCTTCCCGCCGTACTGATGAGTGGTGAAACAGGGGCAGGCAGCCCCGGTGATTTTCTCCCCGTCGATATCGAACGGCTGGCCAAAAGGCTGACTGCTCCATAACCGTAAAAAAGATTTGACAGAAGCCTGTAATTTTTGTATGTGTCTTATCTTTGCCCGTGTCGTTCTTCTTCTCCAGTTCATCAAATCATTATTTTTCAGAGTTATCAGGAGTTGTTATATGATTTCGATCGATATTACGGTGTTCATTCATATTATTAATATGGTCGTGCTGATGGTCGTTCTGAACAAAATTCTCTATAAGCCTGTCCTTGAAATTATGGACAAGCGGCAGGAAAAACTGGATGCTCTGGGCAGTGACGTTGAACAGTTCGAGCGCAGTACCAAGGATCGGCAGGCGGAAGTGGAAAGAAGAACACGGCAGGCTGGGGCCCGGGCGAAAGAGGTGCTGGATGCTGCCAGAGCAGAGGCAGAACGGGCAGGTGCTGAACAGATTACTGTTGTCCGCCGGGAAGCTGACAGCGAAAAAGCAAAAGAGCTGGCCGGGCTGGAGGCTCAGCTTGATGATGTGCGGAAAGAACTGCTGGACAGCACCGCAGTGTTTGCTCAGGAGATGGCGGCAAAGATACTTGGAAGGAGTCTGGAGGCATGAAATTACACAAAATGAAACGTATTGTTCCTGCCCTGCTCGTTGTCGGCTTATGCGGCGGGATATTCGGGACCGCCTTTGCTGCGGGACACGGCGGGTACGAAGAAGCAGAGCATCCTGCTGCTGCAGAACACGCTGTTCAGGCTGTTGAACAGGAACAGCAGGGGCACCAGCAAGTCGTTAACCCGGCTGCCGGAGAGCCTGATGCCGGACATATCGGGCACAGTGCAGTTGCTGCGCAGGGAACAGATCATAATGCTGAACATGCTGCTGCCGGACACGGAGAGGAGCACGGCGGACATAACGCCCCCATGCTGACCGCAGAAAAACTGAAGGATCTTTTCTGGCGGGCAATAAATTTTATCGCCCTTGTGTTTCTGCTGGTCAAATTTCTCGGTAAACCTGTGACCGCCAGTCTGGGCGGACGGCGCCGGGAAATTCAGGAGGAGCTGGACGCTATGGAGGAGCAGCGCGACGCAGCAGAACGTTCATATAAAGAATTTACCGGACGGCTCGCCGGGATGCAGCAGGAAGCAGAGGAGATCGTCGCCAAAGCCAGGGCAATGGCTGAGGACGAAAAGGCCAGAATCCTTGCCGAGGCCGAGGCGGCAGCCAAAGACATCAGGCGGCAGGCGGAAGCTGCTGTACAGGGAGCCTTTGCCGATGTAAAAACGAGACTGCAGGCCGAAGTGGCGGAACAGGCCGTGGCCATGGCTGAGGAGCTGATCGTCAGGAATATGACTCCGGAGGATCAGGTGGCGATCACAGAACAGTTTCTTGAACGAGTGAGTGCGGTACAGTGAAACAGACAATTTTAGCAAAGCGATATGCCAGAGCGATCTTTGCGCTCGGCACAGAAAACGGAAAAACTGAAGCCTATGCGGAAACGCTGCACGCGCTTGCCGATATCTTTGATGATCCTGCTCTTGAGGTGGTGGATGCGTTGACTAATCCGCTGTATCCGCTTGAGGTCAGAAAAAACGTCATGACCAAAATCGCTCAGGCGGTCGGGGCTGATGCCCTGATGACTGCATTCCTCAACCTGCTGGTGGAGCGCAGACGGGTTGACGTGATGTGCGAGATCGCGGTGCAGATGCGGGAGATGCTTGACCGTCAGGAAAATATCAGCCACGGTTCGGTCACTTCGGCAGTGGACCTGGACAGCGGGCTGCTTGCAAAAGTTCAGACAACACTTGAAAATATCACGGGAAACAAGGTCATTCTTGCAACACGGGTGGATCCCTCCATTATCGGCGGCGTTGTTGCCAGGGTCGGAGATCTGGTGTTGGACGGAAGTATACGAACACAACTTAATGGATTAAAAGAATCTATCAAGGGGAGATAATAGTCAGATGCAGATCAAAGCCTCAGAAATCAGCAAGATCATAAAAGATCAGATTGCTGGTTATGAAAATGTAGCAGACCTGAAAGAAACCGGAACCGTGCTGTCCGTGGGTGACGGTATTGCCCGTGTATATGGTGTTGAGAATTGTCAGGCCATGGAGCTGCTTGAATTCCCCGGCGGCATCATGGGCCTTGCCCTGAATTTGGAAGAGGACAACGTCGGTGTTGCGGTTATGGGCGATGTCCGCTACATCAAGGAAGGGGATATCGTCAAGCGGACCGGCAAGATTGCCGAAGTTCCGGTCGGACCGGAGCTGGAAGGCCGGGTTGTTGACGGTATCGGTCAGCCCATTGACGGCAAGGGGCCGCTCGGTGCCAAGGAAACCCGGAAAATGGAGGTACTGGCTCCCGGGGTTATCGCCCGGAAAGGTGTGCATGAGCCTTGCTACACCGGCTATAAGGCTGTCGATGCCATGACCCCGGTGGGCCGCGGTCAGCGCGAGCTGGTGATCGGCGACCGCCAGATCGGCAAGACGGCTCTGTGCGTGGATGCGATTATCGCTCAGAAGAATACCGAGATCCACTGTATCTACGTGGCCACCGGCCAGAAAAAATCCACGGTTGCTCTGGTGGTTGAGGCCCTGCGCAAGCACGGAGCAATGGAGTACACCACCGTAGTTGCGGCCTGTGCCTCTGATCCTGCCCCGATGCAGTATGTCTCCGCTATGGTAGGCTGTGCAATAGCCGAGTACTGGCGGGACAGCGGCAAACATGCCCTGATTATTTACGATGATCTCTCCAAGCAGGCTGTGGCCTACCGTGAGCTCTCTCTCCTGCTCAGGCGCCCGCCGGGCCGCGAAGCCTATCCGGGTGACATCTTCTTCAACCACTCCCGTCTGCTGGAGCGGGCCGCCAAAGTTAACGATGAGCTGGGTTCCGGTTCCATGACTGCCCTGCCGATCATCGAGACCCAGGCCGGTGACGTTTCCGCCTTTATCCCCACCAATGTTATCTCCATCACCGACGGTCAGGTGTTTCTGGAGCCGAGCCTGTTCTTTGCCGGTGTCCGCCCGGCCATCAACGTGGGTATTTCCGTATCCCGCGTCGGTGGTGCCGCCCAGGTCAAGGCCATGAAGCAGGTGGCCGGTACCCTGCGTCTCGACTTGGCCCAGTACCGTGAGCTGGCCGCCTTTGCCGGGTTCGGTTCTGATCTTGACGCAGCTACCCAGGCCCAGCTGACTCGCGGCGAGCGGCTGGTTGAAATCCTGAAGCAGCCCCAGTATCAGCCCCTGCCTATGGAAAAACAGGTGGTGATTATTTTTGCCGGAACCAAGGGCTTTCTGGATGCGCTGCCGGTTGATATGCTTGCTGAATATGAGCAGGAGCTGTACAGCTATATTGAGGCCAATGAGCCGTCGATTTTCAGCGAACTGCAGGAGAAAGAAGCGATCTCCGATGAGCTGGACCAGAAAATCAGAAAAACGCTGACCTCTTTCGGCGACGCGTTTAAAGCGACCAAGGGTCTGAACTAAAAGGCTGAACTGAAAGGACGTGAAGTAAGCTCGAACAGCAGGGGACTGATTACATGCCCGGATTAAAGGATGTTAAGAATAAAATAGAAGGCGTCTCCAAGACCTCGCAGATTACCAAGGCGATGAATATGGTTGCCTCGGCCAAACTGCGGGGAGCGCAGGAGCGGATGGAATCTTTCCGGCCCTATGCGGAGAAGTTTGTCGAGGCCATGCAGGAGGTGTCCGGCGCAATGTCCGGCAGCAGCCAGCCGCTGATGGAGGCCCGTGATGTACGGACAGTGGAGATCATTGTTATCACCTCGGACCGCGGCCTCTGCGGCAGTTTCAATGCCAATATCGTGGCCAGGGCGCAGAAGCTCATGGATCAATACGAGGCTGAGGGAAAGAAGGTCACTCTGGTTACGGTGGGCAACAAGGCTGCCCAGGCCTTTAAACGCTCCGGGAAAATCCGGAAGTCGTATAAGGATATCATGGGTTCTTTCCAGATGTTCAACGCACGGGCCATCTCGCAGAATGTCAGCCGTAATTTTCTGCAGGAAGAAGCAGATAAAGTGCATCTGGTGTATGCCCGCTTTCTCTCTATGGCCAAACAGCAGCCGACTGAGCAGACCCTGCTGCCTATAGCACCTCCTGAACAGGAAGAGACAGAAAAAAAAGGCGTACCGGTTGAATATATCTATGAGCCGGATCCGGTGCAGATCATGGAAAACCTTCTCCCTCTGCATCTGAATGTCCAGGTCTATCGTGCCATGATCGAGGTCGGAGCTGGTGAGCAGGCAGCCAGGATGGCTGCTATGGATAATGCGACCAATGCCTGCGGGGATATTATCAAAGAGTTGACACAACTGTATAACAAGGCTCGCCAGGCGGCTATTACCGGCGACCTGATGGATATCGTCGGTGGTGCTGAGGCACTGAAGGGCTGAAAGAATAGTTTAATTGGATATTGCTAAATTGTCTTCAGGAGGCCATTTCAATGGGTGAATCGCGAGTTGGTAAAATTATTCAGGTCATCGGACCTGTTGTTGATGTTCAGTTTAAGGCGGATGATCTGCCGGATATTATGAGTGCCCTGTTTGTTACCAATCCGGGCATTAATGACACGGAAGAAAATCTGGTTATCGAGGTGGCGCAGCATCTGGGTGATAATGTAGTGCGCTGTATTGCTATGGATCAGACCGACGGTCTGGTGCGCGGTATGGCCTGCCGGGACTCCGGAGAGCCGATCTCTATCCCGGTGGGTGCGCCTGCGCTTGGTCGGATTATGAACGTGGTCGGGCGTCCGGTGGACGGTCTGGGAGATATTGACGCTTCCAAAACCATGCCTATTCACCGCCCTGCCCCGGAATTCACCGAGCAGGACACCGAGGTGAACGTGCTGGAGACCGGCATTAAGGTTATCGACCTGCTGGTTCCCTTTCCGCGCGGCGGCAAGATGGGATTGTTTGGCGGGGCAGGCTGCGGCAAAACCGTTATCATGATGGAGATGGTCAACAACATCGCCATGCAGCACGGCGGTATTTCCGTGTTCTGCGGCGTGGGTGAGCGGACCCGTGAGGGCAACGACCTCTACATGGAGATGAAGGAATCCGGCGTTCTGCCCAAGGCGGCTCTGGTCTACGGCCAGATGACCGAGCCTCCGGGAGCGCGCGCCCGCGTGGCTCTGACCGGACTGACCGCTGCCGAGTACTTCCGTGACGAGGAAGGCCAGGACGTGCTTTTCTTTGTCGATAACATTTTCCGTTTCACCCAGGCCGGTGCTGAGGTTTCCGCCCTGCTCGGACGTATCCCATCTGCGGTCGGGTATCAGCCCACCTTGGCCACCGATCTCGGCGCCCTGCAGGAGCGCATCACCTCCACCACCAAGGGATCGATCACTGCTGTTCAGTGCGTCTACGTGCCTGCGGATGACCTGACTGACCCGGCTCCGGCAACCACCTTTGCCCATCTGGACGGGACAGTTGTTCTCTCCCGGCAGATCGCGGAGCTGGGTATTTATCCAGCGGTTGATCCGCTGGACTCCACTTCCCGTATTCTTGATCCCAACGTGGTCGGCGAGGAGCATTACGAGACTGCCCGTGGTGTACAGGTGACTCTGCAGAAGTACAAAGAACTCCAGGACATCATCGCCATTCTGGGTATGGATGAGTTGTCTGAAGAAGATCAGATCCTGGTCGGCCGGGCCCGGAAGGTCCAGCGCTTCCTGTCCCAGCCCTTCCATGTGGCCGAGGTCTTCACCGGTATGGACGGCAAGTACTGCAAGGTGGAGGACACCGTGCGCGGCTTCAAGGAGATCCTGGACGGCAAGCACGATGAACTCTCTGAAAATGCCTTCTACATGGTCGGCACCATTGAAGAGGCTGTTGCCAAGGCTGCCAAAGAGAAGGCGGCTGCCTGATCCACGCTAAGCAAAGTAAGCAAAGGGAGAAAGAATGGCACAGATTCATCTTGAAGTAGTCACGCCCTCCGGTCCGGTGGTCAGCGAGGATGTGGACATCGTTACGGCGCCCGGTACGGACGGGGAGTTCGGTGTGCTGGCAAATCATGCTCCGTTTCTGACCACGATCAAAACCGGGACCTTGATCCTGAAGAAAGACAAGCAGGAGAGATATCTCATGGTCAGCGAAGGCTTTGCCGAGGTCTCGAATAATAAAGCCACCTTTCTCGTGGAGGCTGCTGATTACGGCTCAGAGATTGACGTGGATCGGGCGCTGCAGGCCAAAGAGCGGGCGGAAAAGCGTTTGGCACAGGATCAGGCAAAAGCCGAAGATGTCAACCGGACACGGGCCGAGGCTGCCTTACAGCGGGCCGTGGCCCGGATTGCTGCTGCGGAGAGAGCCAAACTGTAGGGCGCGGCGGGGTACAGATTACCGCCAAGGTTGTAACTGGTATTGGAAAGGCTGTCCGAAGGGGCGGCCTTTTTTTTGTTTCAGGAAAGCAAGCAATATGCAAAATGCGTCGGACTGAGTTCTGCTTTGCTCAAAGATGTTTTTGTATCAGGTGCCTGTGGAGATCATGCACTTATCACTTGAATTCAGGCAGTTTCGTGTTGCCTCTTCAACAAAAAAGAGGGAGGATGCCCGACCGGAAATTCTTTGACATAAGGAGCAATACTTCTTACGATAAAGTAAGGATACTTAAAAAGTAAGGAGACAGTTATGACTCTGGCAACCATCACAACAAAGGGGCAGGTAACTATACCGAAAAAAATCAGGGAATTATTAAAACTTCATGCTGGCGATAAAATTGAAATTACTGTCACTGCAGAAAGAGAAGCGGTTATCAGGCCGGTCTCGAAAAAGGTAGATGATGTTTTTTGTAAATTACATAAGCCCGGCAGAAAAACAGCAGCACTTGAAACTATACATGAAGCCGTCAAAAACAGGATGAAAGACAGGTTCCAATGCAGGGAATAGATACCAATATTCTTGTTCGTTTTCTCATCGGCGATGACGATCTTCAGACAAAGACAGTGTACAATATTTTCAAGCAGGCAGAGGCGGATAAAAATGAACTTTTTATCCCCTTGCTTGTCATATTGGAGCTCATCTGGGTCTTGGAATCAGTTTATGAGATATCGAGAAAAGATATTATTAACTCAATAAGCGATTTGCTCCTGATGCCGGTCTTACGATTCGAGCAGCAATCAACCGTGCAAAGATTTACCCGGGAAGCTTACGGGAACACATATGATCTTTCAGATCTACTGATTGCTTGCTCCGCCGGACAGCAGGGCTGTGATACTGTCATTACTTTTGATAAGAAGGCATCCAGATGCGACCTTTTTCACTTGGCACAGTAAGATAACCTCAAGTTGCCGGAAAAGAGGTATAGTACTTGATGCGAATAGCCAATCCGATCTACGACGTGGTCTTCAAGTACCTGATGGAAGACCGGGAGTCCGCCGTGCTGCTGCCGGAGGTCACCGGACAGGAACAACATGAAAGGTAAACGGTTGCCAATATCTGCCGATCGGAATACTATGAACTGATACGCTTTCTGCATAAGGCAGAGACAGGATCATACAGAACCAACAGGAGCATGACAGAGCAATGAAAGCGATTCCGCCGCGCCAGAGCAGCATAGAACGGAAGACCATGGAAACGGACATTTCGATGACACTGGCTCTGGACGGTTCCGGTCATGCGGACATCAGCACCGGTGTCGGTTTTATGGATCATATGCTGACCCTGTTCACGGTGCATGGTTTTTTTGATCTGTCTGTCCGGGCCAAGGGAGATACCGATGTTGATGACCACCATACTGTGGAAGATATCGGCATCTGTCTCGGACAGGCTTTTTTCCAGGCATTGGGCGACAAATCCGGAATCAGCCGTTATGCCCATGCCTATGTGCCGATGGATGAAACCCTGGCCAGGGTCTGTATTGACTTTTCCAACCGCCCCTTTCTTCATTACGGAGTCACCATCGGCGACCAGAAGGTGGGCAGCTTTGACACCGCCCTAGTCTGCGAGTTCCTCCGCGCCCTGTCATTGCATTCCGGCCTGACCCTGCATGTTGATCTTCTGCACGGCGAAAATGCCCACCATATTATCGAGGCCATCTTCAAAGCGCTTGGCCGGACAATGGGGCAGGCTACATCAATCAGAGAGGGGCTTGCCGGTACCCTGTCTTCCAAAGGTTCTTTATAGAACGCCGAATCCGTTTTTTTTTGAGGTGAAGATGATGTCCTTGAAATTACCTGTTTCCCGCTGCCTTTCTGCTGCCGTGCGTGCATATTTCTGTTCAGGCCTGCTTGTCCTGCTTGCATTGACGGCAGGCTGCAACAGTAAAGGAAAATTAGACAGAGCAGAACAGCCTGATTTCACGGTCAGCTGTGTCGCCGTATTACCGGCAGTCAGTAAACCTGAACTGGACAGCGAACTGCTCTCGGCTATTGAAAAGAAAGAGCTGGAAGACGGCATATACTTTTTCAATAAGTCATTGAAGCAATATTTTATCAGCAGAAAGGATGTCCGGCTGTTCAGCGACGGGCAGCTGTCCGCTACGGAGAAGAACGCGGATGCTCCGCCGTTGGAGCGGGCTAAGGAGCTTGCCGAACGGCTCAGCTGCAATGCTGTCCTGGAAACCACTATCCGGCGCTACAAAGAGCGGGTCGGCGGCAGGATCACAGCCAAGGAACCGGCCTCTGTGGCCTTTGACTACCGCCTGCTGGCCATGCCGGAGGGGACAGTGCTCTGCCGGGATACCTTTGATGCGGAACAGCAGTCGATTATGGCAAATCTGCTGGGCTTCAGGGACGGGACCGGCGGTTCCATGAGCTGGCTCACTGCGGAAGAGTTTCTTGTTCAGGGGCTGCAGAACAGACTGAACAAATGTTCATATCTTGCCGAAGAGGACTGAAACGCATTGTGTGTTCTGAAACAGATTAGGCAGGGGGACATCCCCTATGCTATGATTGCCTGATCCCTTCCTGTGTGAAGATTCATCAGATTCATGAAGAGAATCCTCTCCCCCGGTGAAAACCGCCGGATCGCCCGGGCCATGCTGGACTACAGCATGCTGTCCCATGCCGACCGGGTACTGATTGCGGTTTCCGGCGGCATCGATTCTCTGGTCCTTGCCTGGGTGCTGCAAAACTGGCGGAACAAGGCCCCGATCGATTATGCGGTGCAGGCTGTGTATGTGGATATGCAGCCTTCGGCTTCGGACAGGCAGAGCGGAGGAAGGGCCGGGCAGGTTGCAGACAGGCTTGCCGCGCTGGGACTCTCCTGTATGATGCTGTCTGAACACCAACCGACACAATCGGCTTTGCAGCAGACTGCCGGTGCTGCATCTGCTGCATCGGGTGTTTGTTTTCAATGCGCCCGCAACCGGCGGCGGCAGCTTTTTGCCTATGCCCGCCAAGAAGGGTACAGCAAAATTGCCCTGGGCCATCATCGGGACGACATCGTCGAAACCTTTTTTATCAACCTCACCTGCAGCGGGAATATCAGCACCATGCGGCCCAGGCAGGAGCTTTTTTCCGGCCGCCTTGCTCTGATCCGGCCGCTGGCTTATCTGAAAAAGGAAGAGATCAGGGCCATCGGCAGGCGGCTCGGTCTTGAAGCCGTGCCGTCTGACTGTCCTTTGTCCGAGCAGACCCGGCGTCTGGAGATCAGAGCACTGCTGGACAGGATGTATCAGCAGTTTCCCGGCAGCCGGGACCATATTTTTTCCGCCCTCGGTAACGTCCGACAGGATTACCTGCTCCTTCAGGAAGGGGAAGAAAAAAGGAAAGCGGAACGCCGTATGCCTGCCGGGGACTCCTGACTGTTTGAACCCCGATCCGGTTTCGGACAGGCTGCCGACACGGCTAAGTGTATTTACATCAACATATTTATTTTATAAACTATTATGAACCAGGCAAGTATAGAAACAGCGTACAATAAATACTCAGGTGTATATGATAGGATATTCGGTCGGGTATTTGAAAACGGTCGCAATAAGGCGGTTCAGATGATTCCTTTGAGCGGCCAGGAAAGGATACTGGAAGTCGGGGTAGGGACAGGGATAAGTCTGACCAAATATCCCAGAACTGTCGGCGTGGTCGGGATTGACCTTTCCGAAGATATGCTGAAAAAAGCACAGGAACGAGTGGAACGGTATGCCTTGACAAATGTGGAGCTGCTGTTGGCAAACGCTGAAGAAATGTCCTTTCAGCGGAACCATTTTGACAAAGTCATCATTATGTATGTGCTGTCTGTGACACCCAACCCGGAGATTCTGCTTGAAAAAGCACTGGACGTATGCAAGGAGGGCGGAGAGGTTATTATAGTCAATCATTTCAGCGAAAAAAAGCTGTTTAAAAAGTTGAGCAGTTCTGAATTGTCGCGAAGAATTGAGCGAAGGCTGGGATTCAGGGTCTATTTTCCGATGAAAAAATACATTGAGCACATCAACACCTTGGGCCACTCCTGTACTGATGTGAAATCAGCAAACTACGGCTTATCCAAGATCATTAAGATCAAAAAGAACGGAGTTGGCGTTTATGCGGACAACGCTTGACTGCCTGGTTTGTTTTATGCGCCAAGCCCGGTCTATCGGCCTGCTGACCACGGATAATCCGGCATATCAGCGGCAGCTGCTTGATACCACAGGCCGTTTTATCGAACAGATGGATGAAAATCTGTCACCGCCGGAAAATGCTGCGCCGCTTTATCAGCTTTTTGCCGGAGTACTGGGAACGGATGACCCGTTTGCCCGGATCAAACAGGAGAGCACGGCCTTTGCCCTGTCCCTGAAAGAGGAGCTGAAACAGCGGATTTGTGCTGCCGATGATCCGCTGCGGGCCGCGATCCGGGTGGCAATCGGCGGCAATATTATTGATTACGGTGCCCTGCACAGCTTTGATGCGGCAGCCACCATGCAGCAATGTTTTGACCAGGAATTTGTCGTGGATGATTATCCGGCCCTGCTGGCTGCCTTGGAGAAATCAGAACCGGAAGTGCTGTATCTCTGCGACAACTGCGGCGAAACCGTTTTTGACGGCCTGCTGATTGAACAGCTGCAGGTACGCGGCTGCCGGGTCACGACTGCAGTACGGGAATTGCCCATTATCAACGATGCTACCCTGGAAGACGCCCGCGCTGCCGGATTGGATAAACTCTGTCCGGTGATCAGCAGCGGCAGCGATTGTCCCGGTACTCCGCTTGCCCGCTGCAATGAGGGGTTCCTGGAACGCTTCCGCTCAGCCGACCTGATCATCAGCAAGGGGATGGGCAATTTTGAAACCCTGTCCGAGGAACCGGGGCCGATCTATTTTCTTTTTACAGTCAAATGCACGCAGGTTGCCCGGCATCTCACCAAGCGGCAGCAGCTTGCTCCGGGTACCCTGACTGGAGCAGGAGAAATGGTGCTGCTGCGCCAGAAGCTGCCGTCGTCCTGATCGGCAGTATTTTTTTTCATCTTTATCAAATTCTTATTTCACCACATAAATGTTCGGCAGCGTCATGCCGGACGGGCATCAGGGTGGCTGGGTCTCGAACCACTTGCTCTCTGAAGAGAATCCGTTATAATCTCTGCCCGTACTATTTTGTGATATATATTGTGACAGATAAACCAACAGAGTTTGCAGGAGGAACAATGAAATCGGCAGAACGAATGGCTATTCCCCGTCAGCACCCGCAGGAGCTCGACCCGACTGAACGGATAAAAAACTTCAAGGAAGTAACTGCGGGCTATGACGAGGAAACAGCACTGCTCGAAGCTGAACGCTGTCTGCAGTGCAAAAAACCGTCCTGTATACAGGGCTGCCCGATCCGCAACAATATCCCCGGCTTTATTGCCCTGATCCGGGATAAGAAATTTGAGGAGGCCTACTGGAAGGTGCGGGAGACCAGCACCATGCCCTCGGTCTGCTCCCGTGTCTGTCCCCATGAATTTCAGTGTGAAGGCAGCTGTATCCGGGGCAGAAAAGGTGACCCCGTGGCCATCGGCATGCTGGAACGCTATCTCACGGACTGGATGGTGGCCAACGGTAAATCCATGAATAAGGAATGCGCGGTGCCCAACGGCCGTAAGGTCGCCATTGTCGGGTCCGGCCCTGCCGGGATAACTGCTGCCTATATTCTCGCGCATGAGGGCTATAAATGCACCATCTACGAGGCCCTGCCCGTGTTCGGCGGCATGCTCTCCGTGGGCATTCCCCATTACCGCCTGCCCCGCGATATCATCGGCGCGGAACTGGCCTCGCTGAAAAGCTGCGGCGTGGAAATCAAATACGGTATAACCATCGGCAAGGATAAAACCCTGCAGCAGCTCCGGGATGAAGGATATGAAGCCGTTTTTATGGGGGTCGGGGCGCATGAAGGCCGCAGGCTGAGGATTGAGGGCGAGGAAACCACGAAGGGCGTCCTGCACGGCGTGGATTACCTGCGCCGGGTGCTGACTGGTGAGACCGTGGATATCGGCAAAAAGGTCGTAGTGGTCGGCGGCGGCAACGTGGCCATTGACGTGGCCCGGACCGCCCTGCGGACAGGTTCGGACGAGGTCTTCATCCTCTATCGGCGCACCAGAGAGGAGATGCCCGCTTCCGGCGCCGAGATCCATCATCTGGAAGAAGAAGGCGTGCGGATGGAATTCCTTGCTTCCCCGGTAAAAATTCATGCCGATGAAAACGAAAACAATCAGCTCACCGGGGTCGAGTGCGTCAGGATGGAACTCGGAGAGCCGGATGATTCCGGTCGGCGCCGCCCGGTGGTGCAGGAGGGCTCAAACTTTATCATCAAGGCTGACTCCATCATCCCGGCCATCAGCCAGCAGGTGCAGCATGATGCCGACAAGGGCGCTGATCTGCAGCTGGAATCCTGGGGAACCTATGCGGTCAATCCTCGTACTTTGCAGACCTCAGTGCCTTGGATTTTTGCCGGAGGCGATGATGTGCTCGGACCGCAGACTGCAGCTAAAGCTGTGTATCAGGGCAAGGTTGCTGCGGAATCCATGCAGCGCTTCATGGAAGGCAAGGATCTTGAGGAAGGCCGCAAACTGTCCTGCTATATGGTGGACTGGTAAAAGGCGGAAGAAAAGCCTGCCCGAATATGCTGATCTGCTGAATTCAGCGGAGTGAAATAGTGAAATAAACAAAATGGTCGGGGCGGTAGGATTCGAACCTACGACCTCCTGCTCCCAAGGCAGGCACGCTAACCAGGCTGCGCTACGCCCCGACATTTTACCGGAATGAGAATACCGATAAAAGTGAAGGTTCAATGTAATATTGAAGCGCATTTCCTGCAATCTTTTTTTGTTCAACAGCTGTTTTTTGCCTCAGGTCAGCGTCCGGGACGCTGATACGGCCCGAAATCAGACGGTGGAGATTGCAGAACGTACCTTGGCCCTGGACACAGCCTTTGCCTTGCCCCGGTCTGCGGTGAGCTTTGAAACGGTCTTTGTGGTGAAGGACAACCGACTCCATACCCGCAAGGTGGAGGTCGCCGGGATGCAGATGCAGAACGGCATGGCCTTAGTCCGGATTGAAGAACCGAAGAGCAGCAGGGCGGAGGAATGAGAAAGCTGCCAGGGGGGAAGAAAAGGATGAAGACGGTGGGCAATGTGGAGATTCCCCTGTCCGCGTTTTTGTCGGTACTCAAGTCGGAGCAGTAAATGAACAAACCATTTTTCGCCGGGCGCACGGCAGACCTTGATCAGCTCACAGCATTGGCAGAGCAGGCCTTTGCCGGAAAGGCGCAGATCGCTTTTATCACCGGTGAGGCAGGCATGGGCAAGAGTGCTCTGGCCTGCGAACTGCTGCGCCGTGTGCAGGAAAAGCAGGAGAATGCGGTTGCCGCCTGCGGTAAATGCACGGTGCGGGAGGCCAGTTATCTCCCCTTCCGCACTATACTGGAACAGCTCAGCGGCAGCGAAAAGCAGGTGCAGGAATCCGGCGGCAAGTTAAGGAAAGTGGCAGAATTTACGGTCGAAACGGTCTGGACGGTCGGCCCTGAACTCATCGGTATTTTCGGCACCCCGATCAAGGCCCTGCAGAAGGTGGTCGAAAAGCAGGGACTGCGGAGCGGAACAACCGCGCCAGCTGTCACCACGCCGCAGGATCTGAATCCGCAGCAGATTTACGGCTGGTACACCAAGATCATGCAGGAAGTTTCGGCCAAATTTCCTCTGCTGCTCTTTCTTGATGATCTCCACTGGGCCGATGAATCTTCTCTGAACCTGCTCTTCCACCTCGGCCGCGAGCTGGAAAACCGCAGAATCTTCCTGATCGCCACCTTCCGTCCCCATGAAATTTCTGAGCGGCTTGCTGAAATAAAGAACCGACTTGAGCGGTATGGTGCACGGGAATTCTCCCTCGATGTTTCAACAGAAGGAGAAAAGGATGTCGTTAAAATTCGGGACTTTGTCCACTCCTTTCTGACGGAAAAATACGGAACAAATTTTTCCGGCCAGTTCGAGCAGCTTTTGGCGGAACGCACCCGGGGAAATGCCCTTTTTCTTGCCGAGCTGCTGAAAAATATGGAGGAAAAAGGGCAGCTCACCTGCGAGAAGCAGAATGGGATGGTCGTCCGCTGTCATCTTGCGGAAGGGCTTGACGAACATGTCGCTTTGCCTGGGAAAATCGAGGCGGTCCTGCGGGAGCGGGTTGACCGGCTGGACAAGGATTTGCAGGAACCGCTGACCGTCGCTAGTGTGCAGGGCGATGATTTTCTTGTCCAGGTGGTTGCCAAAATTCAGCAGACTGATTGCTGGGAATTGATCGATACCCTGAGCAAAGAGCTGATGAACCGGCATCAGCTGATTTATGACCGGGACGGAAAGGATCTGGCCAACGGCAATCGGGTGCATGTCTTTTCCTTTCGGCATAATCTGCTGCGGCAATACGTGTACGACAGGATTCCGAAAGCAAAAAAGGAGCATCTTCATGCCGAAACCGGCGCGCGTCTGGAGGAGCTGCATCAGCCGGATGCCGATGAGATTGCCGGAGTGCTGGCTGTTCACTTCCATCACGGGCATGTGCTGCCCAAAGCTGTTGCGTATTCGCTGAAAGCGGCGGAGAACGCCAATATCCGGTACGGCACTGCCGAGGCCGTGCGTTGCGCGGGCATGGGGCTGGAGGCTCTGGAACAGGGGAAACGCAATTTTTCTCTGCAGGAATATCTGGAAAATAAAATCAGGCTGGTGATTGAGCTAGCAAAGGCGGAGGAATATGGTGGTGATCCGCAGGAGAAGAAAGATCATATTCAGTTTGGGATAAAATTACTTGAAGAGCATCTGCCATTGGTGGAACAGGTTGCGGAAAAAGTGCAGGCGGATTTTTATACCGAGTTTGGTAGGCTGTATTATAGAAAAGGAGGAAAACAGCAGGAAGCAAAAACTTGGTTTGAAAAGGCTTTGCTTCTGTATGAAAGGAATGAAGACCAAAAGCAAGCTGCTGAATTATGCTATCTTCTTGGAGACATCTATCAGTTCATTTTGTCTTCTTCAGGCAACCAGACTCCTCTTGAACAGAGTATAGCTGTTTTACAGAAAGGACTCAGCATTGCCGAACAGATACAAGATATGCCTTTGCAGTCAAGAATATTGAGTCGATTAACTTGGCGGTTAGGAAAGAAAAATATTTCAACAAGCAAAATGTATGCGCAGCAGGCATTGACTCTGTCAAGAGCCTCTAAAAATCATTATGCGGAAACACGAGCCCTTGCTGCAATGGCATATGTTTGCAGAAGACGTACCCAACAAAAAACTTCAGTAATATATTTGAAAAAAGCGTTGGATATAGCAAGAAAAACGGGAAACTCAATAACTGAATCAGAGATATTGAATGATATCGGTTTTGATTGCAGTGACTATATGTCCATAAAAAATGAAGGGCAACGTGCATACAAAGAAAGCCTTGCTGTAAAAGAAAAAATAGGAACAAAAAAGATATTTTCTTTAAATAACTTAGGGTGGAGTTTTGCAAAGCAGGGAAAATGGAACAAGGCAAAATCGTGCCTGATGGAGGCAATTGAACAATCCAGTGAACGAGAAACTAGTCAGTCCCACTATCAATATAAGATAGGAAGAGTGTATATGTTTCAAGAGAAATACGAACAGGCTGAACCTATATTCTTGCACCGAATTAAAATTATTGAAAAATACAAGTTAAGCTATCCAGTAGTATTTATATGCACAGCTCAAAACTATGCAAAACTAGACAAAAAGATCGAAAGCAAAAAATTACTGACGATCTCTTTTGAAAAATACAAGGCCGTAAGCGGTCCTAACACGAAAGCATCATATCTCCACGAATACGCAGAAACCTGCCGCCTTCTCAAAGAATACGAAACAGCCCGATCCGCCTGCAAAAAATCTCTTACATGGCTCCTCAACAACGCCGAAGATCCGGATGACTACCAGCCTGTCGCCGAGGCCCGCCTGATCATGGGCAAAATCCTTGTGGACATGCAGTCCTTCCGGGAAGCTCTCCCCTACCTCGAAAAAGCAAAAGCCGCCTTTGCCATCGGCAGACACTACGCCCTCGGCGAAACCATGCTCTATCTCGGCAAAGCCCATCTGGAACTGAACCACGGCCAAAAGGGAAAAGAGCTGCTCATCCGCGCTCTGACGGAATTCCAGCGTCTTGGATTGCGCAAAAAAGAGGCGGAAGCGAGAAGGCTGCTGGGGCTGCGGAGGCAATAAGTACGGGCGGTTCACGAACCGCCCCTTCTGTTTTGGAGGCCCCAAACATCACGCAAAAAACGGAACTGTTCACCATGAAAAAGACCATCAAGGCCTTTAGAGTCGGCCATGAAGTTATCTGGAAGCACGGGCAGTGGCGAAAACTCCTCCTGCCCATCTGCATCTCCGTCCTGCTGGTTCCCCTTTCCATAGCGGGCTTCTTTACCCTGGGCTGGGAACTGTCTGACTATCTGCAGCACCTTTTCTTCCCGGATCAGACTTGGACCGGCCTGATCGGCTTTGCGGTCTGGATCGCCCTGAGCATCCTGGTAGCTGGCCCTCTCTACATCGTCTTCCGCAGTATTGTGCTGCTGGTGTTCATCCCCTTTCTTGATCTCGTGTCTGAACAGACAGAATGCATTATGACCGGGCAACCTGCGCCTGCCGGGCGGAGCATCCTCTCCTCCATCCACCGTCTGCTTCTGATGCTCCTGCTCACAATCGCAGCTTCCGTGCTGGTGGTGATTGCCGGATTTTCCCTGTCAGCCATTCCGGTTGCGGGCGCACTCCTTTCCGGGGCTGTGGTCTTTTTTTTCCAGATGTTCCTGAGCAGTGCAGCCTACATCGATCCCTACCTAGACCGTCGCGGCATGGACCCGAAGCAGAGCTTTTCCCTGCTCTGGAGCAAAAAAGGCGAGGTGTTCTTTTTCGGCGCAGCCGGACTGCTCCTCACCATGATCCCGGTTATCGGCTGGTTTGTCGGGCCAACCTATTCCGTGATCAGCGGTGTTGCCCTTGGAGTTCTGCTGTTTGAAGAGAACCCGGCCGGGAGCCTGACAGAACAAGCGATATCCTGATCTGCTCTGATGTCTATGAAGGAAGAGCACATTGAACGTATTGATAAGGTGTCATGTGCTCTATAGGCTTAATAATCCGGCGATGTCAGCTACTGTTTGACTTGAACCGGAATCCGGTGCAGCCTTTATCTTGGCTTGGATTGAAGAACCGGGCGGCAGCGGAGCAACAGAAAAATAAACTTTCTGAAAAAGGAGCAAGCCTATGCCAATTATGGAAAATTCCTCGCGTCCTCCCGAACATCTGCGGAAAATTCTTGCCTTAGCCGGTGTCTCGTTTAACGGCAATCAGCCCTGGGACATTACCGTACATGACCCGGTGGTATACCGGCGTATCCTCGCACAGGGTTCTCTCGGTTTCGGGGAGGCGTACATGGACGGTCTCTGGGACTGTCCGGCCCTTGATCAATTGTTCGACCGTCTGCTCAGTATCGAATCAGATATTGAAAAAAAGCTGTCAAACCGTGTCCGTTTCCGCATTGCTCTGAGTGCGCTTTATAACTGGTTACGGAATCTGCAGAGCCGCAGGCGGGCTTTTCAGATTGCTGAACAGCATTATGATCCGGGCCAGGATGTCTTCGCAGCCACCCTTGATCCGACCATGAATTATACCTGCGGCTACTGGGAAAAGGCGGAGACCTTGGAGCAGGCTCAGATCGATAAGATGGATATGATCTGCCGGAAGCTGGAACTGCGAAAGGGGGAGATCAGGCTGACAGATTATCGGGAGCTGACCGGAACCTTCGACAAAATTGCGGTCGTCGGTATGTTTGAACATGTCGGACCGAAAAACTACCGTACTTTTTTTACAAAGGTGGAGGAACTGCTCAGTCGGCAGGGGCTTTTTCTCCTGCATACCGGCTACTATAAAACAAGTGCGACGTCTGACCCGTGGATCACCAAGTACATCTTTCCTAACGGGAAACTTCCCTCTGCCGCGCATATTACCCGGGCAATGGAAGAAATATTTCTCATTGAAGACTGGCATAACTTCGGTCGGCATTACGATTCTACCCTGATGGCCTGGGCAGAACGCTTTGACAGGAACTGGGACAGCCTGAAGCATCGGTATAATGAACGTTTCTACCGGATGTGGAAGTATTACCTGCTGTGCTGCGCCGGGATGTTTCGTTCAGGACGGGGCCAGCTCTGGCAGATAGTGTTCAGCAAGCGGTCAGGAAAACAGAACTACCGCTCGATTCGGGGATTCAGCAGGCAAGCAACATAATGAAAAAAATTCTTGCAGCCTTTGCTGGCAATACGGTTTTTGCCAACATCGTTCTGCCCCAATTTTCCGTTGATAAGATCTCCGTCTCTGTTGCCTATCCCGGTGCTGATCCGGAGGAGGAGGAATAGACCTCCTGAAAAACTCAGTTTTTTATTCTTGATAAATACGCTGTATCAGTAAGTTGCGAGACGAATTTTTTAGATTTACAGGAAATCTAATGAGTTCAGATCACGTGCTGTACAGCACAGGATACTTAGACAGGATTAGAGCACAAGTCAAAGGCTTTTCATACTATCCTGCCTGCCCGGAAAGGAAATGCCTCCGGCCAGCTCAAGGAATACTGTCATAATGAACAGCAGAAGCATAGGGTATGCTGTATGCAGGGGCCGTTCAATATAGACGTACCAAGTTATAAAGTACAGAGTAAGAACGGAGGTGACAGCCAGAAGTCCTGTCAGAGCAGCTCCGCTTACCACAGTAAAAACTAAACGACTCACCGACTTTCAGTCGGTGAGTCGTTTAGTTTCTGACGGTTCATCTGGCGATGATACTCCGGGTCAGCCTTCAGCCGGTCACGGCGGCTGGTCAGCAGTTTAATAATTTGCAAACTATGGAAACAGTTTATACGGAAAGCCGTTCTGAGACTCATCTATTCCCTCGGCCATAATCTTAAAATCATGATACGGCATTCCCAAAGCCAGACGGTCTTCTTCCCATCCTCCGAGAGCCCTGGCTCCCAAACAGAAAAAGGAAGCATTCATCTTCTGTTCAAGAAACGGGTAGGCGGTCACATCAGCGCAGACTCCACGGATGCCGATCGTGTTGAATTCAACCCGTTCTCCGTTCATAAAGGCATAGCCCTGAACCATCCGCATTGCCTGCTTGGGAGTAACCCCCATTACAACCACGTCAGGTTCATAGTCGGTGCAGCTGGACGGAAAAGCCGCCACTGCGTCCATCGCTTCTTTGCCTATCCCCGTCATTCCGGAAACCGCTTTCAATGAAGCACCCAAGGTTTTATAGCGTCCGCAGTCTTCCTGGCCGAACAGAGCAAACTCCATATGTCCGCTTGCCCTGCATGCATAAACATATCCGTCGGTAAAATCTTTGGGGCTGGCGGCGTCTTTCATCAGGGAAGTATATTTACGACTTCCCTCCAACGGCTCAGGATCATCTGGATCAACAAGTCCTAAAGCTATTGCCGCAGCAGGACACCCTATATTTTTTTTCGTAATAACAATAAAATCTCCGTCAGATGCCAGTTTTACTGCACCGCACCAAGGAGTACTGATGTCCTCTGCATTGCTGTCTTTCTCCTTCGGAATATCAGAACCCTTAGGAAAGAATTTAACCCCTACCGCTTTTATTGCCGGTTTTTCCGTTCCGTTTTTCAACGAAAAAATAACTTTGTTTTCCAAATCCTGAAAGCTCATATTTTCTCCTTTTCTTCCTGAGAAGCAGCTAAAAATCCATACGCTCGATTTTTGGATTCTCAAAGTTTCTTCTCAGCAGATAATGACTGAATACGTAATTCCTGTTACCGTTTTTTCTGCCTCTGTTATTTTTCCCGCATTACCTCCTTTTTGATTCAAGTTACCAGGTAACTCAGACCTTCTGAATCCTGCTCTTGATATATTTCAGCGGCGGGGTGCCGGACCATGTACAGGCCAGGGCAGGCGGCAGCAGAACATTGGTGTTGAAGCCGCCGCATTGCGGATACTTCGGATCACCTTCTATCCCGTATTTGCTGCCGAACCCGCCAGCTGCAGCCAGCACACCCTGCCGGATATCCCAAGTTACCTTGGCGACAGCCGTGACTTCTCCCCAAGGCGAGGCAACCAGTACTTCGTCAGCGTCAGCGATACCGAGCTGCCGGGCATCCTGATAGTTAATCCAGACCGGATTGCTGCCGCATTGCTTCATCAGGGCAGAATTCCAAGCAGTCGAGGTGTGTTCGTGCTCAAGCACCCGGAAATAGCCGCTGATCATGGGAAAGTCTTCATCCGGCTGCAAATCGGGCCAGTCCGCATAGGGCGGAATATAGTCGGGCAGGGCATTCAGCCCGGCCTTTTCCGCTGCCGGGTTGCTGAAATTATATTTTCCGGTCACGCTGTTGCCAGAAGAACCGTATCCAGCAGGCGGATTCATTGAACCCCATTTTGTGTATTTATAAAACTCCTGGGGATCTGTAATATGATAGCCGGTCTTCCGCAGCTCCTCCAAAGTAACCGGCTGGTTGCGGAGCTGGTTTTCCATGTACTCGTCCTCACTCTGCCAGGGAAAATATTCACCGTAGCCGAGGCGTTGTGCCAATCCGGTAAAGATGGCAACCACGGAACGAGAATCATACATAGGCGCAATGGCCTTTTGTCCCAGCGAGATAAAGGACTCATACATCCAGTCCGCTGTTACCCGGCTCTGCTCCAGATAGGTGCAGTCCGGCAGGATCACGTCGCAGAGTTCCGTGGTGTTGCTCATGTAGCAGTCAATGGCGCAGGAAAACTCTAACTGCTCCACAGCCCGGCGGACTGACGGTTCGGAGCTGTCCGACATGACCGGGTTGCCGAAATAGCAGAGCATGGCCTTGAGCCGTCCGGCCAGGACATCCTCTTCAAAATGGGCCGGAATCCAGCCGCTCCAGAGCTTGGCTTTATTGAGTTTGAATTTCTCCGCATTATTGGGCGGCTTGGGCTGGTCATCAACCCAGGGCGAAGCCAGCTTGCGTTTGCTGATCAGCGCAGGGCCGCCGGGCGCATCAAAGCAGGCCATAAGGGCGTTCAGGGCCTGGATCGCCTGGGTAGCATGGACGGCATTGGGCACCTGGGCAACCCCGGTCCAGGACATCACCCCGGCAGCAGGAGCGGCAGCGGCAAACTCACGGGCCAGCCGTTCAATGGTCGCGGCAGGTACCCCGCAGATGGCCTCGGCCCATTGCGGCGTCCGGGCGGCTCCGTCCTCTTCGCCCAGCAGCCGTTTTTTGAACTCGGCAAAACCGTAGCACCACTCCGTAACAAAATTCGTGTCGTACAGATTTTCGTTCACCAGCACATAGGTCATCGCCAGGGCCATTGCCCCGTCCGTGCCGGGCAGGATCGGCACCCATTCCGTGGCCAGACCGGCAGTTTCGCAGCGCCGGGGATCAACCACCACCAGCTTGGCACCTTTTTTGACGGCCTGTTTAAGCAGCCCGACCTTGCGCTGTCCGGCAGAGGTGGCCAGTTCGTTCATGCCGAAGAGAAGGATGAACTCGGAACGGGCATAATCAATCCAGGGTCGCTTTTCGCTGAAACAGTGCTCGTTGGCCATCCGGTTGGCATTATCGCACATCTGGCGGTGGGTGCCCTTGTTCGGGGTGCCGTAGGCCGCCATCACCGCTTCATGGCACCAGCTGTTGAAGTCATTGCCCCGGTGAAATGCTACGGTTTTGGGATCAAAGCTCTGTAGCTTGGTCGCGGTCAGATCAAGGGCCTCGTCCCAGGACGCCTTTCTGAAACGGCCGTTTTCCCGGATCAGCGGCGTTTTCAGGCGATAGGCGGAATAGGTGTTTTTATGGGCATTGGCCCCCTTGATGCAGAGCCGCCCGCCGCCTTTGGGGTCACCGGCCAACCCTTTGCAGCCTGTGATGATCCCGTCGCGGACTGTGACTTCCTGGCCGCAGAGTCCCAGACAGATATAGCAGTGGGTTTTAACCCTCCTGTCCGCCTCCGGTTCAACCGCGCCGTGGGTCAGGGTGACAGGTTTCCGGTCAAGTTCAAGCAGGGCAACAGCCTGAGCCAGCTGTTCGATCTCCGCCTCCTCAACGGTTCCCGCAAGTACGGCTTTGGTCAGCTCGGCCAGTCCCTGATAGAAATCAGTCTGCGCAGCTGTGCTGAGCACGTCGCAGAAAGTTGCTGCCCAACTCAGATGCTTGCTAAAAAAATCTGTCTGCTGCTCCTCTGTCTCTTCCCGTCCGGCCAGATACGCCAGAAACTCCAGTTCCACCGCAATATGGTCGTCCAGATCAGGCCAGGCCGGATTTTTATGTACCCCGGCAGCAGCATATGCCTCCCGCACTGCAAATAGCGGTTGCTGCATGACCAGCGGTTCGCCGGTGACATGGCAGGAGGCATAGGGGAAGACCGGATTTTTCCCTGCATTGAGAAAAAGATCAGCATATTCATAGCGCAGTTCGTTATAGACTTCTGCCGCTGAACCTGTCTGCAGGCCTCTGCTCATTTTGGTGCAGCCGGAGGATAAATCTTCCGTCGGAGCGTTTTCTCCCAAGCTGGTGAGATGCTCAAGGAAGGAAGGGGTCCGCATCTGTTCAATAAATGCCTGCGGAATTTCATCCCGATAGAAGAAAGAAAGAAAATTGTATATTATTGCTCGTGCATTACTCATTATGCTGTCCTGTATCGTGTTTATTCTCCGGATCTATGAACAGAGAGATAAGAAGATGCCCTTTGTTATCTTTGATTATCATTTTTAAAAAATTTAAAAAATCAGTATCATACAAAAAAAATCATAGTATATTACGCTCGGCAGTTCATTGTCAACTGATTTTCTGTAAGGAAAACGGGATGAGCGGCCTGCAGGCCATTGCAGAGCATTCCGGCAGGAGAAATCCGGCGGATGCTCCTGAACATGTTTTTTATTCAATATTATGGAGGAAATCATGGAGAACAGAACTTGGAGCAGATGGTGTCTTCTGCTTCTGACAGCAATCATGCTGCTGAACAGCCCTCCCCTGCTCATGAGCCAGCCGACACAGGCCCCTGCTGCAGAGCTGGATTTGCCCGGCAAGCTGGGTGAGGTTGTTGCCAAGACGCCAAGGGGAACAGAACCCGGGCATATCAATATGGAGGCGGAAAAAGGTTTTGCCGGAATCCCCGGTGCACCGAAGATCAACTATGTTGCCGCCTTTTTCTGGGCGATCTGGGTGGGCTGGATTTTCACTACAGTCGGGGCCTTCGGCGGGATAATGGCCGGGGTAGGGCATTTGACGATTTTCGGTATTGGTGCTTATGCTGTCACGTTTAAGGGAACCAACCCTGAGCTGAACAAGCTGCTCACCGACACCATCCGGACCTCCAACCAGTTCCTGGTCGGGCTGGCTGCCCTGATCTCCACCTACAGTTTTTTCCGGATGAAGCGGCTGGTGGTGCCCTTAGGGCTGGCAATGGGCCTCGGCAGTGTGGCCGGCGGCCTGCTCATTCCCTGGCTGACTGCCGGAAAAATTCAGCTCAGTCAGTATATCGGCTGGTTCGGTGTCGCTGTCCTGGTGATCGGCGGGTTTCTCTTCTACGGGACCACGGAACGCAGCCGGGCCTCAAAAAGCAAGGCCAATGAGGCTGCAAAGAATTTCCAGAAGGCAATGAAGGAAGGTGCCTCGGACACCCAGGGGGTGACGGTCTCATCGTTCGGCCTAACCAAGACTGCTTTCTCCTTTTATGGCACAGAATTCACCTTTAACCCGCTCCTTGCGGTGCTCGGCGGCGTGGTCATCGCCTCCATAGCCTCGTTTCTGGGGATCGGCGGCGGATTTCTCTATGTTCCTTTCCTGACCAGCATCATCGGCCTGCCCATGTACATTGTTGCAGGCACCTCGGCTCTGGCTGTGCTGCTGAGTATGGTGAGCAGTATTTTTTCCTTTGTGGTTGTCGGAGGAACCTATATCAGCTGGGAGCTGGTGGGCATTGAAATGGCCGGAGTTGCTGTGGGCGCGTTCATCGGGCCGAAAACCCAGAAGTACATCCCGGAAAAATGGCTGAAATGGCTCTTTATCGTGCTGGCCGTGTATGTGGGACTCCGGTATTTCAGCAAGGGCTTCTTCGGCCAGAGCTGGCTGCCGCCGTTCTGAGCCTGCCTTTAGTGCTCAGGACAGGACATGCAGGCATGCTCCCTCAAACCTACCCTAACAGGAAGGACGAACCTATTAGGGTAGGAAGGTGAAACCTATTACCCTACGTAAGTCTTACGTAGGAGGCATGCCTTGTCGAGCCTGTTCTCATAGGAGGGGAAAATCTATGCTCCTTGCTGCGCTGCCCGCACCTGTGCTAATCCATCAAGGAATTGCTTCAATGCATGATGGTCGATCTGTTCTGCAATCTGCACGGCAAGAGTAATGTATCTATCTGCCTTGGCAAGGTCGCCCATATCTTTATAGGTGAGACCGATGTTCCAGCATGACTCCGCTTCTAATTTCCTATCCCCCAGCTCTATTACTATTGTTAAGGCCTGTTCATGATATTTTATTGCCTTGCTCGGCTTTCCCTGCGCATTATAAATGATAGCAATGTTGTCTAGAGTTGTACCTTGTCCGATTTTATCCCCAGTCTCCTGTTGAATAGGTAAGCTTTGGTAGTAATATTCCAAGGCTCTCTTATTATCGCCTTGGTTATAATAAGATAGACCTATATTATTCAGAGAATAGCCTTCTCCTTCTCGATCACTATTTTCTCGGCAAATAGTCAGATCTCGTTTGTAATATTGCAAGGCTTGCTCGTGCATGCCTAATTCGCTATAAACACCGGCTATATTATTAAGAAGAATACCTTCGTGCTTCCGTTCCACCAGTTCATGCCATATCGCTAGGCTTTGCTCATACCAATATAAGGCCTGCTCATACTCTCCGCGTTGTTCATAGGTGTAACCTAACTCACCCAGACAAACTCCTTGATCTCTATAGTCGCGACTCTGCCGGGATGCAGATAGCCGCATCTCTATAGCAGCCAGTCGTTCTGTCCACCAAGCTCTCCGGTCTAAGTGTGTCAGTATTACAGATACTAACGCTTGCACATGCTGCCACAGCTCACTGTGCAGGCAGCTCTCTATCAGTTGTAGGCAATGCGCCCGTTCTGCATCAAGGCGGGCGGAGGAGGGTGTCAACCAGTTTGTGAGGGAGGGTTCCGCTATGGTGGAAAGGATGGTTGCACTATGGTGTGGGGGATGGTTGGACTATGGTGGAAGGGGATGAGGAAAGACAATGGTTGCGTTATAGCTTTGTTCTTATCTGGCTAGGAAGGGTACTGTGGAAAAGGAACAGCGTCAGGGGTGAGGAAGGGCTTAGGTGAGGTCAGTTTCAATATCCGTCCATAGTTCATCAACCGGCATTGTTTCTCCGTTCACGGCTTCCTCCCAGCCTTGCCTGAAGCTCTTTTTCGCCGGTTTCAGCGTGATGCTTTCACGGAAACTCCGTACAATACTGAGAAGGCTTGGGAGATATTGGTGAAGTATGTTGAACTCAAGGGAAGGACAGGGTGAACTGCCTTCCCTTTTTTATCAAGCTAAGTTAACTGAGCCTATTGGTAAATGTACCCTAATGGCCGATGGTCAATAACATCCGCCGGTGTCCTTTCAGACTCTCCGGTAACATCGGGAATAGGAGTATCATCTGGCAGAAGCCGTGATATATATCCTTCCCGATCACCCACCCATGGCCACATTGCATCATTCAATTTGTGGCCTTCATCTTCACCTGAATTTGGTCCAGGATAATAAGCAATGCCTTGATGACCATTCTCCTGCCATTCTGCCCATAGCCGGTCAATATTGCAGTGATGAAGAAAGAAAATAAGATCATTTGGCGAGGCATAGCGATTCCCCATATGTCCGCCTACCCAGCCGTGACCAAAGTTATGCATTCTTCGACCTGCTTCCAATCGGTTTCGGAATCCTCTCGGCTGGCTGTCCAAGGTTCCGCTTCCGCTTATCGGATCAACCTCAAGAACGGTACCTGAATCTTCATATACAGGCCTGCTTAAAGTTCGTCGAACATCTTCAGGGATCGCAAGACTACGAGAGTTTAGCCTACGCAAGAGAGTGGTACCAAGACCACCATCAAGAGACGATCTGATCCGCCAACCTTCCAATCCTTCAGGCCACCAATCGGGTCGTGGAAAGGAGTTTTCTCCAGTACCTGGTGCGTCATAGCCAAAATACCCTGAGATGATTAAACCGTCCCTAGCTCCAAGGAATTCATCAACGAACAGCCTCTCCAGGGTGCCGGTATGATCAGTCCAGTCCCAGTATGGTAAACCAATAGACGAGCCGTGCTCTATCAATGCCTTTTCAAAGCGTAGCAGAAATTCACGGTGCCATGGTAGAAATCCTGGTCCGCCATGCCCCATATTTACATTGCTTCCATCAGGCACTGTCACTGTAAGACATCCCAAGTGAATAGCCTCGAACTGATCAAAGACTGAAATCTGTTTATCCACTGGGGCGTTTGGGTTGGCAACAGTTGCTTTCATTCTTATTACTGCGGCCAATAAAGAATCACGTTCATCATTTGTTAGGCATGTTACGCTTTTTCTGATAGACATATCATTCCTCCTATATTTAGGTGCATTTTATATTGAGTGTACAGGTATTGATTGCGAATGTCTGTTCGTATAACATCAAATGGTTAACATAGAAATACTTAGAGCATATATGCAATCAAACAGATGCTTGTCAACTAGTATTGATTATCGGTATTGATAATCTGCCTGTCAAGGAATTTTTCTTGTTTTTGAATAGTAGCAAGCTTTTATACATTGTTATGTGGAGTTACGTCATAGTATCTCTTCTGGTTCTGACAATACTTTCTTTTACTACAAAAGAGAAAACTCATGTTTTCCCTCCCCACTCAAACCCCCTTTTGCATCCTCCCCAGGAATCGGGTAGAGTGGCTACCTAAAACGTTTCCCCAGAAAAACAACTGTACGCAACAGCACCCATTCCCATGCAGCTTAACTACCCTACACAGCTCCCCATCACCGACCGCAAGGACGAGATCGTTCAGGCCATTCGGGATAATCAGGTTATCGTTATTGCGGGCGATACCGGCTCCGGCAAGACAACCCAGCTCCCCAAGATGTGCCTGGAAGCAGGTCGGGCAGGGGAGGGTACCATGATCGGCTGTACCCAGCCCCGTCGCATTGCCGCCCTGTCAGTCACCGAGCGGGTGCAGGAGGAGCTGGGGCAGGTCCGGACAGTGGGGTCCAAGATTCGCTTTCAGGATCGCACCGGCCCGAAAACCCGGATCAAGTTCATGACCGACGGGATTCTGCTGGCCGAGACCCGGGGCGACCGCAATCTACGGGCCTACGACACCCTGATCATTGACGAGGCCCATGAGCGCAGCCTGAACATCGACTTTCTGCTCGGCTATCTCCATCAATTGCTGGCCCGCCGCCCGGACCTGAAGCTGATCATTGCCTCAGCCACCATTGATACCGAGAAATTCAGTAAGCATTTCCACGACGCCCCGATTATCCAGGTGGAAGGACGCACCTATCCGGTCACTATGGAATACTGTCCCCCGGATGACGAGGACGATGAAAGCAGTCAGGATATTGACAGGTTGGTTGCGGATCAGGTTGTTGCGCTGATGTCCCGGCCCGGCGGGGATATCCTGGCCTTTCTCCCCACAGAGCGGGACATCCTGGATACGGTGGCCCTGCTGCGTAAGGAGCTGGCTGACCGCGCCCTGATCCTGCCCCTGTTCGGACGGCTCCAGGGCGGGGAGCAGCGGCGTATCTTCCGTTCTGCCCATCAGCGCAAGATCATTGTGGCCACCAATGTGGCAGAGACCTCCATCACTGTGCCGGGCATAGAATGCGTGGTGGATACCGGCCTCGCCCGCATTGCCCATTATAATGTACGGGCCGGGACTACCCATCTGCCGGTGGCCCGCGTTTCCCAGGCAAGTTGCGATCAACGGGCAGGCCGTTGCGGTCGGATCGGGCCGGGGCGTTGCATCCGCTTGTACAGCGAGGAGGATTACCTTGCCCGTGATGAGTTCACCTTACCCGATATCCAGCGTTCCAATCTGGCCGAGGTTATCTTGCAGATGCTCAGTCTTCGCCTGCCTGAGCCGCGCAATTTCCCCTTTATCGATCCACCTGCCCCCAGGGCGGTCAATGACGGCTTCCGTATTCTCCGGGAACTGGGCGCCCTTGATGGCGAGCACCGGCTCACCCGGCAAGGCCGGATCATGGCTCGCCTGCCTCTGGACCCGCGTATTTCCCGGATGATCATCGAGGGTGCGGAGCTGGGTGTGCTCCGGGAAACCGCGATCATTGCTGCGGCCCTGGCCATTCAGGATCCCCGTGTTCAACCGCCGGACAAGCTGGAAAAAGCCCGGCAGGCCCATCGGGCCTTTAACTATCCCGGCTCGGATGTCATGACCCTGGTGAATATCTGGGATGCCTGTAGGGGCGAATCCCTGTGTTCGCCCGGATCATCTGATAAAAGGCAGACATGGGGATCTGCCCCTACACCGTCCGCAGGGCAGCTCCGCCGCTTTTGCGAGGCCAATTTTTGCTCTTGGCAACGGATGCGGGAATGGTTTGATATCTACGAGCAGATTCTCCGTATCCTCAGGCAGCATAAGGAGTTTGCCTCGGCCTTGGATTGTATGGATGAATCGGGTGAGGGGCCGGGAGATGCCACATCGGACCGTAGGGGCAGACCTATGTGTCTGCCCAATATGTATAGGGCGAACACGCAGATTCGCCCCTACAGTCAATCGGATGATTCCACAGGGGCAAAGCAGGGTACAACGCAGGCACCCCCTACCGCCCCAGCTCTGGTCCATCAGGCCCTGACCGCAGGTTTCCTCCGCAACATCGCCCTGCGCAAGGAAAAGAATACCTACCAGATCAGCGGCAACCGGGAGGCCATGCTCTTTCCCGGTTCCGGCCTCTATAACAAGGGCGGACAGTGGATCGTGGCAGCGGATTTTGTCCACACCTCGCAGCTCTTTGCCCGCATGGCCGCCACGATAGAGGTAGACTGGCTGGAACGTCTGGGTGGCGACCTGTGCAAGCGTTCGTATTCCGATCCACATTGGCAGAAAAAGTCCGGCCAGGTCACGGCCCTGGAAAAGGTGACCCTGTTCGGCCTGGTCATTGCCGCAGACCGGCGGGTGAACTACGGTCTTCTTAGCAAGAAGACAGCGGAGGAGGCCAAGGATATCTTTATTCGGGAGGCCTTAATCCCTGGCGAACTCAGGGGGAAATATCCCTTTCTCGAACATAACCTGGCCCTGGTCCGGCAGCAGGAAGAGCTGGAGGAACGTCTGCGCAGGCGCGGTATCATGACTGATGAGCAGGTGCTGCACGACTTCTACGATCAGCGTCTGGGGCTGGTGTACGATCGTTTTACCCTCAATCGCTTTCTCAGCAAGAAGCGGAAACAGGTGAAGTCTGGTGAAAAGGCGGACGGCTTTCTTTGGATGACAGAAAAGGATCTCCGGCAAAGCCAACCGGAAAGTGATGAGCTGTATCGCTTTCCGAAAACCCTGACCAGTCCCCAGGGCGAGCTGCGCCTCCATTATGTCTTTCGCCCCGGCAAAGAGGAGGACGGTGTGACCGTGGATATCCCGGCTTCCTGCTGCCCGCCCCTGTCACCGAACCTGTTTGAGTGGCTGGTGCCCGGTCTGCTGGAAGAAAAGGTGGTGGCCCTGCTCAAGGGCTTGCCCAAACGTCTGCGCAGGCTCTTTGTTCCCCTGCCGGAAACAGCGGCCCAGCTCATGGACGGCCTGGATCTCTATCAGGGCTCTTTGTACCCGGCCTTGGAGCGTCTTCTCCTCCGTCGCTTCCAGGTCACCATAACACGGGCGGATTGGCAGTTGGACAATCTCCCGCTCCATCTTCGCATGCGTTTTCGTCTCTGCGATGAGCAGGGAAAGGCCCTGCATTATACGCGTGATTTCCAAGAACTTGCCCGGCATTGCAACCCGGTTCAGCAGGCAATCCAGGGAGGGCAGGGGAGCAAGGCCGAAGACCTGCCTATCAGAAAGGATATCCAGTCCTGGGATTTTGCCGAGGCTCCGCAGCCCCTGCCGGTACGGGATCAACAGAACCGGGTGACGGGTCTCTACTATCCGGCCTTGCTTCTGGAACAGGGCAAGGGGCCGGAGCAGCAGCTCTGCCTGAAGTACATCGCTGATGCCGCGCAAGCCCAAGCGCAGAATAAGGAAGGACTTCGTTTTTTGTATAGCAAGGTCTTTAATAAGGAACTCAAAATTATAACCAAGGAGTGTAAGGCTGCGGTATCCGGCCATACTGCCTCCTGGCTGGCCCTGGGCCTCAAGGCCGGGGCCGGAGAGACCAAGACCCTGCTGCTGCACTGCATCCTGGACGATCTCTTTCAGATTGACGGGGAACTGCCGGATAAGACCAGTTTTGAGCAGGTTATGCAGGAGCTCCGCAGCCAGGGGATAACCCGGCTGGCACGGGAGCAGCTTCATCAGGTATTGGAACTGCTGGCGGAACGCCGCAAGACCCAGGTTGCCCTCACCCAGAGCAGACAGCGGGCTGGCAAGAGCCGGAGTGCAGATCAGGCCCGGTTTGTCGAGTATCAGGAGCTCCTTGAGCGATTGGTTCCTGCGGGTTTTCTTGCTCACTTTGCGCCTTCAGAGGCGGGTAACAGGAAACGTTGGTTGCAGGCTCTGGCAAAACGAATAGAACGGGCAGAGCATAGTCCGCATAAGGATGCGGACAAGGCGAAACGGGTTCAGCCCTTTGCCGAACATCTGCGTCAGCTGGAAAGAAAAGAGGCGGAGCAGAAGGCCGGTGGAAGCATTGCCCTCCCGTGCCGGGAGGCCGTGGCACTGTATCGCCGGATGGTGGAGGAATTTCGTGTCTCGGTCTTTGCCCCGGAGATCGGTACGGCCATGCCGGTCTCAGAGAAACGCTTGAAGCAGCAGTGGCAGCTTGTGGAGGAGAGCTGCAGGAGGGTGGAGTGAGGGGCGGCAGATGCGAACAAAGCGGACAACCTGGTACAGATATCCCGGATCGGTTTTGGTTCGGAATTTTTTCATTGTATCATAAATAAAATTGCGCCGGACGAGTTGAAAAAATTGTTTCTGTTCGATGGCAGTAAAAAAAATTTTACAAACTCTGCTGAAACCGCTATCCTTCTATTAAGGTATGTTTTGCGAGTAATTATTACATTAGACAGGAGGAAGGACAGATGACACAACGTAGGCAAATAAAGATAATGAAACTTATTCCGGCGATAGCTGTGGCTGTTTTGATGGGTGCTGCTGATAATGCGGATGCAGTTAATATTAATATAACGATAAATACCCCTGACATTCCAGGAGATATCAATCGCCTTGAAAACGGCCCCATTAAGCCGCCTGCTCTCCCTATACAGCAATATGCTCAGGATCGATATAACAACCGTGCTGAAAAAGCTACTGTTATGGCAACCAAACTGGATGTTACCAACAGGCCGCCAGAGATGGTATTTGCAATGGATAACTTGATGTCTGCAACAGTTAAACAAGCTATAAAAGGTACTCTGAAACCGCAATTTCAACAGGATATAGCGAAGGATATCCAGACCCGTATTTTACCCTGAAAAACGAACAGGTTAAAACATTACTCCAGGATTCCTGCAAATCTGATGGGGCTTACAGGAATCCTGTCATATACACAAGGATATTGCCTCGTTTCTGCGAATGACAATTTCGCAGTCTTCTCTCCTTGACTTCCCCCCTTCCCTTAACTAAAGTACCACCTGCTTTCAGGTGTCCGTTTGACCACGGATGAAAAGGGAACCCGGTGTGAATCCGGGACGGGCCCGCCGCTGTAACCGGGGACGAATCCGCATGATGTCACTGTCTGTTGTGCAGACGGGAAGGCGCGGAGGAGGATGAGCCGGGAGTCAGAAAACCTGCCTGAGAAAATATGTTCAGCCTCCTCGGCAAAGGGGCGGACAAAGCGGACATCTGGGTACAGAAGGGATATCCCGGATCAATTTGTATGAATTGGTCCGGGATTTTTTTTGATGCCCGCCGCATCAGCGTATCAGCTCCCGGACCGGAACCAAAGGAGGTATCCTATGCAGTTGCGTTCTGTTGTTCGGTTTTTTGTTATTTTCGTTCTTGTGTTGATCAGCGCAACAACTGTCTGTGCAAGTGAGGGGTGGAAGGTGGAGCATAAAAACGCCATTGTTCTTGCCATGTTCGGTACAACGGTAGAGCCAGCCCTGCAGGGGCTGCTCAACATCCGCGCCAAAATGATGGAAAAATTTCCGGAGACCCCGGTGAAGATCGCCTTCACTTCCAATATTATCCGTAAAATATGGCAGAAGCGGGCTGATGATCCTGCCTACCGCAAGGCCCACCCGGAAATTCCGGAAGACGTACTCCACGTCAAAACCGTGCTGGCCACCATTGCCGACCTGCAGGATCAGGGCTATGACACCATTGTCCTCCAGCCCACCCATATTGCTATGGGCGAGGAATTTCTTGATCTCAGCACCTACGTGGACAGCCTTATGCGCATGGGCACGGTCAAAAAGAAAAAGTACAAGCCGTTCCATAAAGTGGTGCTGGGCCGGCCTGCCCTGGGCACCTATGGACTGGCCCATCCCTATGCCGAAGATGTGACGGCTGCCGCTGAGGCACTGGCTGCTGACGCGAAAATGGCGGCAGAGGAAAGGGCGGCGCTGGTCTACATGGGCCACGGCAATGAACATTTTCCGTCAGGAGGTTCGTATCTTGAACTGGCCGACCGGATGCGGGAGCTGTATCCGGAGGTGGTGACCCTGATCGGCAATGTGGAGGGATTTCCCTCGCTTGAGGATGTGATGGACAAGCTGAAGCTGCGCGGTGTGAAAAAGGTGCTGCTCAAACCCTGCATGGTGGTGGCCGGAGATCATGCCATGAATGATATGGCGGGAACAGACCCGGAAGAGCCGTCTTGGCAGATGCTGCTGGAAAAGGAAGGTTTTGAGGTTGTGCCGGTGAAACGCGGTCTTGGCGAATCGGATGCCTTTGCGGAAATTTTTGTCAACCATGCCGCTGATGCTGCCGCAGATGCGGAGATTGTGCTGAAGTAGAAAGATACGGCACAGATTATCGGGAAGCCTTGGGTTTTACATCCCGCCCTAAAGGGCGGGATAATTTGGTGTCATTCTGAACCAGAAGACTCCTGTCTATTGAGCAGCAGTGGCATCATACAGCTGACCGTCGTCAGGACTGTCGCACCCGTCATGCTGATCGTGCGGTACAACTACCCTGACACTGCCTTCAGAAGTACATCCTCTGTCGTCACTGGCAGTAAAACTGATCTCATAAACACGGCCATTGCCTGGTCCCATCCGTTCAGCCCTGATGCCGGCAGTATCTGTTCCCACACCATAGGCATCCGGTGCATGATTTTTTCCACCTGAACCTTGAGCATCGACAGGCTCATCACTGGTGATCGATGTGATTTCAACGCCAACCTCGTCGCCATCCGGATCAGTGATACCTTCTATTGAGATATCGGTGAACTTATGATTCGGCGGCCAGAGACACTCTATACTCGCATGAGCTCCCATTACCTGCGGAGGTGCATTGACGTCAATATATGCCTGGGGTATATCTACGGCTCCTGGATTTTCTCCTTCCGCATCCGTATAATGCACCTGTGCCGCTCCCATAACATCAACGCCCAGGTTGTTACCGGACTGATTGCTCGTGGCATTGAAGGACAGGGTAACCGTTTCATCGGCGGACAAATCAGCATCCGCGTCGTTAATCCCGATGTTGTTCCAGACAATTGTTGTACGCTGATTAACAGGATCAATGAAGATAGAGTCAGGTGCTATATTGAAAGACCCTTGATCTACCAGCATGTGCCCCTGCACCACCTCTTCAACGTTCACGTTGTGCGGAACAGTGTTGATAATCAACTCATCAAAGATGGCATCAAAGATGCTCTGAAGATTGTCTGCTGTAGGAGCAGAAAAAAATTGCCCTCCCGTTGCATTAGCCATATCCTGCAGAGGACCAGCATCGGCATTTCCTAAACCGATGGAATAAATTATATATCCCTTAGCGGCGGCGGCATCAGCCGGAGAACCAGGACTGCCTGAAGGTGTGTAAGCACCATCCCCATCTGTAAGAAAAATAATCACATGGGTAGCATTTGCCTGTTTACCGCTATCCAGAAGGGATATGGCCGCATTCAACCCTGCATTAAGGTTTGTGTTACCGCTGCTATCTACATCATCGATCTTGTCCCTTACTAAAAGGAAATCATTAGTTAAAGGTTGTGTGAAATCCACATTGCTATCCCAGCTGACAACACCGGCCTGATCTATGGAGTCATCCATTTTATCGACAAAATCCTTGGCAGCTTCTTTACGTTTATCGCTAGGGTCATTCCAGTCCATGCTGCCGGAACTGTCCAAGGCAAACACCACATCCATAGGTACGGTTTCTGAAAACTCCTCCCCTGCCCCGGTAACAGTCAGAGTTATCGTCGTTTCTTCACCTGCGCAGAGATCATCCGGCACTGCTGTTTTTGATACTTCAGGGGGGGCGGCGGCAGCCAAACTGTTGCCTGCTGCAGCAAATACAGCCAGAGCAACGCCAAATGATATCGTCTTAATAATTGAAATCATTTTTTCCTCCTTTTTGGATATTTGTTTTCTTTGATATTGATACGCTATTTATACTTCCTGCTGAAAAAAGTTCCCCTTAGATATCACCTCCTTTTTAAAAGCAAAAATTTAACCTGCAGCTTTATTGTAAAAAACATTTATATACCTACCTTGTAGTAATAAATATTTTTTAAGTCAAGTGTTTTTTACAAAAAAATATTAAAGACCAGTAAAACCAAATAATAATAATGTTAATTATTACTGATACCAATTGATAGTAAGAACAAGGCGCGATAGTGAACATCTTGAAATATTCTTTTGTTAATTAAATTGACACGCTGAACGGTCGCGCAATTATTTAATTTTTTATTACCACTCTAATAAACATTCAAGTTGCAGTGTATATGACTGTAGGGTATGTTTTGTATGCTTTTAGATAGTGGACTTCCTGAACTGTATTCCCTGAAATCACCTTGTCCTACCTCGTCCTTGCCAGAAAATCCCGCCCCCAGACCTTTGCCCAGGTCGTCGGCCAGAAGCCCGTTGTCCGGACTCTACAGAACGGTCTGCGGCAGAACCGGATTCCCCATGCCCTGATCTTCAGCGGAGTGCGCGGCACCGGCAAAACCACCCTTGCCCGTATCATGGCCAAGGCCCTGAACTGTGAACAGGGGCCGCCGCCGGAACCGTGCAATCAATGCCGCTCCTGCCGGGAGATCATGGCAGGCAGCTCAATAGATCTGCACGAGGTGGACGGTGCCTCCAACCGGGGTATTCAGGAGATCCGGGAGCTGAAGGAAAACATCCGCTTCATGCCGGTCAACTCCCGGTTCAAAATTATCATCATCGATGAAGTTCACATGCTCACCACCGAGGCGTTTAACGCTCTGCTCAAGACCCTTGAGGAGCCGCCGGAGCATGTGTATTTCATGTTCGCCACCACGGAACTGCACAAGGTGCCGGTGACCATTCTGTCCCGCTGCCAGCGGTATGAGCTGAAACGGGTTGCCCATGCGGAGCTGGCTGCCCATTTCGCATCTCTTGCTGAGCAGGAGGGCGTCAGTATTGATGAGGCGGCCCTGAATATGGTGGTGCGGGAGGCAGGTGGTTCTGTGCGCGACGGCCTCAGCCTGCTGGATCAGGTGTTTTCCTATTGCGGCGACACGGTCACTGGGGAAGAGGTGGCTGATGTGCTGGGGCTGGTCAGTCACGAGGTAATTGCCGATATCGCCCGCGCCCTGCTCGGCAAGGACTTGGCTGCGGCCTTGGCCGGACTGGAAAAAGTGTACAGCTACGGCATGGATATCAAACGGTTCATCAATGAACTGTTAGGCTGGTTCCGTAGTCTGGTGGTCTGCCGGATCAGTCAGGAGCCCGGCCCGCTGCTGGACCTGCCTGCTGACGAGCTGGCCCTTCTGCGGGAGACGGCTGCTGCCCATTCTTCCGAAACTCTGTTCATGCTGTTCAACCTCCTCCTGGATGGTCTGGAAAAGGCGGCCTTTTCCGCCCGCCCGCGTTTTGCCGTGGAGATGGTCTTTATCCGGGCGGTTCAGGTGGAGGATGTGGTGCCGGTCACCGAGCTGCTCGGTCGGCTGGATAAGGTGCTGGCCGGTGTTGCACTACCGCAGCAAGCCGTAATACAGCAGACCTCTATCCGTCAAGAACCGTCTTCCCGGACTGGTCCTGCTGCTGAAGCAGAAAAAAAAAAGCCCCGGACCGGGCCTGAACCGGTAGAATCGCCTCCGCATCCAGCCGCATCTTCCGGACAGAAAACTACACCGCAAAGCGCAGCGGAACCGGCTCCGCAGCCGGAACAGAAGGCGCCGCCGAAAAGATCAGCTGTCCCGCCTGCCGGAAAAAAGGATATCCGGAAACACTGGCCGGAATTTATCGACTATGTCCGGGATCGTCATCAGTGGATGGCCGCTCCCCTGCAGCTTGCGTCTTCAGCCCGCTTGGAAGACGGAAAATTAATTATTCAGTATGATGACACGGCTGACTACGGTGTCCTCAAAGACAGGGAAAAACTGGATGAACTCACTGTTTTTGCGGCGGACTTTTTTCAGAAAAACCTGCAGATCGAATTTTATGTTCCTCATGCGCAAGGATGTGAAGCAGATCCGAGCAGTGCTGCGGCAGTGGAAAAGAAACGCAAAGAGCTGGCCAATGATCCCCTAGTGCTGGCAGCAGTGGAGATTTTTAACGGCCATGTGGGGGATATCCGGGTCGGGGCGCGTTACCGGACGCCGCTGGCTTCGGAAAAAGTTGACAAGTAATTGCAGACGGACCGGGTATAATGCCGTGTACCTGAGCACGGATACACATCAGGAGGAAGCCTCCCCTGAAGAATACTTGAAGAACGCTGAACAGCAAGAAAAGGAACAAACAATGAACATTTCAGACATGATGCAGCAGGCCAAGGATCTGCAGAAAAAGATCGGCGATATACAATCTGATCTGGCAACAAGGACGGTCACCGGGTCTGCCGGAGGCGGCATGGTCACGGCCACAGTGAACGGCAAAGGAGAGCTGATCGGCCTGGCCATTGAACCCGGCATCGTCAATCCGGAGGAAACGGATATGCTGCAGGATCTGATTGTGGCGGCGGTCAATGACGGCACCCGCAAGGCCGCCGAGCTGGGCAAAGGCGAGATGTCTAAACTGACCGGCGGCCTGAACATCCCCGGCTTTCCCTGAGAACAATCATGCAGGTTGTCCCTCCGGCACTGGAGCGGCTGATTACCGACCTGACCCGTCTGCCCGGTATCGGTCGCAAAACCGCCTCCCGACTGGCTTTGTACCTGCTGCGCCGCCCTGCTGCCGAGGCCCTGAATCTTTCGGCCAGCCTATCAGAGCTGCATTCCTCCATCCGACTATGTAGCTGCTGTTTTGCCTTTTCCGAGAACGATCCCTGTCTGATCTGTGAGGATTCCCGGCGCGACAAACGGCTGGTCTGCGTGGTGGAGGGCCCCGGTGATCTGCTGGCCATTGAAAAGACCAATGCCTTTTGCGGGGTCTATCATATCCTGCACGGGGTGCTGGCCCCTATGGAAGGAATCGGGCCGGACGAACTGAAAATCCGGGAACTCTTTGAGCGAGTGCGTACCCAGGGAATCGAAGAAATCTTGGTGGCCACCAGCTCCACCGTGCCGGGCGAAGCCACAGCCTCCTACCTGATTGATCACCTCATACCTATGCAGGTGAAGGTCACCCGGCTTGCCTGCGGTATTCCTATGGGCATGGATATCAAGTATGCGGATGAGCACACCCTGGCACGGGCGGTGGAGGCGAGGCAGGGTGTACGGAAGTGAATGCCTGGTACTGAGCCTCAACCACTGCAAATATTTTCCTTCGGCAGGGTGTCGTCGCGTGTCAAGTTCTTCAGAAACCCGGTAGGATTTACTGCACAATAACTCCCGGACACCTGTGCAAGAGTTCCTCCTGGTCTTCCTTGAATTCATCCCAGAACGGGAATGTTCTGCACTGCTCCGGTCTGTCCGGATAGATGGTGCAGCAGCGGTCGATGCGGTCAAAGAAGCAGCAGAGGTACTCACCGTTGATGCTGTATTCCCGCAGGGATAGCCCGCCGTTGACCTGCCGTACATACTGTGCGGCAAAGGCTGTGCTGTCCATTCCCCGTGCAGCCGCCATTCTCTGCAGTTCTTTCATGCTGATCCAGACATATCCCCTGAACCCGCAGCAGCACCCTCCGCCGCAGGCCGCACATGCTTTTTTGTTAAAAAGATAAGGAAAACCTTCACGATGAATGATTTCTTGCTGCTGCATGGTGTATATTATATTATCATCCACGGGCTATTCGGCAGGGCATATTGGAGACCAGCTGCCTCTGGCAGTTCCGGGCGGTTCAGTAAGGGCGACCGAATGCAATATGGTGATTGACCGGGCAGTGAAAAGCGGAATTTCAAGGTTCTCCGACGGACGGTCAGGGCCGCTGCTGCGGTCTAAAAATGATTGCCTGATGTACAGCGAGTCATACACATATTTCCGCACATCGGCGGCTTGCCAGCACAGTTTCTGCTGCATATTTTCTGACAGCATGCGTCTTTTTCAAGATCACCTGTCACCGGATTTCTGAGCTTCAATGTTTCTGAATTCCGTGTAATATCGGCAGCACATAGATTTTTTTGACCTTTTGCTCTGCCGGTGAAAAATGCAGAGCCGGAAACAGTGACTGTTTCTCCTGCTTTAAAATCAAACAGCTCTGAACATTGCTTTGTCAGCTGTTCGGGAAACACATGAATGACAACAGACTGTTTACCGTCGGTCTCCACGTCGAGATGCAGTCCGCTCAGGCCGGTACCCGGCGGGGTTCTGTATTCAGCCTTCCTGATCTCCCCGGTCATTTCCATAAGAGGTGTTGTCCAGGGCTTGCCGCATGACCCTCTGGTCGGCGGCTTGGTCTGTCTTTCCGCCTGCTCTTCCGCAGAATCTTCGGGTTCGGTATCGATCGAAGGAACAGCCTCTTCTTTTTCAGCGGAGGACGGTTCTTCTGCGTCAACCTGCTCTTCTCCGGCAACCGGACTGTCCGTTACTCCGGGCGATGTCAGCGTAACGGCTTCACCCGCTTCATCCGGGTCATCCTGGAGAGGGCTCTCCTCTTTAATATTCTGTTCAGGGGCCAGCTCTGTATCTGAAGGTACCGGAGTCTTTTCGGCACCAGTATCGGGCTGTATTGTTTCTTCTTTTTCTCCTGATCCGTTTTCGTGATCTGCGGGGCTGGACGGTGTCGGTGGAGTTTTCTTCTTATCGTTGGGTTGTCCGCTCGGTTTTGAGCCAGTGTCTTTAGTTCCTTTACCGGAATTCGTGCCAACAGGAGGTACAGGTACTACTTCTTTTAAAGGCGCTGTGTTATAAAGGAAGATAAGCAGTGCAAGCAGGAGGAGAATAGCTGTAACTATATAACAAACCGGGAGAACGATGAATTCTGCAAGAAGAGAAAGCAGGCTGTTTCGTTTCATAAAAATGACCTCTCATGCATACCTGTCAAGCTCTGACGAAAAGGAAACGGTCCGGCTTATTCCCGGCGCTGAATTTTCAGGAAAATCTCTTCCTGTATGAATCTCCTCTTTTCTTTATAAAGAAGTGTAGATAATGGCAGGGCAGGATAGCCTTGTCAAGACAATTCAAGTTGTTTCTTATTTATAGACACTGCCCGGAATGTCGCCCTTGGCGTCTGCCCGTTGAAACGCACTTTCCAGTGGTATTTTAAAAGGGCCATCAGTTCAAAGGCTTCACTGGGGAGGTACAGAAACAGCTTGACAACCCCTTGAATTTCCGAGTACAAAAAGAAGAGAAGTGCCACGCTGATACTCCGGGATTCTTCGGATTATGACGACAGGGGCACCCTTTGCGGTTGCTTCTGACAGAGAGAACAGATGCTCACTGAACAGCAGGGAAAAGTACTGGTCCGCCTGGCCCGGCAGACTCTTGAAAAAGAACTCGGCCGACCGCTCTCCGCTCCTGTTACGGAGCAGGATCTGGACGATTCTGAGCTGCGGCAGCACCGGGGCGTCTTTGTCACCCTGAAACTGCACGGAGTGCTGCGGGGCTGTATCGGCAGCCTGCTGGGCGTGGAGCCGATCCTTGACGGGGTGCGCCGACATGCGGTCAATGCTGCGCTGCACGACCGGCGTTTCCCTGTGCTGACCGCAGATGAGCTGCCCCGGGTGCGGATTGAGGTCTCTGTGCTCACCCCGCCGCAGAACGTGAAGTACACCGATGGTGCCGATCTGCTCTGTCAGCTGCGTCCGGGAATTGACGGGGTGATCCTGAAAGTGCCCGGCGGCCCCGGAGCCACCTTTCTCCCTCAGGTCTGGGAAGAGCTGCCGGAACCGGAAAACTTTCTGGAGCAGCTCTGCCGCAAGGCCGGACTGCCCGAAGACAGCTGGCAGAGCGGCGAGCTGACTGTGCAGTCCTATCAGGTCCGTCACTTTGACGAACAGGAATTGCAGGAGCAATTATGAAAGAGCTCAGCCTGCCCCCAGAATTATCCAGGGAAATCGCAGAGATTTATCAGATCATGCAGGAAGAGTACGATGTCCCTGCCCGGACAATCGGTCTGACCTGTGAGGGCTGCCCGGACAACTGCTGTGACTCCTATTTTCTCCACCACACCTACAGTGAGTGGGCCTATCTCTGGCAGGGTATCCGCCAGCTTGATAACCAAAGTATTGAGCGGATTGTCGAACGGGCAAGGGAGTATCTTGCACAAAGCCTGCAGCCGCTGGCCGAGGGCAGGCATCCGCAGATTATGTGCCCTCTGAATGACAACGGGTTATGCGGCCTGTACCGGCACAGGCTGCTGATCTGCAGGATGCACGGCATCCCGGCTACCCTGACCAGACCGGACGGACAGTTCATCCGTTTTCCCGGCTGCTTCCGCTGTCAGGAAATCGTCAACGAAAGATATGCGCGGGAGACCGATGCACCGGCTATGGACCGGAGCCTGCTCTTCCGGCGGATGGCCGCCCTGGAAGCCCGCCTTCTCGGGGAACAGCGCCATCTCTATCCCAAAGTCAGAAAGACTATTGCGGAGATGATTGTCCAGGGACCGCCGAACCTCCCCACACCCCGCTGAGAACCGCAGTACCGCAGCCATGCCTGATTTCCGGAATATCTGTGAGCAGGTGAAAAACGGCGTGGCCATTGACCGCCGTACCGCCTGTGAAATTGCCCGTTATGCTGATCCGCACTCCCTCTGGGCTGCTGCCGACGCAGTGCGCCGCGACTTTACGGGCGATCAGTTCCACCTCTGCTCCATCATCAATGCCCGCAGCGGCAACTGCAGCGAAAACTGCCGTTTCTGTGCTCAATCTGCCCGTTATCAGACCGGCGCACCCGCCTATGCGCTGATTGACGACAAGGAGGCCATGACCATTGCCCTGGACAATGATGCCCACAGTGTGCATCGGCTTTCCCTGGTCACGAGCGGCCATTCCGTGGACGCGGAATCTCTGGATCAGCTGATCGGGCTGTATGCACAGATCAGGAAGCAGACAGATATGGGGTTCTGTGCTTCAATGGGGTTTCTTGATCAGGAGCGGGCAGAACGGCTGCGGGCTGCCGGAGTCAGCCGCTACCACTGTAATCTGGAGACCAATAAACAGCGTTTTGCCGAGGTTTGTACCACCCACACTTGGCAGGAAAAGGTGGACACCCTGCAGATTGCTGCAGAAACAGGCATGTCTGTCTGCTCCGGCGGCATCATCGGGATGGGCGAAACCATGAACGACCGGATTGAACTTGCCCTCGAACTACGCCAGCTCGGTGTCAAATCGATTCCCATTAATATTTTGACCCCCATTTCCGGTACTCCCTTTGCCGAGCTGGAACCGCTGCCTGTGCAGGAAGTGCTGACCACCATTGCCCTGTTTCGCTTCATCAAGCCGGATGCGGTAATCCGCATTGCCGGAGGCAGACAGCAGTTAGGGGCTGATCAGTACTGCTGCTTTGCGGCCGGGGCCAACGGCGCCATTGTCGGCAACTACCTGACCACAACGGGCAGCTCTGTTGCTGAGGATCTTGCCGCCCTGCGGGAGATGGGCTTTACGGTTGCACAGCCCTGTTCGGTAAATTCGGAGTCTCCTGTAATATCGGGCTAACCATGGCCAGAATGCGAGCTGCAAGGTATACTTGGTTATCGGAATTCAGCACCTCCCCGACTGAAAAGGAAGAATCCAATCAGTCGGAGGCTGCAGGGTGTGGGACGGTCTGCATTCAGGTCTGCAAGTTATGCATCCGTGAAATCTCCAGGCGGTTTTTTGAGATATTTCAGGAATCTTTTCTTCTCAATACTGTTGACATAGGCGTCATCCGGGCTGATCATCCTCTTTTTGAGCAGGTCCTCAATGGTGTCATCCAGAGTGGCCATGCCGTATTTTTTTCCGGTCTGCATGGCTGAAGGGATCTGATAGGACTTGCCTTCGCGGATCAGGTTGCGGACAGCCGGGGTACAGATCAGGATTTCCTGGGCTGCACATCGGCCCTTTTTGTCGACACGTTTGAACAGGGTCTGGGAAACCACGGCCTTGAGCGCATCCGCCAGAGTAGAGCGCACCTGACCCTGCTGGTCTGCCGGAAAAATTTCAATAATACGGTCAACCGTCTTCATAGCGTTCATGGTATGCAGGGTACCGAAGACCACATGCCCGGTCATGGCTGCTTCCATCGCCAGGGCAATGGTTTCCAGATCACGCATCTCACCGACCAGAATGACATCCGGATCCTCACGCAGGGCGCCGCGCAGGGCAGCGGAAAAACTCTTTGTATGGGTCCCGACTTCCCGGTGGTTGACTAGGCATTTTTTACTTTTATGAACAAACTCGATAGGATCTTCAACCGTCAGGATATGATCGCTGCGGGTATCATTAATTTCATCAATGATCGCAGCCAGGGTGGTTGATTTACCGGAACCGGTCGGACCGGTGACCAAGATCAGTCCTTTGGGCAGGGTGGCCAGTTTGCTGATAACCTTGGGCAGACCTAACTGTTCGCAGGTGAGGATCTCGCTTGGAATCTCCCGGAACACCGCCGCGATCCCGTATTTCTGCTGAAAAAAGTTGGCCCGGTAGCGGGCAAGACCGGGGATGTGATAACCGAAGTCGATATCTCCGGTTTCCTCGAACAGCTTGATTTTCGGTTCCGGGCAGATCTCATAGAGCATGGCTTTGAGTTCATCGTTGTCCATGGTCTTGTACTTAACCCGCTCCATATCGCCGCGAATCCGCAGAATCGGCTGCTGGCCCGCAACCATATGCAGGTCGGACGCCCCCTGTTTGTTCATCAACTGAAAAAAAGCATCAATCTGTGCCATTCACTTATCTCCTTTTTCTCCTTTTACAGTACAACCGTTTTACGGATATACGCAACAATATCGTCCACCTCGTCCAGCACTTCAAAGAGCAGCAGATCGGTCCTGTCAATCGTGCCGTTGCCGACAAGTTGGTCGCGGATCCAGTCAAGCAGTCCGCTCCAGAAGGAGTGGCCGACCAGAATGATGGGAAACGGTCTGATTTTTCGTGTCTGGATAAGGGTTAGGGCTTCAAACAGCTCATCCAGAGTGCCGAACCCGCCGGGCAGACAGATGAAGGCCATAGAATACTTGATAAACATGACTTTGCGGACAAAAAAATACCGGAAAGCAAGAGGCAGGTTGACATAGGGGTTCATCTGCTGCTCAGAAGGCAGATCAATGTGCAGGCCGATGGAGATACCGTTTGCTTCAGCTGCTCCCCGGTTGGCCGCCTCCATAATACCCGGGCCGCCGCCGGTGATAAGGCCGTAGCCGTTTTCAGCCAGCCGGGCGGCAAGGGCGCGGGTCAGTTTGTATTCCGGCGCATCTTCCGGGGTTCTTGCGGAACCGAACAGGGTGACTGCCGGGTACCCGAGGGAGGACAGGGTGTCAAAGCCGTCAACGAACTCTGCCATGATCCTAAACATCCTCCAGGTATCATTGCTGTCCATGGTGTTGATCATATATTGGTTTTTCTGCCTGCTCTGCTGCATATACCGTGATATCATATTCCCTCCTCCAAGGACGGAGCACCGCTGTTTGCCAGCTGCGTCCGGGCTGTGATTTTCTTTACTCTTAATCTGTCTAATCCGGCCAGCGCCAAGTCTTTCCGGTGCTCTGTGACATTTTTCATGCTGATGATCCTCTGATAAGTCTGCCGAGCCCGGCGCAGAGAACCGAGTTCTTCATATAGTATAGCACGAAGCAGCAGGGCCTGTTCATTATTTCTCTGTCTTTTTAAGGCGGCCCGGACATCCTGCAGGGCCTCGGCGTGTCGTTTGAGATGATGCAGGGCAGCGCCGCGCCTGTACAGATGCCGGGCATCGGAACTGTCTGCGGCAACTGCTCTGTCACAGAGGCTCAGGCCGACTTCTTCTCCCTGACCTTCCAGGATATACAGGAGGCCCAGCATACTCTGACTGTCCGCATTCTGGGGGTAAATCTGCAGCGAACGCTGCAGGGCCCTGATAGCCTCCCGGTTTTGCCCGGCTCCCATGCAGGCCTCTCCGAGCAGCAGGAAAAAGATAAATTCACCCGGTTCTCCTTGCAGGCGGCGCAATTCTGCCAGCAGACTGACGGCCCGGTCAAACTGTTCCTGCAGGCAGTATAACCTGCCAAGCTGGAGATATACTTCGATGGAAGCCTGCTCAGCGTGTTCTTTATGTTCTTTGCAGCGCAGTCCCTGTTCAAAACAGACTGTTGCTTCATTATTGCGACCGAGGACCCGGCAGCTCATGCCCTTATTGATCAGGGCCATGTAATTCTCCGGTTCAATAGCAAGGGCGCGGGAAAAACAGACAACAGCCTCGCGATGCCGACCGGTCTCGGCCAGGGCCACGCCGAGACTGTTCAGCAGGTTGATGTGATTCGGCTTCAGGTGCAGCCCTGCCCGATATTCCCGGATGGCCTGTTTATAATCGCCTTCGTCAAAATACAGGTCTCCGCTGATGTTGTAGGTCAGGGCGTTAAATTCCACCACAGCGCCGCTGCCGTAAAAAGCAGCATGGAGTATGGCCTTGCGGCAGCTTCTGATGCAGTCCACCTTGCTCAACCCGGCAGAGGGCCAGTGGCAGAAGCCGATGAAAATCCGGCTGCCTGCCTGCTGCTCAATCTTGTCAGCAAGCAGGTGGGCCTGTTTTTTCACCTGTCCGGCTGGATAGTCGGGCAGAAGCAGGAGCTGACAGGAGGAAAGGGGGAAACTGCAGCAGAAGGAGGGCAGCAGGGGAGTGAGGTCGGGCGGTTCCTCGTTGTTTCTGCCTCCGGCCGGAAAGGAGACAAGAATCAGGCCGAACCGGTCAAGGCCGTTCCATGCTTTTCGGATGCGCCGCAGGATCGGGGCAGGGGGCAGGGCAAAGGGATGCTGCTCCTTTCTGCGGAGAAAGGTATCGTCACAGAGACTATATGGCCCGCGCCGTTCCGCTTCCGAGAGAATCAGCTGACACCTGTTCAGGATATCCTGGACAGAATCCTGTTCCCGGCAGCGGGAAAAGCCGATATGGACTCTGCGCAGTCCTTCCCGTTTCAGACGGGAGATCAGATGATGGGAGAGATTGAGGCAGGTGTCACGTTCAGAATGACGGCTGATCAAACCGAACAGGCCGGGGCCGAAATAAAACAGCGGCTCCGGAGAAAGTCTGCGCAGCCGGGAGGTAACCTGGCGCAGTTTCTGAAAACCGCCGGAGATGGTCCGGGTCCCGGAAACGGCGGCAATAAGAAACAGTGTCCGGTTCCGGACCCCGGCGGACAGCAGCAGCTCCAAAGCGCGCTGATTGTACAGATCAGTTGCCGGATCAATATAGATCAGACGGGTATGGGCGAAACGCTGCAGCATCTTTTCCTGCAGGTCATCCAGCCATGCTGCCGACATCTTCCGCAGCATGGTCGGATCAATATTATAGATCACCAGATCTGCGCCCGATTCCTCAGCCGGTGTCAGAGGGATGACCAGCATATCCTCGAGTATGCGGGGAGCAGAGTCTGTTCCGTCCTCTGCTGTGACCCGTGCGGTTGCCCGTTGTTCGGTCAGGATATTCAGCGCGTTTTCCTGTTCCGGGCTGAATCCGTGTTCTTCACGCCGGGCCGGATCATGCAGCCAGAAAGCTGCAGCGGCAGGCATGGGCAGAAGCTCTTCTGCTTCAGTCAGCAGAGGCTCCTGCAGGACCAGAGCATCACCTGCCTGAAGATTCCGGAATCCTTCCCTGTTACGCAGCATTCTCTTTCCCGGTGGCCAAGGCATGCCGCAGACCCTTGTCGATAAAATGCAGTTCATCTCCTCTGACGGTCCGCATATCAATGATCAGACGGTCGTGCTCAACTCTGCCGATAACCGGTACTTCAACCTTGCGTAGGGCCTGTTCAAGACGGGTGACTTTCATCTCAAGGGGGCGGAGGACAACACCTCTGCTCGGCAGATTCTGTTCCGGCATGGCTCCCCCGCCGACCCGGGACATCACTTCCGCAATCTCAATCGTGCAGAAGGTGCTGATGCTTTTTTCCAGAACCTCGGCAAGCAGTTCCGCTCTGCTCCGGAGAATTTCAAGCGGGGTGGAGATCATGTTCAGGGTGGGGATGCGCTCAAAAACCGTGTGTGGCGACCGGTAGAACCGTAAAATCGATTCAAGGCTAGACAGAGTGAATTTGTCGATCCGCATGGCCCGGTTCATGGGGTTCTTTCTGATCCGCTCAATAAGTTTTTTGCTGCCGAGGATAATGCCTGCCTGCGGCCCGCCGAGCAGTTTGTCCCCGCTGAAGGTCACCACATCAATCCCTGAAGCAACCACTTCCTGAACAGTGGGTTCCTTCATCAACCCGAACGGACTCAGGTCAACAAAACAGCCGGAACCGAGATCTTCCATAACCGGCAGGTCATGTTCCTGTCCCAGCCGGACAAGTTCCTTGTTGCTGACCTCGCTGGTAAACCCGATAATCCGATAGTTACTGGTATGCACCTTGAGCAGCAGGCCGGTCTCAGGGGACAGGGCATCCCGGTAATCCCGCAGGTGTGTCCGGTTTGTCGCACCGACTTCAACCATTCTGGCCCCGCTGCGGGCCATTACGTCGGGAATGCGGAAGGAGCCGCCGATTTCGACCAGCTGTCCGCGGGAGACAATAACCTCTTTTCCTTTGGCAAGAGTATCCAGAGTGAGAAGCACGGCTGCCGCATTATTATTCACAACAAGGCCTGCTTCTGCCCCTGTCAGTTCACAGAGCAGTTCTTCCACCAGCGCATACCGGCTTCCCCGCTTCCCTGTTTCAAGGTCAAATTCCAGATTGGAATAATTAGCGCCTGTTTCCGCCAGACGGTGCAGCGTATCCCCGGGGAGGATTGAGCGTCCCAGATTGGTATGAATAATGACCCCGGTACCATTGACCACCCGTCGGAATTTGGGCTGATGCAGCTCAAGGATTTCCTCCTTAATGGTGTCAAGCAGAGCCGGCAGAGCAAAAGAGCGGGAATCGGTGAGCCTGCCGTCAAGGACCTTTCTGCGCTGCTGCTCAAGAACGGAACGTATTCCTTTTTTGAGCAGCCCGGCGGGTATTACTTCAAGATCGTTGTCCTGCAGCACGGCAAGCAGACATTCATCAACGCTCGGTATATGACGCAGCAGGTTGTGCATAAATAATCCTGTTCTTTCGGGCTCCTTTTGTTGTAAGAAGGCAGCCT